>NZ_JBYIVZ010000022.1:0-154690 GCF_057710365.1 Streptomyces sp. bgisy027
TAGCTCGGGTCGGTGTCGATGGTGACGGTGCGTTCCGCCGCCGTCCTGCCGCGCAGCGCCTTGCGCAGGGCGGAGGCGACATCCTGCGGAAGGACGTCGCGCTTGCCGCTCGCGCCGTTGATCTGCACGCCGTCGAAGGTGGCGCCGTACGCCGCCTGGAGCGCCTTGAGGTCGTACGTGTCCACGAGCTTGCCGTTGACGGCCTTGGCTCCGAGGATCTTCGGCAGGGACAGGGAGCCGAACGGGATGCTGTGCGCGGCGTCCGTCTGGACCGTGACCTTGTCGGCCATCGCCGGCTCAGCGAACTCCTTCATGAACCGGTCGACCTCGGCCTTGGTGACCGTCGGCTCCTTGGCGGTGGTCGCCACCTTCACCGGTGCGGACGCGCCCGTCTCCACCTGGGTGCGGTACGCCTCCTCGACCGCCGCGGTCGACCCGGCGACGTCGATGCCCTGGCCGGCCTTGCCGTACACGGCGACCGCCTTGCCGGTCTTGAAGGAGACAGTGCCCTCGGTGACCGAGCCGGAGCCGCCGGAGGCGTCCTCCAGGGCGGCGTGCAGCTTCTCCTCGTCGGTCGGCATGACCGGGTCGACGACCCGCTGGTTGCCGAAGAGGGAGCCGATCACTGAGATCGGGTTGTAGTCGCTGCTCGCGGCCGTGCTGACCGTCTGCTGCATGTCGAACTGGAGCCCCGCCTGGTCCGGCTGCAGGGCCACGGTCCTGCCGCCCACGGACAGCTTCAGCGGCTTGTTGACCCGCTCGTCGAAGGCGTCGTTGAGCTTGCGGACCGCGTCGTCGCGGGTGCCGCCGCCGATGTCGACACCGAGCACGGTGGTGCCCTTGGGCACGTCGGTGTGGTTCATCAGCAGGCCGGCGCCGTACAGACCGCCCGCGAGGACGATGACACCGCCGCCGATCAGCGCCCGCTTGTTGCGGCCCTTCTTCTTCGGCGAGCGGGAGGACGAGGAGCTCGACGAGGACGACTCGGGGAGCTTCGGGGGCGTGTGCGGCCCGGACGGCGTGTCGGTGCCACCCGGCCCGAAGGGGCCGCCCTGGGCGCCACCGGGCACGATCGGGATGCCGCTGGTGACGGTGTGGCCGGAGACGTTGTCGGCGACGCCGTAGTTCGGGCCGCCGGGCTCGGGGGCCGGCTTCTGCGGGGTGAGGATCGCGGTGTCGTCGCTCATGCCGCCGCCGGGGCCCTGGCCCGGGGCGTTGAAGGCGGCGCCGGGACCGTTCGGACCGGGACCGTTCGGACCGGGGGCGCCGGGGCCCGCGGGGCCGGACGGGCCGACGTTGATGCCGGGAATGCCGGAACCGCCGGGTGCGCCCGCAGCACCGGGGCCACCCGGACCTCGGTCGGCCGGGCCCCGGCCGCCGGGACCGCCCCGGCCGCCCTGTCCGCCGCCCGCGACCGGCGGCACCGCCGGTCCGTCGCCGGTGACCGGGCCGGTCGTGGGGCCGGCGGGACCCTGCGGGCCGCCTCGGCCGCCACGGCCGTTGGGGCCGTTGAAGTCACTGGAGCCACCGAAGTCGTTCGGGGCGTTGAAGTCGGCGGCGGGGTCGAAGCCGGCCGGGCCGGCCGGGGCACCGTAGCCGCCGGGGCCGCTCTGCGCGCCCTGGCCGCCGAAACCGTTCTGCCCGTTCTGGCCGGTCTGGCCGGTCTGGCCGCCGGTCCCGTTCTCCGCGAAGTACGGCAGGTCGTCGCGGCGTGCCTCGCCGCCGGGGCGAGCGCCGTTGCCGTTGCCCAGCGGGCCGGCCGCCAGTGCCTCGGTGACGTCGAAGGAGCCGGTGCCGCCGCCGTGCCCGGGAGCCACGGGTCCGCCGGTCGCCCCGGGGAGCCCCGCGCCGCCCGGACGGGAGCCACCGTCCGGCCGTGCGCCGTTCCCGCCGCCGGGTCGGGGACCGCCGGGCGCGCTCATCGAGCCGACGACACCGCCGGGCCGCCCGGAACCGGCAGCCGGGCCCGCCCCGGCGGGTCCGCCCGCGCCGGGGCCCGAACCGCCGGGCAGACCGGCACCGTTGGTGGCCGGGCCGCCCTGACCGCCCTTGCCGCCCGAGGACTTGCGCGGTGCGAACCAGTCGCTCGTCTTCTCCCCCGACGGTGGAGCGGGTTCGGCCGGGGGCTCGACGTCACCCGTGGCCGCGGTCGTGGCGGCCACGGGCGGCGGCGCCTCGATGTCGGCGCTTTCGCCCGGATTCTCGGCTTCTGTGACGGGCTTTCGGACGACGACCGGTGGAATCGGCCGTGAACCGGGGATGTTGATCCGGATCCGGGTCGTCAGCGTCGTCTCGGTCTTGCGTTCCTCCGGCTGCGCGGCCGAACGGCCCTCGTTCGCAGCGCTGTCGGAAACCATGGGGGTCCCGTACGGCGGCGTGCCCGAGGGGTACGCGGCACCTCCGCGCCCGTTGGGCCCGGAGGACGGAGTGTCAGTTTCACGACTCAAGGCAGGTTCTCCCGGTTGGCTCCACCGCCCGTTTCGACCTCATTGCTGCGGTCGGCTCGGCGGCGCGCACCACCATACTGGCCACCCCTGGCGCGTATCCCACGACCGCCTGGGAAACCCACACGGGACTCGCACGAGTGCGTCGTGGAGAAGTGGTACGTCAATTGCCAAGTCGGACGCCGTCGCCACCCGGTTGCCGCACCGGAGCGAGGGTGGCGCAGATCACAGCAATGGCCATGCCGCCGAGCAGGAAGAGATAGGAGGAGACTCCTGTGCCGAACAGGAAATCGCCCTCCGGACGGCTGGCGGTGAGCAGGATGACGGAGATCATCCAGCCGCCGGCCGGTGCGACGGCTCCGGCGCGGCTGCCCATCGCCCGGCCGGCACCCAGCAGCAGTCCGGCCTCGCCGGCGATGGCGAGCAGCAGACCGCCCGGGAACCACGCGGGCTGCACCAGTGCGCCGGCCACACCGACCACCGCGCCGAGCACGAAGAGGGCGACGTAGGCGAGGGCCCGCAGGGCGGAGGGCCGCTTCAGCTTGACCGGCTGGGCGAGCATCGAGCTCATGACGCCTCCTCGGAGGTGAGACCGGCGAACAGATCGGACTCCGGCCGCGCCCCCGGCTCACCGCGCACCAACTCGTAGTACTCGGTGGTGAACAGGGGCTGCGCGAGTTCGTTGGACAGCACGAAGTACGGCTCGGCCACCTCGATCTGGGTGGCGTGCGCCCGCATCGCGGCGGCCTTGGCGGCGGCGTACGCGGTGCCGTCGATCACGGTGGTGATCCGCTCGTCGGCGACGACTCCCGGTACGTCGGCGACAGTGGCGGCCTTACTGAAGGACAGACCGGGCAGATCGGCCTGAAGCCGGGCGAACGCCTCGTCGGCGGCGGTGCGCGGGACCCGGTTCCAGTAGACCTTGGGGATCTCCCACCCGGCGTCCACGGCCAGCTCGGCCGCGCGCATGGCGACGCGGTGGGCCTGGATGTGGTCGGGATGGCCGTAGCCGCCGTCGGGGTCGTAGGTGACCAGGACCTGGGGGCGTACCTCCAGGATGACCTCGACCAGCTCGCGGGCGGCCTCGTCGACGTCCGCCTGCCACAGGCTCGCGGGGTCGTCGTTGTCGGCGATGCCCATCATCCCGGAGTCCTCGTAACGGCCCCTGCCGCCGAGGAGACGGAAGTCCTCGACGCCGAGTTCGCGCATCGCCGCGGTGAGCTCGCCCAGGCGGTGTCCGCCCAGCTCGGCACCGGTGAGGTGGCGAAGCTCCGGGGGAATGACCTCGCCGTGCTCACCGAGGGTGCAGGTCACCAGGGTGACCCGGGCACCCTCGGCCGCGTACCTGGCCATGGTCGCGCCGTTGTTGATCGACTCGTCGTCCGGGTGCGCGTGCACCAGGAGAAGACGCCGGTCGGGGAGATCCTTCATGGAGCCCACCCTACGAGGCGGCTGTCCTTCCACGCGGTTCAGTAGCCCACGTACGTGATCTGGACGACGTAGACCCGCTCGCTTCGCACGACCACTTGGTACCGAATCATGCCTCCTCCGGGAACGGGGATCTGGCGGCCTTGAGGGTCGAAACCTTCATGGGCCCGGCCGTGGACATGGAGAGCCTCGGCCGCCCTCACCAATTCGTCGGCCACACGTTCGATGGCGGCCAAGAAGTCGAGCGGAAGGGAGCGGGCGGCCTCCTCAGCTCCGAAGGCGTACTCCCATTTCCAGCTCACTCGCGAATTGCCTTCATCGATTCGTCGAGAACGGCGCTCAGCTCGCGAAGGGCCTCCCACGCGGTGGCAGGATCCTCGTGTTCCAGGTTGCTCTGCGCCTGCGCGTAGCGCGCGGACAGATCTGGGCGACGGGCGATCTCGATCTCTTGAGCCCAGCTCAGGACCCAGCTCTGGACTGGGCTCACAGACTGCCACTCGACTGCTTTGGCGAAGGCCTCGTCCTTCCTGGCCTGCATCTCGTCCAGGCGACCTGGCGCGACGATGGCCAGAGCTGCACGCAGGGCATCAGGGGTCAGCTCGGGACGAGGGATCAGTTCGTTTCCGTGGTCGGCCTGAGTGCTCATGGTGTCCTCCGGAGGGTGCCCCGGCCAGAGTATCCGGCCGGACCGCGGGGGACAGGGCGGAACGGGCTCAGGCGGCAGTGGCAAGGGGAGCGCAGCAGTCACGGCAGTGTCCTGGGGTAGGTGAGCGGAAGCCTCGGTCGCAGCCTTCGCAGTTCTGAATGGGGTGCCGGACCGTCGGCGGCGGGGTCGGGGCGCGGAACGGTGGCGGAGCGGGCAGCCGGGCCGTGAGGCGGTGGGCCAGGAGGGCGGCGGGTCGTCGTGGTCCTTCGGACGGCAGGTCCGCGGTGAGGGCTTGGCGTACGGCGATGGGAGCGACGTCATGCTCCAGCCAGGCGGCGACGCCGGGAGCGAGATGGGCGGTGTCGCAGGCGGACAGGAGCAGGCGCGGGTCGTGACGGCGGAGGTCGGAGAGGAGGTCGGTGGCCTGCTGGAGGAGGGCGGGGGCGGGGTAGGCGGGCTGGGGGACGGCAGGGAGGGGTTTGTTGCGGGGCGCCCGCTTCTTCGTCGGCGTCGTGTGTGTGGGTCTGGCGGGCTTGTCGTCGGCGTGGCGCCGGTTTCCTGGCTGATTGCAGGAGACGGTGCGGGTGACGATACGGCCGCCGGGGATGCGGGTGCGTTCGCGGCGCAGGTAGCCGTGGGCTTCCAGTTCGCGCAGGGCGGCGGCGATGCGGGTAGCACCCTCGGGGAAGCGGGCGGCGAGGGTCTTGATGTCGACGCGGGCGCCCTTGGGCAGCGACTGGATGTGGCAGGCCAGCCCGATCGCGAGGAGGGACAGCTCCGAGTGCTGGGTGAGGTGGTTGCCGATCACCGTGAAGCGGGCGGTGTGGCGGGAGTTGTCGTGGGTGAGGCCGCCGCTGCTGTGAGGCCGCCGGTTCGGGTGCTTGTTGGCGGCAAGGCGGGGCTCGGCGCACGGGGGCGCGCTAGGGTTCTGCGTATCCATCGGGAAGTCCTGTCTTCCTCGGTGGTCAGGCCCTCGCACTGGGATTGCCGTCCCGGCGGGGGCCGTCGCATGTCTGCGGTTGTGTTGCGCTGAGCGTAGGGCCGACAAGGGGCCGGGAATCCAGCCGAGTTGGCGATGTTCACCCAGGCGGGTGAGTTTGGGCCGCGGGCGGGAGGGGTGGGGCTTGGCCCGGTTCTTTCACCGTCGTGGTTCTTGGGAAAGACCGCCCCTCGCACCGGAGCACGGGTGATTGGGTTCCGGTAGCGGGCCCACTTCGCACTCGGCCCACACCGTCTTGTGCGGGTACGGACCGAGGGCGGTGCCCCAGCGGTCGGCGATCGCGTCGACGATGACGAGCCCTCGGCCGGATTCGGAGCGGGGGTGGGGTGTTCCAGCCGTGGGAGGAGGTCGCCCCGAGCGTCGGTGACCTCGATGCGCAGAGTGCGTGCGATGACGTAAAGGGTGAGCCGGAATTCTCGCCCGGGGATATGGCTTTGCGTGGCGGCGCTGGCGGCGAGTTCGGCCACGATGTGCGCCGCCGGGTCCAAAGGGAGCCCCCAGGAGTGGAGTTGCTCGGTGGCGAGCAGGCGGGCGAGGCGGGCTCCGCGCGGGGTGGGTGACAGCTGCACGCTGAAGTTGCGGATGGGTGTTTCGAGTTGGGTCTCGGGCGCGGCGGTTTCTTGATTCACATCACTCAGCGTGGCGGGATGCGCCTACCGTGAACAGTGACGATGCCGCTGCGTACGGTGACCGTCCAGGGCTTGTCCGGTGGTGTCCGGGCTTGTCGGGACGGGACGTACGGGTACGGGGCGGGTCGGTACGGCCGTACGACGGAGGGCGCGGAAATGTCGGTGGACGGTGAGGTCAAGCGGCTCAAGAGCGAGGCGGATGAGCCGGGTTGGGAGGTGGACCCGGACGACGA
This sequence comes from Streptomyces sp. bgisy027, assembly GCF_057710365.1. Classification (NCBI taxonomy): domain Bacteria; kingdom Bacillati; phylum Actinomycetota; class Actinomycetes; order Kitasatosporales; family Streptomycetaceae; genus Streptomyces; species Streptomyces sp. bgisy027. Next base: position 6,381 of record NZ_JBYIVZ010000022.1, read on the forward strand.
CTGGGGAGTGGCGGTCGTCGCGACCGTGGGGCGGCAGCTGAAGCTGCGGAGGGAGGCGGTCGGGATGCGGGCCGGCAAGTTCGGCGAAGCCGTCGGATACGGCGAGGACATGATCTACAAGCTGGAGAGCGGGAAGCGGATCCCCCGGCCGGAGTTCCTGGACAAGGCGGACGAGGTGTTGGGGGCGGGTGGGTTGCTCTCGGCAATGAAGGAGGACGTGGAGAAGGTCCGGTACCCGAAGAAGGTCCGGGACCTGGCAGGGATGGAGGCGAAAGCCGTAGAGCTGCTGTCGTACGGAAACCACAACCTGCACGGCCTGCTCCAGACGGAGGAGTACGCATGGGCGTTGCTGAGGACACGGCGGCCTGTGCCTCCGGAGGACCAGTTGGAGCAGGCAGTGGCGGCACGTATGGCCCGAAAGTCGATCTACAAGCGCTCACCAGTGCCTGAACTCAGCTTCGTCCTGGAAGAGACGGCACTGAGGCGCCCAGTCGGAGGCAAGATGGTGTGGCGCCAGCAACTCGAACACCTGCTGGAGGTGGCTCAGTTGCGGAACGTGGAAATTCAGGTGATGCCGATGGACCGCTGGGACCACCCTGGGATGGGAGGGCGAGTACAGGTGCTGAAGTTCTGGGACGGCACGGCGGTGGGGCGCATGGACGACGAGTTCAGCGGACGTCCCGTCTCCGATCCCAGGCAGCTCCGGATTCTCGAACTGCGCTATGGCATCATCCGGGCCGAGGCTCTGACCGCACACGAGTCGCTGGCCTTCGTCGAACGACTGGTGGGAGAAACATGATCCGCAAGGCCACTGTTGGGGACGCTTCCGAGCTGGTCTGGTTCAAGAGCAGCTATAGCGACAGCAACAACCCGAACGACTGCGTCGAGGTCGCCAACACCCCCGACACCATCCACGTCCGCGACTCCAAGCACACCGCCGGCCCGCGCCTCCAGCTCTCGCCGGACGCCTGGTCCGGCTTCGTGTCGTACGCCTCCGAAGGCTGACGGGCTACTACTCGACCTCCGCCTTTCATCCACGTGATGTCAAGGTTGACCTTGTCGCCGGCGATCAGGTCCTCGTAGCCGAACTTCTTGAACGGCCCGTTCTCGTCCTCACCGGCCCGGGTGAGCGCGTTGAGGCGGTCGAACTGGGTCGTGCCCTCGACGCGCGTACCCGTACGGGTGACGACCTGCTCGGCCAGGACCTCGCCGAACTGGCCGACGTGGGCTCCGGTCAGTGACGACCCGGAGCCCGTGGAACGGCTCGGCTCAGAACTTGAGGCTTCCGATCATGCCCGCGATGTTCGTCGTCAGCTCGCTGATGGTCGGAGCGACGGTCGAGGACGCCAGGTAGAAGCCCAGCAGCATGCACACCACCGCATGTCCGGCCTTCAACCCTGATTTCTTGATCAGAAGGAAGACGATGATCGCCAGCAGCACCACCGCCGAAATCGAGAGTGCCACGGCGGCTCACCTCCAAGAATCCCAAGCGCGGGGGTCGGACTATGGGGGCAGATAAATCCATCAAGCAGCCAGCAGGTTCATACCCACTATGCGGTTGTGATCATAACTATCCGTACGTGCGCATCGATCGGCGCACAGCCGCACAAGGGGGCGCACTGGCCAATATGGTCGGGGCATGACGACCGACCCTGTGTCCTTCCCCCGACGGCACGCCCGCACCCAGAGATTCACGCTCGGCGCACCGCGCGCGTTCGCGGTGGCGCCCGACGGTTCCCGTGTCGTGTTCCTGCGCTCCACCTCCGGTACGGACCCGGCGAGTTCGCTGTGGGTGCTCGACACGGCGAGCGGCGAGGAGCGCGTGGCCGCCGACCCGCGAGCCCTGCTGGGCGGCGGCGCGGAGGACCTCTCGCCCGAGGAGCGGGCGCGGCGCGAGCGCAGCCGTGAGGGCGGCGCCGGCATCGTCGGCCACGCCACCGACAACGCCGTAGAGTTGGCGTCTTTCGCCTTGTCAGGGCGGCTTTTCACGGCCGAGCTGCAAGCCGGGACGGCTCGTGAACTCCCCGTCACCGGGCCGGTGATCGACCCGCGCCCCTCCCCCGACGGACGGCACGTCGCGTACGTGGCGAGGGGCGCCCTGCGGGTGGTGGGCGCCGAGGGCGAGGGTGACCGTGCGCTGGCCGAGCCGGAGTCGGAGGGGGTCACCTACGGGTTGGCCGAGTTCATCGCGGCCGAGGAGATGGCGCGCTACCGGGGCTTTTGGTGGAGCCCCGAGTCGGACCGGCTCCTGGTGGCGCGCGTGGACGACACGCCGGTGCGCCGGTGGTGGATCTCCGATCCGGCGCGTCCGGAGCGGGAGCCGCAGCGGGTGGCGTACCCGGCGGCGGGCACGCCGAACGCGGACGTCCGGCTGTTCGTGATCGGGCTGGACGGGGCCCGCACGGAGGTCTCCTGGGACCGGGCGCGCTACCCGTATCTGGCGCGAGTGCACTGGTCAGCGGCGGGGGCGCCGCTGCTGCTCGTACAGGCGCGCGACCAGCTCAGCCAGTTGTTCCTGGCCGTGGACCCGGCGACGGGGGCGACCCGGATGGTGCACGCCGACGAAGATCCACAATGGCTGGAACTTTTCCCTGGCGTGCCCTGCTGGAGTCCGGCCGGGCATCTCGTGCGGATCGCCGACGAGGGCGGGGCGCGGGTGCTCACGGTGGGCGAACGCCCGCTGACGGGGCCGCAGCTGCACGTCCGCGCGGTACTGGACGTCACCTCCGACGACGTGCTGATCTCGGCGTCGGCGGGCGAGGCGGCGGCCGAGCCCGAGATCGGTGAAGTGCATGTGTACCGGGTGAACGAGCTCGGTTTGGAGCGTGTCTCGCAGGAGCCGGGTGCGCACTCGGCGGTGCGCGCCGGAGGCGTGACGGTGCTCGTGTCCCATTCACCGGACCGGCCCGGGGCCGAGGTCCAAGTACTGCGCGAGGGGAAGCGGATTGGCTTGGTCCGCTCCTATGCCGAAGATCCAGGTCTGTCCCCGCGCATCACCCTCACCACAGGGGGCGCACGCCGCATCCCGTGCGCCGTGCTTATGCCTCGGGACTACGCCGGTGACACCCCACTCCCGGTTTTGCTGGATCCCTACGGGGGACCGCACGGCCAGCGGGTGGTGGCCGCCCACAACCCGCATCTGACCTCGCAGTGGTTCGCCGACCAGGGCTTCGCGGTGATCGTCGCGGACGGCCGCGGCACGCCGGGACGCTCTCCCGCCTGGGAGAAGGCGGTCAAGGACGACATCGCGGCGGTCGTGGTGCAGGACCAGATCGACGCGCTGCAGGGGCTCGCCGAGCGGTTCCCGCTCGACCTGACGCGGGTGGCGATCCGGGGCTGGTCCTTCGGCGGCTACCTGGCGGGGCTCGCGGTGCTGCGCCGCCCGGACGTCTTCCACGCGGCCGTCGTCGGCGCCCCGGTCACCGATCTGCGCCTGTACGACACCCACTACCAGGAGCGCTACGTCGGGCACCCCGACCAGCAGCCGGAGGTCTACCGGCGCAACTCGCTGATCGACGACACGGGCCTGGTGGAACCGGCCGAGCCGCATCGCCCGATGATGATCGTGCACGGGCTGGCGGACGACAACGTGGTCGTCGCCCACACTCTGCGGCTGTCCTCGGCCCTGCTCGCCGCCGGGCGCCCGCACGAGGTGCTGCCGCTGTCCGGGGTGACCCACATGACCCCGCAGGAGGAGGTCGCGGAGAACCTGTTGCTGCTCCAGCTCGACTTCCTCAAGCGGTCGCTGGGGCTCGACTAGACGGCAACGGACCGGGGTGACATGGCGCACCCCGGTCCGTTTACGGCACCCGCACGGCCGTACGCTGTTCACCCTGACGCGTCCGTATATCGGAATCGGGTCGGTCAAGTTGCCTGCTTGTTAACGCGGTTGATGCACATTTGTGCGGCTATGCCCCCGCCGCTCACCGCGTCTCGGCCGCGACCACCTGCTTCTCCTCCGCGAAATGGCACGCCGACTCGTGCCCCGCCCCGCCCCGCTCCCCCGGCCGCGACGGCACCGCGAGCAGCGGCACCTCCTCGGCACATACGTCCCGCGCCTTCCAGCAACGGGTGCGGAAGCGGCATCCGGAGGGCACGTTCGTCGGGGACGGGACGTCGCCGGTGAGGATGATCCGCTCGCGGCGCTCCCGGGCCTCCGGGTCGGGCACCGGCACCGCGGAGAGCAGCGCCTGGGTGTAGGGGTGCGTGGGACGGTCGTAGATCTCGGTGTCCCGGCCGGTCTCCACGATCCGGCCGAGGTACATCACCGCGACCCGGTCGGAGATGTGCCGGACGATCGACAGGTCGTGGGCGATGAAGACGTAGGAGAGCTCGAACTCGCTCTGGAGGCGGGCCATCAGATTGACGACCTGGGCCTGCACGGAGACGTCCAGCGCGGAGACCGGCTCGTCGGCGACGATGATCTCCGGGCGCAGGGCCAGGCCCCGGGCGATGCCGATGCGCTGGCGCTGGCCGCCGGAGAACTGGTGCGGATAGCGGTTGACGTACTCGGGGTTGAGGCCGACCACGTCCAGCAGCTCCCGGACCTTGCGGCGCCGGTCGCCCCTCGGGGCGGCCTCGGGGTGGATCTCGAACGGCTCCCCGATGATGTCGCCCACCGTCATACGGGGGTTGAGGGAGGTGTACGGGTCCTGGAAGACCATCTGGATGTTGCGCCGTACGGCCTTCAGGGCACGGCCGGAGAGCCGGGTGATGTCCTCGCCCTTGTACTTGACGGAGCCGGCCGTCGGGCGTTCCAGGTTGACCAGCATCCTGGCGACGGTCGACTTGCCGCAGCCGGATTCGCCGACGATGCCGAGGGTCTCGCCGCGGTGCAGGGTGAGGTCGACGCCGTCGACCGCCCTCACCGAGCCGACCTGTTTCCTGAAGAGCACGCCCCGGGTGAGCGGGTAGTGCTTGACGAGCCCGCGGACCTCCAGAATCGCCTCAGCCATTGAGGCACTCCCTCCACAGATGGCAGGCGCTGCGCCGGTCCTCGGAGACCTCGTACGGGGCGGGCGCGTCGGTGCGGCACACGTCCTGGGCCATCGGGCAGCGGGGATGGAAGGCGCAGCCCCGCGGGATGTCCATGAGGTTGGGCGGCAGTCCCTTGATGGCGTAGAGCTCGCGGCCCTTGAGGTCCAGGCGCGGGACGGAGTCCAGCAGGCCGCGGGTGTACGGGTGGGCGGGCGCCTTGTAGATGTCGTGAACCGGCGCCGACTCCACGATCCGGCCCGCGTACATCACCGCGATCCGGTCGGCGACGTCCGCGACCACGCCGAGGTCGTGGGTGATGAGGATCAGGGCCATGGCGTACTCGCGCTGCAGCTCCGCCAGCAGATCCATGACCTGGGCCTGGACGGTGACGTCGAGGGCGGTCGTCGGCTCGTCGGCGATGACGAGGGCCGGTTCGAGGGCGAGGGCCATGGCGATCATGATGCGCTGGCGCATGCCGCCGGAGAACTGGTGCGGGTACTGCTTCACGCGCTCCTTGGCGCCCGGGATGCGCACGCGGTCCATCAGCTCGACGGCCCTGGCCCGCGCGTCCTTCCGCGACATGCCCCGGTGCACGACGAACATCTCGCCGAGCTGCTCCCCCACGGAGAGCACGGGGTTCAGGGAGGACAGCGCGTCCTGGAAGATCATCGCCATCTCGGCGCCGCGGACCCTGCGCCGCTCCTCCTCCTTCAGCCCCAGCAGGTCCCGCCCCCGGAAGAGGATCTCGCCCCCGGTGATCCGGCCGGGCGGCGTGTCGAGGATCCCCATCACGGCCTGCGCGGTCACCGACTTCCCGGACCCGGACTCGCCGAGCACGGCGAGGGTCTCGCCCGCGTCCACGCCGTAGCTGACGCCGTTGACGGCCTGGGCGACTCCGTCCCTGGTGCGGAACTCCACGTGCAGGTCGCGCACTTCGAGCAGCATCGGCGGCTCACCTCAGCTTCGGGTCGAGGGCGTCGCGCACGGCGTCGCCGAGCATGATGAACGCCAGGACGGTGATCGCGAGCGCCCCTGAGGGCCACAGCAGGGCGTGCGGCGCGTTGCGGATGTACGGGGACGCCGCCGAGATGTCGATGCCCCAGGAGACGCTGGGCGGCTTCAGGCCCACGCCCAGATAGGACAGCGTCGCCTCCAGGGCGATGTACGTGCCGAGCGCGATGGTCGCGACCACGATCACCGGAGCCACCGCGTTCGGGGCGATGTGGCGCAGCAGGATCCGGGAGTTCGAGGCACCCAGGGCGCGGGCGGCCTGGACGTAGTCGTTCTGTCCGGCGGTGATGACCGCGCCCCGGGCGATGCGGGAGATCTGCGGCCAGCCGAGCAGCACGATGAAGCCGATGACCGGCCAGACGCTGTTGCTGGTGACGACCGACAGCAGGACCAGGCCGCCGAGGACGACCGGGATGGCGAAGAAGACGTCGGTGATCCGGGACAGGACGGAGTCCCACAGGCCGCCGAAGAAGCCGGCGAGCGCACCCAGCACCGAGCCGAGGAGGGCGACCCCGAGCGTGGCGCAGACGCCGACCGAGACGGACGTACGGGCCCCGTAGACCGTGCGGGTGTAGACGTCGCAGCCCTGTCCGTCGTAGCCGAAGGGATGGCCGGGCCCGGCGCCCTGCTGGGCCCTGGCGAGGTCGCACTTGAGGGGGTTGCCGGAGGCGATCAGGGAGGGCCACAGGGAGATGACGACGAGGAGGACGATGATCAGGGCCGAGACGATGAACACGGGGTTGCGGCGCAGGTCGCGCCACGCGTCGGACCACAGGGAGCGGGGCCTGCCCGCCGCTTCCGTACCGGCGGGCCCTGGATCGGCGGCGGGCGGCCGCTGCTCCAGGAGCTCCTCCTCGGTGGTGGCGAGGCCCATCGCCCCGCCCGTCTCCAGCGGCGGCTCAGGCATAGCGGATCCTCGGGTCGAGTACGGCGTACAGGAGGTCGACGACCAGGTTGCACAGCAGGAAGACGAGGACGAGGACCGTCACGAAGCCGACGACGGTCTGGGTGTTCTGGCGCAGGATGCCCTGGTAGAGCTGGAAGCCGACGCCGTGGATGTTGAAGATCCGCTCGGTGACGATCGCCCCGCCCATCAGGAAGCCGATGTCGGCGCCGATGAAGGTGACGACGGGGATGAGGGAGTTGCGCAGCAGATGCCGGGTGATCACCCGGCGTCGGGGCAGGCCCTTGGCGATCGCCGTACGGACGTAGTCGGAGGTCCGGTTCTCGGCGATGGAGGTGCGGGTCAGCCGGGTGACGTACGCCAGGGAGACCGACGCGAGGACGAGGCCCGGCACGAGCAGCTCGCCGAAGGGGGCCTGCGGGGAGACGGACGGGCGGATCCAGCCCCACTCCACGCCGAGCAGCAGTTGGAGCAGCAGGCCGGTGACGAAGGTGGGGACGGAGATGACGACGAGGGTGAGCAGGAGGACGCCGGTGTCGACGGGGCGGCCGCGGCGCAGGCCGGTGACGACGCCCAGGGTGATCCCGATGACGACCTGGAGGACGATCGCCACGATGGTCAGCCGGATGGTGACGGGGAAGGCCGTCGACATCAGCTCGGTGACCTCCTGGCCGTTGAACGCCGTACCGAAGTCGCCGGTGAAGAGGTTCCCCATGTAGGTCAGGTATTGCTGCCACACGGGCTTGTCGAGGCCGAACTCCCGCCGCAGCCGGGCGGCCGTCGCCGGGTCGCACTGCCGGTCGCCGCACAGGCCCGCGACGGGGTCGCCCATCACGTTCACCATGAGGAAGATCAGCAGGGTGGCCCCGATGAACACCGGGACCATCTGCACCAGGCGCCGGACCACGTACCCGCCCATGACGGACTCAGCCGACCTTGATCTCGTTGTAGACGGGGACGCTGAACGGGTTGAGGGCCACGTTCGACAGCCGCTCCGACCAGCCGGCGCTGCCGTTCTGGTACCAGAGCGGGATGGACGCCATGTTGTCCCGGACGACCTCCTCGGCCTGCTGGAAGGTCTGGACGGCCTTGGCCACGTCGGTCTCGGCGTTCGCCCGGTCGATGAGCTTGTCGAACTCCTGGTTGGACCACTTGCCGTCGTTGGAGGAGGCGTTGGTGTAGTAGAGCGGCTGCAGGAAGTTCTGGGGCAGCGGGTAGTCCATCTGCCAGCCCGCCCGGAAGGGGCCGGAGAGCTTCTGGGTCGTGGACTTGCTGCGGAAGTCGGCGAAGGTGCCGATCGGGTTGCCGACGCAGGCCCGGTCGTTGTCCAGGGCGTTGTTGATGGAGTTGCACACGGCGTCCACCCACAGCTTGTGGGAGCCGGTGTCCGCGTTGTACGTGATCTTGACCTGGCCGCCGGGCAGCCCGCCGCCCTCGGCGATCAGCTTCTTGGCCGCCGCGGCGTCGTACTCGCACCACTGACCGCACAGCCCCGCCTTGTAGCCGCCCTCGGCGCCCAGGACGGGTGAGGTCCAGTCGGTGGCGGGGGTACGGGTCCCCTGGAAGATCGTCCGGGTGATCTGATCGCGGTCGATGGCGCGGGAGAGCCCCTGACGGACCTTGACCGAGCCTGCCTTGTTCCACTCCTTGTCGTAGTGGGGGAAGGACAGGGTCTGGATGATGCCGGCGGGGGTGTTGAGGTAACGGTCACCGAGGTCGCCGCGGACGTTCTTCAGCTGCTGGGCCGGTACGTCGTCGACGAGGTCGAGGTTGCCGGCCATGAGGTCGGTGTAGGCCGTGTTGTTGTCCGTGTAGACCTTCAGGGTGACGCCGTCGTTGCGTGCCGCGTCCTCGCCCGGGTAGCCGCCCCACTTCGCCAGCTGCATCTCCGAGCCCTTGATGTACGACTCAACGGTGTAGGGGCCGTTCCCGACGGGCTTGGCCAGCCAGGCGGCGTGGTCGTCGAAGAACGCCCGGGGCAGCGGGACGAAGGCGTTGTAGCCGAGGGTGTCGGGGAAGCTGGAGAACTTCTGGCTGAGCGCGACGGTGAAGGTGCGCTCGTCGACCACCTTCAGCCCGGACATGGTGTCGGCGCGCTGCTCGCCCTGTGCCGGGTGGACCTGGTCGTAGCCCGCGATGTACCCGAAGAAGTAGGCGTTCTTCTGATTGTTCCTCAGACTCGCCCCGTAGTTCCAGGCGTCCACGAAGGACCGGGCGGTGACCTTCTCGCCGTTGCTGAAGGTCCAGCCGTCCTTGACGGTGATCGTGTAGTTGCGCGAGTCGGTGGTCTCGATCCTCTCGGCGAGCACGTCCTCGGCCTCGCCGGTCCGGGGGTCGTACTGCTTGAGCCCCCGGAAGATCATGTTGAGCACCTTGCCGCCCTGCACCTCGTTGGTGTTGGCCGGCTCCAGCGGGTTCTGCGGATCGGTCCACGAAGAGCTCAGCACCGCGCCACCGGCGCCGGTGGTGTCACCCCCGCCCCCGCACGCAGTCGTCGCGAGCGCAACCGCCATCGCGCATGCGGCCCATTTGGCGTGCGTGACTCCGCGCATGGAGTGCCTCCTCCTGACCGCGGCACCCGTGTTTTCGCCGCGCCTAGGCAGCCAATATCGGCAGCCCTGAGCCCGCGCGCATGCGCAGGGCAGCCATCCGAGGTGCCGTTGGTCCGTTCGGCGCCAACCGGTGGCCGTGGGGGCGCCATGCCGCAACCAGGGGCTCTTCACCGGTGTGGACCATTGGCTGTCTCAATCTCATCACTTCATTGTTTCCGCAGGCCACATGGGGTTTCATGCGCCGTTGACGCGCGCAGAACAGCGCTGACAGTCCAACAGGCCGTCCCTGTGCAAGCGATGACGCGAGGTCACCACCATGAGCACTCATGAGCAGCACAGCAGAGCACGACGGCGGCTCCTGGCCGCCACCGGAGCAGCCGCCCTGACGCTGGCGGCCGGACTCGTGCCCCAGCAGGCCACGGCTGCGGACGGCGACAAGGTTCTCACCGTCGCGGTCGCACAGAGTGTCGACTCGCTGAGCCCGTTCCTGGCCTCCCGGCTCCTCAGCACCAGCATTCACCGGCTGACGTACGAGTACCTCACCAACTACGACCCCGAGGACGCCCGCGCCGTCCCGGCCCTGGCCACCGAGTGGAAGTCGTCACCGGACAAGCTGACCTGGACCTACACGATCCGCGCCGACTCCGAGTGGTCGGACGGCAAGCAGGCCACGGCCGAGGACGCGGCGTGGACGTTCAACAAGATGATGACCGACGAAGGCGCGGCCACCGCCAACGGCAGCTTCGTCGCCAACTTCCGCAAGGTGACCGCGCCGAGCCCGACCGAGCTGGTCATCGAGCTGAAGAAGCCGCAGGCCACGATGACGGCGCTGGACGTGCCGATCGTGCCGAAGCACATCTGGGAGAAGGTCGGCGACTTCTCCGGGTTCAACAACGACAAGACGTTCCCCCTCGTCGGGAACGGACCGTTCATCCTCACCGACTACAAGCCCGACAGCTATGTGCGGCTGAAGGCCAACAAGGACTTCTGGCGCGGGGCACCCAAGTTCGACGAGCTGGTCTTCCGCTACTACAAGGACCAGGACGCGGCGGTCGCCGCCCTGCGCAAGGGCGAGGTCTCCTTCGTCTCCGGGTCGCCGTCCCTGACACCCGCCCAGGCGTCCTCCCTCAAGGACGAGAAGAACATCCACGTCAACGACGCCCCCGGCCGCCGCTTCTACGCCCTGGCGGTCAACCCCGGGGCACGGGCGAAGAACGGTGAGAAGTTCGGCGACGGCGACCCCTCCCTGCTGGACCAGCGGGTGCGGCACGCCCTGTTCATGGCCGTCGACCGCGAGACCATCATCGACAAGGTCTTCCGGGGCTACGCGGTGCGAGGCGAGGGATACATCCCGCCACGCTTCGACTCCTACTTCTGGAAACCGGCCGACGGCCAGGAGCTCGCCCACGACCCCGCCGAGGCGGCCCGGCTCCTCGACCGGGCGGGCTACAAGAAGAACGGTGACGGCAAGCTCGTCGGCAAAGACGGCAAACCGATCGACTACCGCCTCCTGTGCCACGCCACCGACCCCAACGACAAGGCGATCGGGCAGTACCTCAAGGAGTGGTGGGGCAAGCTCGGCATCGGTGTGACCCTCGACTGCCTGGACAACGTCACCGACCCCTGGCTCGCGGGCACCTACGACCTCGCCTTCGACGGCTGGTCCGTCAACCCCGACCCGGACTTCGTGCTGTCGATCCACACCTGCGCCGCGCTGCCCGCGACCCCGAAGGACACGGGCGCGACCGACAACTTCATCTGCGACAAGCAGTACGACGACCTCTACGCCCAGCAGCTCGCCGAGTACGACCCGGCCAAACGGGCGGACCTCGTCAAGCAGATGGAGTCACGCCTCTACGACCTCGGGTACATGAACGTCATGGCGTATCCGAACGCGGTCGAGGCCTACCGCACGGACCAGATCAAGTCGATCACGACGATGCCCTCGAAGGCGGGCAACATCTACGGGCAGGACGGCTACTGGAGCTGGTGGTCGGCCACCCCGGCGGACTCCGACGGCTCCGACGGCTCCGACGGCTCGGGATCGGCGGGCGTCGTCATCGGCATCGCCGCCGGCGGCGTCCTCCTCGTGGGCGCGGGCGTGTTCTTCGCGCTGCGCCGCCGGTCCACCGCCGAGGACCGCGAGTAGCCGCCCATGACCGCCGACGCACCCTCCGCTCCGGCCGTCGGAGCCGCCGCGCCCGCGGTCCGGGAACCGTGGGCGCGCACCACCACGCGGTATCTGCGCTACGGCGCGGGCAAGGTGGGCGGCGCCGCCGTCTCCCTGCTCGCCGTCCTCGTCACCGGCTTCTTCCTGTTCCGGCTGATCCCCGGAGACCCGGTCAAGACCATGACCGGCGGCCGGCCCATCTCTGCCGAACAACTCGCCTCCTACCGACGCGAGTTCGGGCTCGACCTGCCGCTGTGGCAGCAGTTCACCGACTACTGCGGCAAGACGCTCACCGGGGATCTCGGGACGTCGTACCAGTTCCGGGCGCCCGTCATCGACAAGATCTCCGAGGCGTTGCCCAACACACTGGTGCTCACCGGCACTGCGTTCATCCTCTACACCCTGCTCGGCATCGTGCTGGGCACCCGCTCGGCCTGGCGCCGGGGCGGGCTCGGCGACCGGCTGAACACCGGTTTGGCGCTGACCCTGTACTCGGTCCCGTCGTTCTGGCTGGGGCTGCTGCTGATCACCGTGTTCTCGGTGGGGATGGGCCCCGTTCCCGGGCTGTTCCCCACCGGTGGCATGGAGTCGGGCGGCGAGGAGGGCTTCGCATACGTCCTCGATGTCGCCCACCATCTGGTCCTTCCGGTGATCACGCTCGTCGCGGTCGAGTACGGCCAGACCCTGCTGGTGGCCCGCTCCGCGCTGCTGGACGAGATGGGCAGTGACTATCTGACGACCGCCCGCGCCAAGGGGCTCAGGGACGATCTGGTCCGGCGCCGACATGCCGTGCCGAACGCGCTGCTGCCGACGGTCACCCTGATCTTCGTCAACCTCGGCCGGACGGTCGCGGGCGTGATCCTGGTCGAGACCGTCTTCTCCTGGCCGGGCCTCGGCGGACTGTTCTACCAGGCGCTGAGCGTGCCCGATCTGCCGCTGGTGCAGGGCCTGTTCCTCTTCTTCGCGGGGACGGTGATCGTCATGAACACCCTGGCCGACCTGGTCTATCCGCTGCTCGACCCCCGGGTGGGCCGATGACGGCCGAGATCGAGACGGACGATGCCGGGGCGCGGGCGGCCGGCCCGCGCGCGCTCGCCCGGCAGCGGCGGCGCCGCTCCGCCGTACGGTTCTGGAAGCAGTACCGCACCCACCGCAGCGGGCTGGTGGGCCTGATCGCCCTCGCCCTGTTCGTGCTGCTGGCGCTGACGGCCCCGCTCACCGTCGGCTCCGACGTGTCCGGCGTGACCGGGGCGCCGGGGGAGCCCCTGGAAAGCCCCAGTGGCGAGTTCCCGCTCGGGACGGACCGGTTCGGGCGGGATCTGCTGGGCCTGCTGGTGTGGGGCTCGCGGGTGTCGCTGCTGGTAGGGCTGCTCGCGGCCGCGCTCTCGGTGGCGATCGGCACGCTCGTCGGTATCACCGCGGGGCACTTCAAGGGGGCGTACGCCACAGTGGTCATGCGGATCACCGACTGGTTCCTGGTGATGCCCACGCTGGTCCTGGCCATCGCCCTGGCCACCGTGCTGTCCCGCTCGCTGGGTACGGTCGTGCTGGCGATCGGCGTGACGTCCTGGCCGACCACTGCCCGGCTGGTGCGGGCGCAGACGCTGGCCGTGGAGTCACGGCCGTACATCGAACGGGCGAAGGCACTGGGCGGCGGGCACCGGCACATCATGGCCCGGCACGTTCTGCCCAACGTGATGCCGCTGGTGCTCGCCCAGACCACCCTGATGATCTCCTCCTCCATCCTCGCCGAGGCGACGCTGGCCTTCCTGGGGCTGGGCGATCCGACCGTGGTGTCCTGGGGCGGGCTGCTCCAGGACGCGCGGGAGGCGGGGGCGGTCAGCTCCGGGAACTGGTGGTACCTGGTGCCGCCCGGCATCGCGATCGCGGTCGTCGCGCTGGCGTTCACGCTGTGTGGACGCGCCGTGGAGTCGGTGCTCAATCCCAGACTGGGGGTGGCACGTTGACGCTGCTCGAAGTACGGAACCTGGAGGTGACCTACCCGGGTGGGGCGACCGCCGTACGGGGGGTGGACCTGGCCCTGGCCGCCGGGCAGAAACTGGGTATCGCGGGCGAGTCGGGCTGCGGCAAGTCCACGTTCGCCCTCGCCCTGCTCCGGTTGCTGCCCGCCGGCACCCGGATCGGCGGGGAGGTCCTGCTGGACGGCGAGGACGTCCTCACCATGCGGTGGGGGCGGGTGCGGGCGGTGCGCTGGGCGGGGGCGTCCATCGTCTTCCAGGGCGCGATGCACTCGCTGAACGCCGTGCACCGTGTCGGGGACCAGATCGCCGAGCCGATCCTGCTGCACCGCAGGGCGACCCCGGCGGGCGCGCGGCGGAAGACCGGCGAGCTCCTGGAGCAGGTGGGGCTCCCGGCGGCGCGGGCGTCGGCGTATCCGCACGAACTCTCCGGCGGCCAGCGCCAGCGCGTCATGATCGCCATGGCGCTCGCCTGCGAACCACGACTGGTCATCGCCGACGAGCCGACGACCGCGCTGGATGTGATGATCCAGGCGCAGATCCTACGGCTCATCGAACAGCTCGTGCTGGAACAGGAACTGGGCCTGATCGCGATCAGTCACGACCTGGCCGTCCTCGCCGACACCTGCGACCGGCTGGCGGTGATGTATGCGGGGCGGGTCATTGAGGAGGGGCCGGCCCGGCAGGTCTACGAGGACGCCCGGCACCCCTACGCCAGGGCGCTGTCGGAAGCGTTCCCGAGGATCGGCGACGCGTCCTCCCGGTTCGCCCCTCGCGGCCTGCCGGGCGACCCGCCGGACCCCGCCGCCGTGCCCACCGGATGCGCCTTCCATCCGCGCTGTCCGGTCGTGCTGGACTCCTGCTCGGTGGACGACCCGGAACTGCGCGCGTCCGACGAGGAGCGGCGGGCGGCGTGTGTGCACGTACGGGCGGCGCAGGACGCGAGGAGCGGATCATGAGCCTGCTGAGCGCACAGGACCTGCACATCACCTACCCCGGCCGGCAGGGTGCCCCACCCGCCCGCGCGGTCGACGGCGTCGAACTCGACATCGGCGCCGGGGAGATCGTGGCCCTGGTCGGCGAGTCGGGCTGCGGCAAGACCACACTGGCCCGCGCCCTGCTCGGTCTGGTGCCCCCCACCCGGGGGCGGGTCGTCTTCGACGGCGCGGAGCTGCGCCGCTCGTCCCGGGCCCTGAAGGCGTACCGAAAGCGCGTCCAGTTGGTCCTGCAGGACCCGACGGGCTCCCTGAATCCCCGGCACACGGTGTACGACGCGGTGGCGGAGGGCCTGCGGATCCACGGGCACCGCGGCGACGAGCGGACGGCTGTCGCCGAGGCCCTCGCCAAGGCGGGTCTGCGACCTCCGGAGCGCTTCTTCCTGCGCTATCCGCACGAGCTGTCCGGTGGCCAGCGCCAGCGGGTGGTGATCGCCGGCGCGTTGGTCCTCGAACCCGAACTCCTGGTCGCCGACGAGCCGGTGGCGTCCCTGGACGCGTCCGTCCGGGGAGAGATCCTCGCCCTGCTGCTTCGGCTGCGGACCGAACTCGGGCTGTCGGCGCTGGTGGTGACGCACGACCTGGGGCTGGCCTGGAACATCGCGGACCGGGTGGCGGTGATGTACCTGGGCCGGATCGTGGAGACGGGGGACGTGGAGCAGGTCCTGACGGCACCGCGACACCCGTACACGCAGGCGCTGTTGTCGGTCCTGCCGGAGGCCCCCGGGAGCCCGGTGGTCCTCACCGGTGAGCCCCCGGACCCCTCCCGCATTCCCTCCGGCTGCCGCTTCCACGCCCGCTGCCAGGTGCTGGCGAGCGGCGAGGCGGAACGGGCGGGAGTTGCGGAGGCATGCCGGACCGAAGATCCGGAGGTCCTCGGCGGCGAGCCGCGGGCACAGGTGGCCTGCCACTGGGCGCGGGCCGGGGTCACGGCCTGACACGCACGAGGACCGGGGGCGGAAGAGCCGCCTACGGCTCCCGCTCCCGGTCCTTCGGTGCACCCGGTGACGACGCGGCGGTCAGTTCTTGGAGACCGCCTCGTCGCCGTCTGCCAGGCCCTCCAGGGCCTGCAGGCTCTTGTCCATCACGACGTCCTCGCCCCGGTCCACGATGGTGGGCTCCTCGGGGAAGTGGCACGCCGTCAGATGACCGGCCTCGCTGCCCCCGATGCGCACCAGCGGCGGCTCCTCGGTGGCGCACTTGTCCTGCGCCTTCCAGCAGCGCGTACGGAACCGGCAGCCGGAGGGCGGCAGGATCGGCGAGGGCACGTCGCCCGCGAGACGGATCCGCTCCCGCTTGGCCGCGTCGATGTCCGCGTCCGGCACCGCCGACAGCAGCGCGTGCGTGTAGGGGTGACGAGGCCGGTTGTAGATCGAGTCGCGGTCGGCGATCTCCACGATCTTGCCGAGGTACATCACCGCGACGCGCTGCGAGAAGTGCCGCACGATCGCAAGGTCGTGGGCGATGAAGACGAACGCGATGCCCATCTCCCGCTGCACTTCCTGCAGCAGGTTCACCACCTGCGCCTGGATCGACACGTCGAGGGCCGACACCGGCTCGTCGGCGACGATCAGCTTCGGCTCCAGGGCGATGGCACGCGCGACGCCGATGCGCTGGCGCTGGCCGCCGGAGAACTCGTGCGGGAAGCGGTTGTAGTGCTCCGGGTTGAGACCGACGATCTCCAGCAGCTCACGGACACGGTTCTCGCGGCCACCGGGAGGGTTGATGCCGTTGATCTCCATCGGCCCGGAGATGATCGTGCCCACGGTCTGCCGCGGGTTCAGCGACGCGTACGGGTCCTGGAAGATCATCTGGATCTCGGACCGGATCGGTGCCAGCTGCTTGCGGCTGGCCCGGCTGATGTCCTGGCCCTTGTACTCGACGGTGCCCGCGGTCGGCTCGTACAGCCGGGTCAGCAGGCGCCCGGTCGTCGACTTTCCGCAGCCGGACTCGCCGACGAGGCCGAGGCTCTCGCCCGGGTGGACCTCGAAGTCCACACCGTCGACGGCCCTGACGTGGCCGACGGTGCGTTTGATCGGGAAGCCGCCCTTGATCGGGAAGTGTTTGGTCAGCCCGCTGACCTTCAGCAGCGGTGCCCCGTCGCCGCCCCGCTGCTGCGGGACGGCGTCGGCGACCGCCGTGGTCGTGTTGTTCTTGTCGCTCATGGTGATGCCCCAGTCGCCGGTTTCCGCTCAGCCCAGCCGGGGCTGAATCGTCTCGATGAACACCTGCTGCCGCTGGTCCCCCGTCAGATGACAGGCGGCCGCGCGCCCCTGGGCGAGCGTCGGGCGCTCCCCGGAGCACAGTCCGCCCTGCACCTTGTCGGTGAAGGCGCACCGTGGGTGGAACGGACACCCGGAAGGCGGGTTCAGCAGGGACGGCGGCGATCCGGGGATCGGCATCAGCGGCTCGTCGACGTCCGCGGACAGCCGCGGCATCGAGCCCAGCAGACCCCAGGTGTAGGGGTGCTGAGGCGTCTTGAGCACCTCACGCACCGTGCCGCGCTCCACGGCCCGGCCGGCGTACATCACCAGGATGTCGTCGGCCATGTTGGCGACCACGCCGAGGTCGTGGGTGATCATGATGATCGCGGAGCCGAACTCCTGCTGCAGGTCCTTGAGCAGGTCGAGGATCTGCGCCTGCACGGTCACGTCGAGCGCGGTGGTCGGCTCGTCGGCGATGAGCAGGTCCGGGTCGCAGGCGAGCGCCATGGCGATCATGGCGCGCTGCCGCATACCGCCGGAGAACTGGTGCGGGAAGTCGTCGACCCGCTGCTGCGGGTGCGGGATGCCCACCTTCTCCAGCAGGTCGATGGCGCGCACCCGGGCGTCCCGCTTGGAGGCGCCGGTGTGCTTCATGAACGGCTCACCGATCTGCCGGCCGACCGTGTAGTACGGCGACAGCGCGGTCAGCGCGTCCTGGAAGATCATCGCCATCTTCTTGCCGCGCAGCGTCTCCAGCTGCTTCTCGCTGGCGTCGGTCAGCTCCTGGCCGTCCAGCGTGATCGAGCCGTCGATGGCGGTCGTCCTGCGGTTGTGCAGGCCCAGGACGGCCAGGTTGGTCACCGACTTGCCGGATCCGGACTCGCCCACGATACCGAGGGTCTTGCCGCGCTCCAGGTCGAAGGAGAGCCCGTCCACCGCCTTGACGATGCCGTCCTCGGAGGAGAAGTGGACCTTGAGGTCGCGCACCGAGAGAAAGGCGTCCCCCGCGGCGGCGGCAGCGGCCTCTTCGGGCTTGGTCTGAGTGGTCACGGTGGTTCTCCTAGGACAGGCGCACGCGCGGGTCGATAACGGCGTACAGGGCGTCCACGATCAGGTTGAGGACGATGATGAACGTGGCGCTGATCAACATCACGCCCATCAGCATCGGCAGGTCCTTGTTGATGACGGAGTCCAGCGCGAGCCGGCCGAGACCCGCCAGTCCGAAGGTCATCTCGGTCACCATGCCGCCCCCCAGAAGCGCGGACAGGTCGATGCCGAGAATGGTGACGATCGGGATGAGGGAACCGCGCCACGCGTAGCGGAAGAAAGTGTAATTGCCCGACATTCCCTTGGCGCGGGCCGCTCTCACATGCTCTTCCTGGAGCTGCTCGATCATCGAGGAGCGGCCCATACGTGTGTAGTTGGCGGTGAAGATCGTCGCCATGACGAACCATGGGATCAGCAGCCCCATGAACCAGCCGCCGAGATCCTCGGAGAAGGGCACGTACTTCGGCTTGTCGAGCCAGCCGGTGCTGTAGACCAGCGCGAGCAGGACGAGGGGGCCGAGGAAGTAGATCTGCAGGGAGCTGATGACCAGCGAACCGGAGCTGAACAGCTTGTCCACCCAGCTGCCGCGGTACTTGGCGGCCAGCAAGCCGGCACCGAGGCCGACGGTGAGGAAGACGAGCATGCTTCCGACGGTCAGCGAGAGGGTCAGCGGGAAGCGGTCCAGGATCGTGTCCCAGACGTTCTGGTCGTTGGCGAAGGAGACGCCGAAGCAGGGGGCGCTGCAGTGTCCGACGGCGAAGTCACGGCCGGCGAAGATGCCGATCAGGAAGTTCCAGTACTGGACGGTGACCGGCTTGTCGAGACCGAGGTTCTTGTGAATGAGCTCCAGCGCGTCCGGAGTGCAGTTCTTGCCACAGGCCAGGGTGGCCGGGTCCTGCGGGATGGCGAAGAACATGAAGAACGTGAACGCACTGATCAACAGCAGAATCAGCGCCGCGCCGAATGTCCGGCGGATGAGGAATTGAAGCATGGCAGGCAGCTGCTCTCACGACGGCGGCAATCGGAGGGGGTCTGGCAGGGGGGTGGGGACTGGTGGTGGGCGCTCCGCCGCGCGCCCACCACCGTTGCCCCGACCTTGCGGGTTACTTCTTCAGGAAGACGCGCGTGACGTCCACGTAGCTCGAGTCCGAGCTGTAGCGGATGCCGCCGATGTTCGAACCGAAGATCTGGAAGACCTTGGTGTAGTAGATCGGCGCGGCGGGGTTGACTTCCTTGGAGATGTACTCGTTCAGCTCGGCCCACGCCTTGGTGGCCTCAGCCGTGTCGGTGATCTTCAGGATGCGCTGGATCTCCGAGTTGACCTTGTCGTCGTTGATGTGCGAGTAGTTCGACGCACCGTCCTGGATCTGCGTGCCGTCGTACAGCGGCGGGAAGACCGTGGACGCGGACGGCCAGTCCTGACCCCAACCCGTCATGTACAGGTCGTAGCTGTTCTTGACCTTGCCGACCTGCTCGTACCAGGTGGCGGAGTCGATCTCCTTCTTCTGGATGTCCAGACCGATCTTCTCCAGGGCGTCGGCGATCAGCACGGCCTGCTGCTGGCGGACCGGGGTGTTGCCGTACGCGTAGACGAGCTTCTTGCCCTCGAAGCCGCCCTCCTTGATGAGCTTCTTCGCGGCCTCGATGTCGCCGTTCGGCTTGGCCTTGCGGTTGAACGGGTCGAAGGCCTCGTTGTAGCCCGGCGTGGTCGGCGACATCAGCGAGTTGGCGACCTCACCGCCGTAGGCACCACCGTCGGCCTTGAAGACCGAGGCGGAGGGCATCGCGAGGGTGATGGCGTCACGGAGCTTCTTGTCCTTGACGCGGTCCAGGTTGAAGTTGAGCTGCCACACGTACGGCGCGTAGCCCTGGACGGTGCGCTTCATCGCGGCCTTGTTGCCCACCACCTGCTGCAGCTGCGTGGTGGCGACCTGGCCGGTGAACATCATCGCGTTCTTGGCGCCGCCCTGGTCGGCCAGGAGGGTCTTGGTCTGGTCCTCGTCATCGTGGTTCATCTCGATGTCGAAGCCGTCCACGTACTGGTGGCGCACCGAGTCGGACTTCGCGTCCCACTCGGCGTTCTTGACCAGCTTCATGGACTTGCCGGGCTTGAAGTCGGCGATCTTGTACGGACCCGTGGCGACGGGGTCGGAGTCGTACTTCTCCTTGGTGTCCGTCTCCTCGGGCACGACGCTGTAGCCGGGCATGGTCAGCATCTGCGGGAGGTCGGGCTGGGCGATCTTGAACTTGAAGACGATCGTCTTGTCGTCCGGGGTCTCCAGGACGGTGTCCGGCAGGTGCTTGCCCTTGTCCGGGCCCGCGTAGGCCTTGCGGTAGGTGGTGCCGGCACCCGACAGCGCCTGCTGCAGGTAGGTCGGGCCGTCCGTGATGTAGGAGGAGTACAGGCGCTCGACCGTGTGGCGGATGTCCGCCGCGTTGATCGGGTTGCCGTTCTCGTCCTTCAGGTCGTCCTTGAGGGTGTAGGTCCAGGTCTTGCCGCCGTCCGAGACCTTGCCCGCGTCGGTGGCGAGGTCGCCCACGACGGTCAGGTTGCCCTTGTCGTCCTCGTTGTACTGCGTCAGGCCACGGAAGATCAGGCGGCTGAGGAGCTTGCCGTCCGAGACGTAGATCTGACCCGGGTCCAGGTGGGAGAAGTCGGCCTCCTGGTAGACGGTCGCGACGCCGCCCGGCTTGGCACCGGGGACCTCGGCGGCCGGGCCGGTCGAAGCCTGGGCATCACCGATCTGGACCGGCTTCGACTGCGACTTGGCGTCCTCTTTGCTCTTGCTGTTGTCCTTGCTGGAGCTGTCGCTGCCGCCGCCGCAGGCGGTGAGGGTCAGGGCGCCGGCTGCGACCGCGACTATGGCGGCCGAAGCGGCGCGGTTACGGAAGATGCTCATGGAGACGATCCACCTGCCTGTGAGTAGTGAGCACTGCTGGTACGTGGCCGGGACGGAGCCGTGCGGCACCGGGACCGACCGGTCGTGGGTGTGGGGGGAATTCCCCATGGGGTCAGCGGCCGGTCTTGGGATCGAAGGCGTCCCGGACCGAGTCACCGAGGAGGTTGAAGGCCACGACGAAGATCACCATGGCCACCCCGGGGAAGAGCATGTAGTAGGGGTCCTGCTCGATGATGTTGGCGCCGATCGCGAACATTCGCCCCCAGTCCGGCGTGGGTTCGACGTACCCGACGCCTACAAACGACAGGAACGCGATGCTGAGGATGGTGCTGGGCAGGGTGAGGGTCGCCTGCACCAGCGTGGGCGTGACGATGTTGGGCAGCAGTTCCTTGCGGATGATGCGCCACGGCGAGGCCCCGGAGATGCGCGCCGCCTCGACGAACTCGCGGTCGCGGAGCGACAGGGTGGCACCCCGGACGATCCGCGCCAGGCTCATCCAGCCGAGGAAGGACAGCACGATGATGATCGCGCAGGCACGCACGTAGGTGGGTGTCTCCTCGTCGGGAGCGACGAACACCGTGGTGATGACGGGCATCGCGGCGACGAAGAAGAGCTGGCTGGGCAGCGCCATGAAGAAGTCGGTCACCCGGCCGAGCCAGTAGTCGCTCTTCCCGCCGAAGTAGCCGCCGGCGAGTCCGACCAGCACGCCCAGCACCGTCATGATGAGCGTCGCGGCCAGGCCCGTGGCCAGCGAGGTCCGGATGCCGTAGAGGAGCTGCGTGAACACGTCGCGGCCCAGGCCCGGTTCGATGCCGAACCAGAACTCGCCGTCCATGCCGCCGGCCGGCTTGGCCGGCATGGTGAACATGTCGAGGAGTTCCGGGTTCTCCTGCCCGTACAGGGTGTACGGGTCCTTGCCGTACACCTTCGCGATCAGTGGCGCCGCCGCGGCGATCACGAAGAAGAACAGGACGACGAAGGCGGAGACGACGCCGGTGCGGTCGCGCCTGAACCGCGCCCACATCAACTGGCCGGGGGTGCGCCCCGCGAGCTTCTTCGGCTCCTCGGCCCTATCGGGCGACGCGCCCTCTTTGTCCAAGGCGGAGGAGGTTTCAACACCCTCAAGCTCGATTGGACTCGTCATGATTCGTCCATTTCACAAGTTGGAGGTCGTCGGGGAGGAACAGCGACCCGACGGCCTTCGCACGGCGTACGTCATCCGCAGCGCGCGAGGGGGAACAACGACGGAGGGGCGCCGACCGCCCCTGGGGAACCCTGGCTCGCGGCCGGCTCGAGCCGGCCGACGGAACGAGTCGTCAAGGGAGTTCGCGACGCCGCGTCGCGAAAGCAACCACCGTGACGGCACTGAGCGCACCCGCGGGGCCTACACCTGCCATCGGGGACGACGCGACCCATATGGCGCTTGTGGCACCTCGCATGGGTTCCTCCTCATGAATCCGCTGGTTCACCGCAAAGAGGAGCACGCGACACCTTCCGGCCACTCTTCAGTGCCAGAAGTTGCCAGGTGCCCCCGCGCTCGCGAGTCGGCGCAGTCAGCGCGTGACCCGTTCAGACGAGCTCTACGCGCCTAACTATCTGCCATCTGCCACGGGACGAACCACAGTCTCCAGGTCTCGGTTCGATCACAGATAGGGCTCAGGCCTTCCAAAATCCGGACAAAGGGTTTGGTGAGAGATCGCTGCGAAACGGACTTGTTACACATCTATCGACGCTTGCTGTCCGTATACCGGACGTGCCGTCTCAAAAATGGGTTGCAGGTCGTCCGCCGATAAGACAGGGCGCCTACGGGGCTGTGCAGCCCTGCGCGCAGCCGGAGGAAGCAACCTCGACGGCGCGATCCCGGTCCCCTGTTCACCGGCCGTCGCACGCATTGCTTGCGGGCAGGATAGTTCGGTCCGTCCCGTTCGACTGCACGTCACCACGGATTAGAGGGATTTCCCTATGCCGGCCACGCACCCGCGGCGACTGCCCCACGCGGCTCGCGGCGCGGGCCCGCCCACGGGCATCCAGGATCACCTTGCGGATGCGGACGGCCTCCGAGATCTTCTCCCTGGCGATGGCCGGCGACCAGCGAGCCGTTGTCATGCGTACGCAGCGTGCCGAATGTCTGCGGCCCGGAGCGGCTGATAGCGGACGCGCCGAACCACGGTCCGCGTCGTGACGGTCCAGGGCCGGTTCACGGACCTCCTCACGGACGCGGCTCTCGCTCCCACTCGACCACCGAGCGGCGCCACGGGGACCTGTCCGACGTCATGGGCAGCGCGGCCGGCTGACTCAGAGGTCATTGCATTCGGCGATCCCTCAGATCTCGGCCGGCGGCAGGCGGGTGCCGACGATCACGCTGAGGTCCGCCGCGAGGCGTAGCTCTGTGGCTCGGAGTTCGGGGTGTTCGAGCCAATGCAGCCGAGTCTGGTCGGGGGTGCCGTTGAAGCGAGGTGGCCATGTGGTGGCCGGGGTGAAGTCGTCGATCACCAGCGTGCCGCCGGCGGCGAGCAGGCGAGCGGGATCCGCCGTGCCGTGGCCCTTGGCCTGGCCCCCGCCGTCGAGCACGAGCAGGTCGTAAGGGCCGTGTTCTTCGACGCGCTGCCAGTCGCCGTGGAGGATCACCACGTCGGGGCAGTCCTGGAAGACTTCCGCAGCGATGCGGGCTCGGTCCAAGTCCCGTTCGACGCTGGTCAGCCGGGTTCCCGGGGCCGCGCCGGAAGCCAGCCAGGCCAGCCCGACACCGCAGCCTGTTCCGGTCTCGGCGATGTTGTGGAGTGCCCCTGCGGCCAGCACCTGGAGCAGACGTCCCTGTTCGGGCCTGCAAGAGAAGGCGAAACCGTACATGCGCGCCGCCTCGACGGCCCGCTGGACCAGCGCAGGCAGGGTGTGGTCGTCCCGGTAGGCGTCTGTTCCCAGAAGCGACATGCCGTGCATTATCGCCGTGCGGTCGTGCCGTCGAGTCGGCAGTAGCACGATGAGGGCGGCAGTAGCACGATGAGGGCGGCAGTAGCACGATGAGGGCGGCAGTAAATGCGACGAAGGCAAGGAACTGCCCTGGCTTGCGCTCGTAGCGCCGATGTTGGGGTGGTCGTAGCCGGTGTCCGCACGAAAGTTGTCGGGAAGGCGCCGCCTCGGTGCGGGGCGGGAGTTCGTCCGGCATCGGCCAGTGCGTCTTGGCCCGGAATGGGGCCTTGCCCCACTCGACATGCCGCCGGTACACGGTTGGCCAAGACAACCGGGGCAGGTGCGGCGTTCGGTCACGCCCAGGCCGTCTACGGGCTCTACTTCCAGATCAACGAGGGCGAGAGCCTCTGCCTCGTCCGCGAGGCCGGCTGCGGTAAATCGACGACCGGTCGACAGATCACGCGTCTTGCTCGGGCGGCCCGGGACATCCTGCAACCGCCGGGACCGGTCGAGGGCGGGCTCGTCGATGTCACCGTCTACGAGGCGGATCCGCGACGGGAGCCGGGGGTGCTGCGGCATCCTCGGCGGATCGTACTGCGAGGGCGTGTCGTGCGGTGAGCCCGTCCTAAACGTGCCTGGGGCAAGGAGGAGTTGTGGCACACTTCCGCGCGTGGTCGATCGTTCGTTCGCGGATCTCTCGCTTGCCGCGTTGTACGACATCCTCAACCCGTGGGGGCCGGGTGACGAGTTCTACCTCGGGTTCGTGATGCGTGCCGACGCCGTGCTCGATGTCGGGTGCGGGACGGGGCAGTTGCTGCGGCGGGCCCACGGTGCCGGGCATCGTGGGCGGCTCGTCGGGCTGGATCCCGCCGCCGCCATGCTCGTACAGGCCCGCCGTCGTGCCGACGCGGTCGAGTGGGTGCTCGGGGATCTGCGGACGCGGCAGTGGGCCGGGGAGTTCGATCTCGTCGTGATGACCGGGCACGTCTTTCAGGTGCTGGTCTGCGACGAGGAGCTGCGTGCGGCCCTGGAGTCGGTACGCGGTGCCCTGCGTCCAGGTGGCCGGTTCGTGTTCGAAACCCGGAATCCCAAGGCCCGGGCGTGGGAGGGCTGGACGCCCGAGCGGGTGCGGGAGGTGACGGGCCCGGAAGGGTGCGCCGTACGCGTGTGGAATGAAGTGGAGCGGCCCGTCCTCAGCGACCGGGTGACGTTCACGGAGACCTACGACAGCGACATCTGGAAACGGCCCCGGGTCAGCCGCACCACCCTGCGCTTCCTCGGTCCCGACAACCTGAACCGCTTTCTGCACGCCGCCGGGTTCACCGTCGTCGAGCAGTACGGCGACTGGGAGCGAGCCCCGCTCACCCCAACCGCCTCCGAGATCATCACAGTGGCCGAGGCCAGGCCCTAGTCGTCGCGCTCGTCCCCTCCTCCAGCGCCGCCAGCGCCGCCAGCGCCGCCAACGCCAGGTTGAGCGCCGCACGCTGATCTGCGTTGAATTACATGTCCCGGACGCAGGGGGCAGGGGGCAGGGGGCAGGGGGCAGGGGGCAGGGCACGATACCCGTGCTGCTCATCAGCAAGCGTCCACGGCAAAGGCGTCATACCTGGCGGTCGGAGTCGATGCCGAGGAACACGACTCGCTGAAGTGAACTTGGCCTTCCGGGAGCGGAGTTGGAGAATCTGCTGCGGGAGGTCCAGGCCGAGCGGGAAGAGCTCGCGATCACCGAGCGGGTGCTGCACCGCCTGGCCTGGATCACTGACGAGGCTGGCCAGTACACGGACCAGCGACGACGGTCCCTGGTGGCTCCACGTGACCATGCCCACGCGCACGAAGCCGGGCGGGTATGGGGACAGACCGCCAACAGCTGGTACTCACGGAATCAAGGACGCGTGACGCAATGAGCAGCCGGATCTTCGCAATCTCCTTCGACGCACGACAGCCCGAGCGCCTGGCGATTTTCTGGTCCGGACTCCTGGGCCTGGAGAGAGCCGACGACACATACGACGGTGTCACCCTTCTGTCGGGGAATGCCGCCGACTACCGCCTTGGCTTCCGTCCCTCCCAGGCTCGAAAGATCTCCCAGAACCGACTGCACTTCGACCTGACCAGCACCTCGGTGGAGGACCAGCGGGAGATCGTGGCCAGGGCGCTCGACCTCGGCGCTCAGCACGCCGATGTCGGCCAGGGACAGGAGGCGACCCACGTGGTGCTCGCCGACCCCGAGGGCAATGAGTTCTGCGTCCTCGAGCCGGGTAACACTTTCCTCGCCGATTGCGGCTCCATCGGGGCGCTCGCCTGCGACGGTTCTCAAGCCGTGGGCTACTTCTGGAGCGAGGCGCTGGACTGGCCGCTGGTCTGGGACCAGGACGAGGAGACCGCTGTCCAATCGCCGGACGGCGGCACGAAAATCACGTGGGGCGGTCCGCCGCTCATGCCGGACCCCGGTAAGGACCTGCACTTCGATCTCGTGCCGAACGGTGATCAGCATGCGGAGGTCGAGCGCCTGATCTCCCTCGGGGCCAAGCGTCTCGACGCCGCTCACGGCGGGGACGGCGCGGTGCTGCTGGCAGACCCCGACGGCAACGAGTTCCGGGTGCTCACGCGCCGGTGAACCACGGAACCGACGGGCGCCGCGACAGGCGATGAGGCTGGCGGCGATCATGTCGGTCTCTCGATGAGAGTGACCGCCCTCAATTTGCCGTACGGACATTTGAGCCCGGGCTCCCCCAGAAAAAATTGAGGGGAGCCCGGGCTCAAGTGTCCGGGAATCAGCCGTGCTTGGCGCGGCTCGCGGCGCGGGCGCGCTCGCGGGCGTCCAGGTTCACCTTGCGGATGCGGACGGCCTCCGGGGTCACCTCGACGCACTCGTCGTCGCGGCAGAACTCCAGGGACTGCTCCAGCGACAGCTTGCGCGGCGGGACGATCGACTCGGCCACATCGGCCGTGGACGACCGCATGTTGGTGAGCTTCTTCTCCTTGGTGATGTTGACGTCCATGTCGTCGGCGCGGGAGTTCTCGCCGACGATCATGCCCTCGTACACCTCGGTGCCGGGCTCGGTGAACAGCACACCGCGCTCCTGGAGGTTCGTCATCGCGAAGGCGGTGACGGCACCGGCGCGGTCGGCGACCAGCGAGCCGTTGTTGCGGGTCTGCAGCGCCCCGAACCACGGCTCGAAGCCCTCGTGGATCGAGTGGCCGATGCCCGTGCCGCGGGTCTGGGTCAGGAACTCGGTACGGAAGCCGATCAGACCGCGGGAGGGGACCACGAACTCCATGCGGACCCAGCCGGAACCGTGGTTGGACATGTTGTCCATCCGGCCCTTGCGGACACCCATGAGCTGTGTGACGGCGCCCATGTGCTCCTCGGGCACGTCGATCGTCATGCGCTCGACGGGCTCGTAGACCTTGCCGTCGACGTCCTTGGTGACGACCTGGGGCTTGCCGATGGTCAGCTCGAAGCCCTCGCGGCGCATCTGCTCGACCAGGATGGCGAGCGCCAGCTCACCGCGGCCCTGGACCTCCCAGGCGTCGGGGCGCTCGGTCTCCAGGACGCGCAGCGAGACGTTGCCGATCAGCTCCCGGTCCAGGCGGTCCTTGACCTGGCGGGCGGTGACCTTGCGGTCCTTCACGGCCGCCTTCGCGTCGGCGCCCTTGCCGGTGCCGCCGCGGCCGACCAGCGGGGAGGTGTTGGTGCCGATGACCATGGAGATCGCGGGCTCGTCCACCGTGATCAGCGGGAGCGGGACCGGGTTCTCGGTGTCGGCGAGGGTCTCGCCGATCATGATGTCCGGGATACCGGCGACGGCACAGATGTCACCCGGCCCGGCCATCTCGGCGGGCTTGCGGGTGAGGGCCTCGGTCATCATCAGCTCGGAGATGCGTACGTTGCTGATGGAGCCGTCGCGCTTGATCCAGGCGACGGTCTGGCCCTTCCTGAGTTCGCCCTGCTCGACGCGGAGCAGCGCGATACGGCCGAGGAAGTTGTCGGCGTCCAGGTTGGTGACGTGGGCCTGGAGCGGGGCGGCCTCGTCGTAGGTCGGGGCCGGGATGTGCTCCAGGATCGTGGAGAAGAACGGCTCCAGGCTGGTGGAGTCCGCCGGGACCGTGCCGTTCTCCGGCTTGGTCAGCGAGGCGACGCCGTCACGGCCGCAGGCGTAGACGATCGGGAACTCGATCTGCTCCTCGTCGGCGTCCAGGTCGAGGAAGAGGTCGTAGGTCTCGTTGACGACCTCGTCGATCCGGGAGTCCGGGCGGTCCGTCTTGTTGATGCACAGGATGACGGGCAGACGCTGCTGCAGCGCCTTGCGCAGCACGAAGCGGGTCTGCGGGAGCGGGCCCTCGGAGGCGTCGACGAGCAGCACGACACCGTCGACCATCGACAGACCGCGCTCGACCTCGCCACCGAAGTCGGCGTGGCCGGGGGTGTCGATGATGTTGATCGTGATCGGGTCCCCGCCGTCCTTGGGGTGATACTTCACCGCCGTGTTCTTGGCGAGGATCGTGATGCCCTTCTCACGCTCCAGGTCGTTCGAGTCCATCATGCGGTCGTCGACGGAGTCGAGCTGGTGAGCGGCAAAGGCGCCGGCCTGCTTCAGCATGCCGTCGACGATGGTGGTCTTGCCGTGGTCGACGTGGGCGACGATGGCGACATTGCGGATGTCGTGGCGCGTGGCCATATTGCGGCGTACTCCCGGAGTGTGAGGAAGGGGCCGGCGCGTACGTCTGTGTTACGCGGACCCTGCCGGGCTGTACATGCCACGGCCTCACCCCATGGTACGTGCCCGCTGCGGCAGGGGCTCGCTGGGCTGTCCCACCGGCCCCCCGCACCGGGCTACGAGGCCGAGGGCGCCGGGGCGCCCGACCCCTTCTTCAGGAAGCCCATGTCCTCGTAGACCGGCGTCCCGAAGCCGAAGGCTCCCGCGTTGGCGATGTTCGTCCTGGCCGCGGTGAGCTGGGGGCGCTGGTAGAGGGGGATCGAGCCGGCCGCCGCCCAGATGCGGGAGTCGGCCTTGCGGATCAGGGAGCGGGACTCGGACTCGTCCAGCGTGGCGATGGCCTGGTCGAAGAGCTGGTCGACCTGGTCGGTGCCGACACGGGTGTAGTTCTGCTCGACGTTCAGCGAGCCGTCGGCCGCCGGGACCGGCTTGGCGTAGATCGGGCGGGCGTCGGTCGCGGGGTAGGCGGACGTCGGCCAGGAGTAGAGGGCGAGGTCGTACTGGCCGGAGGCGATGTGGTCCTTGAAGTAGCTCTCGTCCGAGACCTTGCTGATCACGGTACGGATCCCGACCCGCTCCAGCATGATCCCGATCCGGTCGGCCACCGTGCGCAGCGACTGTGAGCCCTCGCCCGCCGGCACCACGAACCGCAGGGTCAGCGCCTTGCCGTCCTTGGCCAGCGGCAGCACCGCCGCGCCCGCCGGGGCCGCGGTGCCCTGCGGGGCGTAGGCGCCGGGGACCCCGCCCTGCTGGAGCTGCTTGCTGCCGTACTGCCTGCCGTCCTGGGCGAGGTGCTCGCCGTCGTCGCCGTCGGCCTTGTTGTCCTCGCCGACGATGTAGGTCCCGTCGTCCCCGCCCTCGGAGTCCTTGGCCGAGTCCTTGTCGGCCTTCTTGCCGGACTCCTTCTCCGCGTCCTTGCCGGCCTTCTTCTCGGGCTCCTTGCCCGAGTCCTTCTCGGCTTTCTTCTCGGAGTCCTTCCCGGACTTCTCCGCTTGGGAGCCCTTCTTCGGCTTCTCCGCCTCGCTCCCGGCCGCCTCCTCCCCCTTCTTTTTCTTCTGCTTCTCGACCGGGCCGCCCGGCACCCAGCCCGCGTCCGCGAGCAGT
This sequence comes from Streptomyces sp. bgisy027, assembly GCF_057710365.1. NCBI lineage: Bacteria > Bacillati > Actinomycetota > Actinomycetes > Kitasatosporales > Streptomycetaceae > Streptomyces > Streptomyces sp. bgisy027. The sequence goes on from NZ_JBYIVZ010000022.1 coordinate 35,852, forward strand.
GCCTGGGCCTCGGCCGTGTCCTGGCCGCCGATCGCGCCGCTGTTGTCGGCGTAGGCGGCCTGGCCGGACAGCGCGAGGTGGCTGCCGACCGGCTCGGCGGGCAGCCCGAGCGGGGAGAGGACCAGCTTCGCCAGCTTCTCGCGGTCGAGCGCTCGGGCCACCCCGCGCCGTACCCGCTCGTCGGTGAGCGGACCCTCGCCGCCGTTGAGGGCGAGCTGGGTGTACGCCGGCTCCAGCGACTTGCGTACCTCGAAGCCCCGGAACCTCGCCTTGTCGCGCTTCTGCGCGGGGGTCAGCGTGCGCCGTTCCGGGCCCATCAGCGGCGTCGCGGACCCGCCGGCCGACGGTGACTGCGGGCGCGGCGGCGCGGCGAGCGCGATGCGCTTGGCCGCGGCCGGGTCGATCTCGGCCAGGTCCAGGTCCCCGGCGGCCAGCGCGGCCGCCCGCTCGTCGCGCGGCACGACCCGCAGCACGATCTCGTTCAGCTTGGCCCGCTCGCCCCACCAGCGCGGATTGCGGGTCAGGAGGATCTCGTCGTCCTTGCGGTCGATCTTCTTCACGAGGAACGGCCCGGCGCTGACCTTGAGCTTGCGCCGCGCCCCGTCGTTGAACGAGTCCGGCGTGCCCATGACCTCCTTCGGGTACAGCGGCGAGAACAGCGACCGCCAGTCCGCGTAGGGCTGCCCGAAGGTGACCCGCACCTCCAGGTCGTTGTCGCCGCGCTGGATCTTCTCGATGCGGTCGTAGCCGGCGTTGCGGGCGGTCCAGTACGCGCTGTCCTTGCCGGACAGGGCCCGCCACTGGGCGGCGAAGTCGGCGGCGCCGATCTCCCGGCCGTCGCTCCAGACCGCCTGCTGGTTGAGCTTGTACAGGACGACCTGCTTGGGCTCGGTCTCGACGACCTTGGCCGACTCCAGGTAGGCCGGATTGCGCTCCGGGCGTCCAGCGGCGTCGAACCGGAACATCGACGGCAGCGTCGCCTGCGCGATCCGGGTCGTGGTGGCGTCGGCGTCCGACTGGAAGGTGTTCAGCGTCTCCGGCACGGCGTCCACGGCCCAGCGCAGGGTGCCGCCGTCGGCGATCTCGGCCCGGGCGGCGGCGGCGATGTCCTGGCCGGCGAGCGGCTTCCCGGCCGGGTCGGGGTCGCTGCACCCGGTGAGTACGGACACCGCGAGCACACTCGCCCCGAGGAAGGCGACCGAGCGCATGACCGAGCGGGTGGCGATGCCTTCGTGGGACATCTCTGGTACCTCCGTGGAGCAGCTCCCGCCGGTGACAATTAGTGCGTTCTGATCACGTTTGGCGGTATTTTGGAGTTGATCAGATCTATGGCCCCCACTGAAGAGGAAAGGGTTCGCCCGGCGGAGACGACACGGCGACGGGGGCGGGCAAGCCCACCCGTCCGGAGTAACGCACCCCCTCTCGTCCCTTCGGCTCCCCGGCGTACACAGGGCGCTCGCGAGCGCGCGTCGGAGGCGTGCAATCCGCCAATCGCTGCACATGCCTTCACAGCGACAGGTGTGACGCGCAACACTCGCAGGCGCATGAACGTTGCCACCCAGGGCCGAAGGGCCCACGGAAGTGAGGTCACGTCATGTCCGTGCAAGACGACCTGACAGCTGTCCAGCGCTGCCTCGACGACCTGGCCCGGTCCGTGGGCCGCCTCGAGCAGCATCTGGGCACCGGCGGGCTGGAGATGCGCCGTGTGCGCACCGACGCCGACCACCTGCGCGAGAGCGTGGCGCTGCTGCGGGAATCCGCCGCGTCACCCGGCGCGCAGCGCAGGCCGGAGCTCGTCTCCATCCCCGACACGCCGTACGACGACTCTCTGTGGATCGACACGGATGACGAGGGTCTCGGCGCCCGGGACCGCCGCGCCCCCTGACACTCCCCCCTGACCCGACCGGAGTCATGCATTGGCCACTGGTACGGAACCCCATCTGAACAGCGGCGGCGTACGAACCGGTACGCGCGCCGCGATCACCGCCCCGCACCTGCGGACCGACCGCTGGTGGCTGGCTCCGGCCGCCACCGCGGCCGGTCTGCTGGCGTTCATCGTGTACTCGACCTGGCGCGCCTTCGCGAACGCGGACTACTACGCGGCGCCGTACGTCTCCCCGTTCTACTCGCCCTGTCTGGCGGAGAACTGCGAGACCATGCGCGCCGGGCCGAACTGGGACCTCTTCGGGAGCTGGTGGGGCATCTCCCCCGCGATCATCATCCTGATCTTCCCGCTCGGCTTCCGCCTGACCTGCTACTACTACCGCAAGGCCTACTACCGCGGCTTCTGGATGTCGCCCCCGGCCTGCGCGGTGGCGGAGCCGCACAAGAAGTACTCCGGTGAGACCCGCTTCCCGCTGATCCTCCAGAACATCCACCGGTACTTCTTCTACGCCGCACTCGTGGTCGCCGGGATCCTGACGTACGACACGGTGCTCGCCTTCCGCGACGAGAACTACGAGTGGGGCCACATGGGCCTCGGCACCCTCGTGTTCCTCGTCAACATCGTGCTGATCTGGGCGTACACGGCGTCCTGCCACTCCTGCCGGCACATCGTCGGCGGCAAGCTCAAGCACTTCTCCAAACACCCCGTGCGCTACCGCATGTGGCAGTGGATCGGGAAGCTCAACGCCCGCCACATGCAGCTGGCGTGGGCGTCGCTGGTGAGCGTGGCGCTCGCCGACTTCTACGTCTATCTCGTCGCGTCCGGGGTCTTCGACGATCCGCGCTTCTTCTAATCGTGAGTGGGGACTGAACAGATGTCCGTGGTCGAACGGCAGGAGTGGGACGTCGTCGTGATCGGCGCGGGGGGCGCGGGCCTCCGGGCGGCGATCGAGGCACGGGAGCGAGGCGCCCGTACGGCCGTGATCTGCAAGTCGCTGTTCGGCAAGGCGCACACCGTGATGGCCGAGGGCGGCATCGCGGCGGCCATGGCCAACGCCAACGAGCACGACAACTGGCAGGTGCACTTCCGTGACACCATGCGCGGCGGCAAGTTCCTCAACCAGTGGCGGATGGCCGAGCTGCACGCGCAGGAGGCACCCGACCGGGTCTGGGAGCTGGAGACCTGGGGCGCGCTCTTCGACCGTACGAAGGACGGCCGGATCTCGCAGCGCAACTTCGGCGGGCACGAGTACCCGCGCCTGGCGCACGTCGGTGACCGCACCGGTCTGGAGCTGATCCGCACCCTGCAGCAGAAGATCGTGGCGTTGCAGCAGGAGGACAAGAAGGAGACCGGGGACTACGAGTCCCGGCTGAAGGTCTACCAGGAGTGCACGGTCACCCGGGTCCTCAAAGACGGCAGCCGGGTCTCCGGGGTCTTCGCCTACGAGCGCGAGACGGGCCGCTTCTTCGTCCTGGAGGCCCCTTCCGTGGTCATCGCGACCGGCGGGATCGGCAAGTCCTTCAAGGTGACGTCGAACTCCTGGGAGTACACCGGCGACGGCCACGCGCTGGCGCTGCTCGCCGGGGCGCCCCTGCTGAACATGGAGTTCGTGCAGTTCCACCCGACGGGCATGGTCTGGCCGCCGTCGGTGAAGGGGATCCTGGTCACGGAGTCGGTGCGGGGCGACGGAGGGGTGCTGCGCAACTCCGAGGGCAAGCGGTTCATGTTCGACTACGTGCCCGATGTCTTCAAGGAGAAGTACGCCGAGTCGGAGGAGGAGGGCGACCGCTGGTACGAGGACCCGGACAACAACCGCCGGCCTCCCGAACTGCTCCCCCGTGACGAGGTGGCACGGGCCATCAACGCCGAGGTGAAGGCGGGCCGCGGCTCACCGCACGGCGGTGTGTTCCTCGACGTCTCGACACGGATGCCCGCCGATGTCATCCGGCGCCGGCTGCCGTCCATGTACCACCAGTTCAAGGAGCTGGCGGACGTGGACATCACGGCCGAGGCGATGGAGGTCGGGCCGACCTGCCACTACGTCATGGGCGGCATCGCGGTCGAGTCGGACACGGCGGCGGCACGCGGGGTACCGGGGCTGTTCGCGGCCGGCGAGGTGGCCGGCGGCATGCACGGCTCCAATCGGCTCGGCGGCAACTCGCTGTCCGACCTGCTGGTGTTCGGCCGCCGGGCCGGCTGGCACGCCGCCGAGCACGCGGCGGCACGGGCCTTCGAACGCCCCGGGGTCAGCGACCTGGAGATCGACGCGGCGGCCGCCGAGGCGCTGCGCCCGTTCTCGGCGGAGGGCCCGCCCGGCGCCGAGGACGACGGCCGCCCGCCGGAGAACCCCTACACGCTGCACCAGGAGCTCCAGCAGGCGATGAACGACCTCGTCGGCATCATCCGCCGCGAGGCCGAGATGGAGCGGGCGCTGGAAAAGCTCGCCGAGCTGCGCGTACGGGCCCGCCGGGCCGGGGTCGAGGGGCACCGGCAGTTCAATCCGGGCTGGCACCTCGCGCTCGACCTGCGCAACATGCTGCTGGTCAGCGAGTGCGTGGCGCGGGCCGCGCTGGAACGCACGGAGTCGCGCGGCGGCCACACCCGCGAGGACCATCCGACGATGGACCGCAGGTGGCGCAACATCAACCTGCTGTGCCGGCTCGCCGACCCGACGGGCGGCCTCGCGGCCACCGACCCCGAGCGCGGCCAGATCGATCTCGCACGTGAGACCACCGACCCCGTCCGCCAGGACCTGCTGGCTCTCTTCGACAAGGAGGAGCTGGTCAAGTACCTCGCCGAGGAGGAGCTCTACCAGTGAGCAGCTACGAGGCCCGCTTCAAGGTGTGGCGGGGCGATGTGCAGGGCGGGGACCTGGAGGACTTCAAGGTCGAGGTGAACGACGGCGAGGTGGTCCTCGACATCATCCACCGCCTCCAGGCCACCCAGGCGCCCGATCTCGCCGTCCGCTGGAACTGCAAGGCGGGCAAGTGCGGTTCGTGCTCCGCCGAGATCAACGGGCGGCCGCGGCTGATGTGCATGACGCGGATGTCGGTGTTCACCCGCGAGGAGACGATCACCGTCACTCCGCTGCGCGCCTTTCCCGTCGTGCGGGACCTGGTCACGGACGTCGGCTTCAACTACGACAAGGCGCGCGAGGTCCCGGCGTTCGTGCCGCCGGAGGGCCTGGGTCCGGGCGAGTACCGGATGATGCAGGAGGACGTGGACCGCTCGCAGGAGTTCCGCAAGTGCATCGAGTGCTTCCTGTGCCAGGACACCTGCCATGTGGTGCGTGACCACGAGGAGAACAAACCGGCGTTCGCGGGCCCGCGCTTCCTGATGCGGGTCGCCGAACTGGACATGCACCCGCTGGACGCGGCCGGCGAGAGCGGCCTGGACCGCAAGAAGACTGCCCAGGACGAACACGGCCTGGGCTACTGCAACATCACCAAGTGCTGCACGGAGGTCTGCCCGGAGGGCATCAAGATCACCGACAACGCGCTGATCCCCCTGAAGGAGCGGGCCGTGGACCGCAAGTACGACCCGCTGGTGTGGCTCGGCTCGAAGATCAGGAGGCGCTCCTCGGCGGAGTGAGCGCCTGCTCCCTCAGCGGACCCAGCCCCCTCTTCGTACGCCGTCCAGTCGCCCTCTGTCGCCGCGAAGTCGACGTAGAGGGCGACACCGAAGCGCGCGCGGTCGGCGTCCGTGCGGGACAGGCCGAGGCGGACGCCGCGGACGGCCGCGGGGACGGTCTCGGCCGCCGCCCGGTGGCCGATCGTGTTGTCGTGGAAGAACGGCAGGCCCATCAGCAGGTCGGTGCCGGGCGGGGTGACCTCCAGGGCGAGCGAGGTCTGCTGGGCGACGTAGCCGCCGTACAGGCTCCGAAGCGGCATGGCCGTGTCGTACGACATCACCGCGATCTGGTCGACGCGGCGTGCCACCTCGCCGAAGAACTCCTGCGACCACCACTTGGGGTGGCCGGTGAGGGCGCCGGCGACGGAGTGGATCGCCGGGAGCGGGTCGATCTGGTGCGCGGCGACCGAGAGCGGGGCGTCGTGGCGCGGGTGAGCCCGTGCAGGGTGTCGAGGAGGGTGAGGTAGTTCCGGTCGCCCGAGTGGAGGGGTTCGAGGTCGAAGTGGGCCCCGTCGAACCCGGTGGCGAGGATCCGGCGGGTGGACTCGACGACCGCCTCGCGGGTCGCCGGGCGGCTCAGGCGCAGTCCGTCGTCGTCCTCCGTCGCCAGTTTGTCGCCGAGCCAGGCCTGGACCCGGACGGCGGGGATCTCTCCCTCCACACCACCCTGGACGCATCCCGGTCGCGCGGGGGCATTGCTGCTCATACGCTCCGAAATGTGACGTCATCCTTGATCCGGGGCCGGTCGCGGCGTGGGCGCTCGCACATATCCGTGCGGGTGGCGCACGCCGTGGTGGGCGGTCTGGTCGGGGTGGTGTGGCTGGTGTTGCCCGGCATGACGATCAGCGGTGGGGGCACGGTTGCGGGCGGGCCGGACCGACCCGTGGCCGGGGCGAGGGAGCAGGGGGAGAGCGCGGGGAACGCGCAGGACGGGGAGAGCTCCGCCACCGATCTCGTGCTGCCCGTGGCGGTCCTGGTCGCGGCGGGGCTTCTCGCGAGCTTCGGGTTCATGCGGCGCAGACGGCGGGCGCGGGACCGTACGACTCCCTCAGGGGCACAGGTCCGGGCCGCGGAGCCGCCCACCGCCGAACTCGACGAGCGGGCGCGGGCCGCGCTGGTGGAGGCCGACGACTCGGTGCGGGTCAGCGCGGAGGAGCTGGCGTTCGTCGTGGGCAGGTTCGGGGTGGGGGACGCCGAGCATGTGGAGCCGTTCACGCGGGTTCTGCGGGAGGCGCGGGGCGAGTTGGCGGTCGCGTTCCGCATGCGGTGGCAGTACGAGGGCGGGGTGCCGGATGAGCCGGCGGCCCGTCGGCATGCGCTGGCGGGGATCGTCGGGCGGTGCGAGGAAGTGGGGCGGTTGCTGGACGGGCAGGCCGCCGCGTTCGATCAGTCGCGGGGGCTGGAGGAAGGGCTGGGCGGGGGTCTGGGACATGCGCTGGTCGTCGCCGAGGGCAGGTTCCGGGAGCTGACCTGGCGGACCGGGGGTGCGGGGACGGTGCTGAGCGAGCTCGGCGAGCGGTACGCCGCCTCCGCGACCGCCGCCGTCGCGGGCCATGTCGAGCAGGCCAAGGACCGGCTGGTGTTCGCCACGACACAGCTCAACCACGCCCGCCAGGCCGCCGACTCGGGCGACAACGAACGTGCCGGGGGCCGGCTGCGCGCCGCCGAGGGCGCCATCGCCCAGGCGGCCGTCTTCATCGACGGCATCGAACGCCTCGCCGGGGAGCTCTCGACGGCCGCGGCGATGGTCCCGGCCGCGCTGACCGGCAGCGAGGTGGAGATCGCGGGGGCACGGGACCCGGCGGGTGCCGCGTACCTGGACATCCCGGCCGGTGAACTGCGCTCCCGGGTCGCCCACGCCGACGCCACCCTGGCCGGTGTACGCGAGGAACTGGCCTCCGGGCGGCGGTACGACCCGCTCGACCTGCTGCGGCGGATCGTGCGGGGCGTCGGGCCCGTCGTGGCGGGGCGGGCCGGGGTGCTCCCGGCGGCCGCGGTGGTGTGCGCCCGCAGTGCGGTCGGCGGTGCGGACGACGTCGTCGCGACGCATCGGGCGGCGGTGGGCGGCGAGGCGCGCACGCTGCTGGCCGAGGCACGGCGACTGCTCGCTCCCCCGGTGCCGGCGCCGGCCGGGCGGGGGCCGCGTGCGGAACTCGCCGACCTCGTCTCGGCCGACGCGCTGGGCCGGCAGGCCCACCATCTGGCCGAACAGGACGTCCGCCTGCACGGCCATCCCGGCGACGGCGCGAGCCACGACATCAGCGGCCTGACCGGAGCGGTCCTGGGCGGCATCCTGCTGCCCGCCGACGGCCCGCCGCCCAGCTTCGGCGGCCCGCGTACCCGGGCCCGCCGCCCGTCAACGGCCGCCTGACGTCGCGGGCCCGCCCGGGGACGGCTCAGAACAGGCTCAGCAACGCCTCCGCCGGGTCCGTGAGGCCGTGCTCGCCGTCCGGCAGGGGCAGTTCGAACCACACCGTCTTGCCGCGGGGGGTGCGCCGGGAGCCCCAGGCCGCGCTGAGGAGGCCGACGAGTTGCAGGCCACGGCCGCCCTCGTCCGTGTCACGGGCGCGGCGGCGCCGCGGCTGGACCAGGCCGGAGTCCCAGACCTCGCAGACCAGGGTGCGGTCCAGCAGGAGGCGCAGTCTGATCTCGCCCTCGCCGTAGCGCAGGGCGTTGGTGACCAGTTCGCTGACGAGGAGTTCCGTGGTGTCGACCAGGGGTTCGAGGTCCCAGGACAGCAGTCGGCCGCGGGCGTACTCGCGGGCCCGGCCCACGCTGCGGGGCTCGCGCGGCAGGGTCCAGTCGCCGACCGAGTCGGCGGGCAGGCCCTGGACCCGTGCCATCAGCAACGCGATGTCGTCCTCGCCGTGGTGGGTGTCGAGGGTGTTGAGGACGTGGTCGCAGACGTCCTCCAACGGCTCGGAGGGGTCGGTCAGCGCGCCGACGAACGCCTGGAGGCCCTCGTCCAGGGGATGGTCGCGGGACTCCACGAGTCCATCCGTGTAGAGCGCCAGCAGCGCGCCCTCCGGAAGCTCGACCTCGACCTCCTCGAACGGCTCCCCGCCCACGCCGAGCGGCATCCCCGGCGGCACGTCGAGCATCAGCGCCGCCTCGCCGGGCTCGACGAGGACCGGCGGCAGGTGGCCGGCGTTGGCGAAGGTGCAGCGGCGTGTGACGGAGTCGTAGACCGCGTACACACAGGTCGCGAGGTACACCTCGGACAGGTCCGCCTCGCGGGGCCGGCGGGCGGCGCGGGTGGCCTGCTGGACGCCGCCGGGTGCGCCGAGGCCGCGTGCGATCTCGTCCAGGGCGGAGAGGACCTCGGCGGGTTCGAGGTCCAGCAGGGCCAGCGTGCGCACGGCGGAGCGCAGTTCGCCCATCGCCACGGCGGCACGCAGGCCGCGGCCCATCACGTCACCGACGACCAGCGCCGTGCGGTGACCGGGCAGTTCGATGACGTCGAACCAGTCGCCGCCCACCTCGCTGGGCCGGTCCGAAGAGGAGTTGCCGGGCAGATAGCGGCACGCGATGTCCAGGCCCGAGGCGACGGGGTCCCCCGGTGGCAGCAGCGACCGTTGCAGTATCAGCGCCCGCTCGTGCTCGCGCCGGTACAACCGCGCGTTGTCGATGCAGACCGCGGCGCGCGCGGCGAGTTCGACCGCCAGGTCCCGGTCCCGGTCCCCGAACGGCTCGCTGCCCTTGGTCCGCGCGAACTGCGCCAGTCCTACGACCGTGTCGTGGGCGACCATCGGCACGGCGAGCGTGGACTGGACGAGCCCGCCCTCCTCGCCGGGCACGTGCTGCGGCCGGGCGGTGCGCAGGGCGTCCGCGCAGGGCGAGTTGAAGGGGTAGTGGTGGACGGCGCCGACCGCGACGGGGGCGCCGCCGCCCACGAAGGGCGCGTCGGAGACCGCGCTGGCGAAGGCGACCCGGCGCAGTTCCGCGCTGCCGTCGGCCAGGCCGGGCGGGGCCTCGTCGCCGGCCAGCAGCCCTTGGTAGAGGTCGACCGTGGCGAGGTCGCAGAAGCCGGGGACGACGACGTCGAGGAGTTCGCGGGCCGTGGTCTCCAGGTCGAGGGAGTTGCCTATGCGGGCGCCGGCCTCGTTCAGAAGGGCGAGGTTGCGCCGGGCGGCGGCGGCCTCACGGGCGGCGGCGCGGCGCGCGGTGATGTCGATTCCGAGCCAGGCGATGCCGATGGGGCGGCCGCTGCCGCTGTGCACCCGGTAGAGGTTGACGGACCAGTGCCGGCGCTCGTCGGAACCCGGCAGAAAGCCGGTGACATGCATGTCCGTGATGGAGTCGCCGCTCTCCAGGACCCGGCGCAGGGTGGCCGAGACGCGCTCGGCCTCGGGGCGCGACAGGTAGTCGTGGACGTCCTTGCCGCGGTGGTCGTCGGGCCGGCCGCCGAACAGTGAGGCGAACCGCTGATTGGCGCGCCGCACCCGCAGATCGGGGTCGATCAGCAGGAACCCGAAGGGAGATTGACCGAAAATCGCCTGCGAGGCGGCGAGGTCGGTCTCCATCCGGCGCAGGGTGCGCACATCGACGACGATGCACACGGCGGCCCGCTCGCCGTCCTCGGTCTGCGTCGGCATGACGTACACCTCGGCGAGGCCGTCCTCACCGGGCCGGCCGTCGGTGTCGTCGGGCACCCGGAAGGGGACCACGCCGGTCCACTCCCGCCCGTCCAGGATCTCCGCCATCTTGCGCTGGCCCTGCTCGCGCAGGTCCGGGTCGACGAACGCCTCGATGGGGTCCATGCCGACGGCGCGCGCGGCGGGGATGCCGAAGATCTGCTCGGCTCGCAGGCTCCACTGGTCGACCAGGCCGTCGGGGCCGATGGAGAAGGACGCGACCTTGATGTAGTCGTAGATCGAGCCGGGCGGACTGCTCTGCCAGACCGGGTCGCCGGGCCGGGTCTCGTCGAACGCGAACACCGGGCCGGAGTCCCGTCCGCCGCTGGCGCCTTGCGCGTCACGGGAGTTCGATATGCCGCCGGAGTTCCGTGTGTCCTGAGAGGCCCGTGTGTCCTGAGAGGCTCGCGAGGCTCGTGTGCCGTCGGACCGCTGTCCCGCGGCCCTCGTCCTCGCGCCGTCCGACGGGTCCTCGGACTCCGTGGCCTTCGCTGGTATCTCGCTCACGCGAACCGTCCCCTCCAGCTCACCGCGTCCGGCACCGGTCACCGGCGGCGGCTGCCCGCAGTATCCAGCACTACGGCCCCGCACAACACGGTGTTCACGATCACAGCACGGTCCCGATGGTTTTCGGTCCCGGCCGCAGAATCACTTCCAGACTTCTAACCAGCGGACACGCAGTCGAATCACCCGGATCCGCAACTGCCAGTGGCCTGAACCATGCGTTCGACAGGGCGAGCGGAGGCGTACACGCTCATGGACGTCTACTGACGGGTCGTACGGGGCCCGGGAACACCACGCGAAGCCCGCGGGGTCACTCCGGCACCGCGAGCTCGAACCACACCGTCTTGCCCGTGTTCCGCCCGGGTCTGGTGCCCCAGCGACGCGAGGAGTGCGCCACGAGCTGGAGTCCGCGGCCGCTCTCGTCCTCCAGATGGGCGACCCGTTCGCGGGGCGGATCCGGGAGCGGGTCGGAGACCTCGACCAGAAGGACGCCACCGAGACGTACGGGGCGCACCAGCCGGACGCCGATGGGACCCGTGGCGTGCCGAAGGGAGTTGGTCACCAGTTCGCTGACCAGCAGCGCCGCGATGTCGGCGAGGCTGTCGAGCCCCCAGTCGCGCAGCCTGTCCCGAACGGCGACACGCGCCGCGCGCACGGCACCGGCCTCCGCGGGAAAGCTCCACTCGGCGCAGTCGCCTTCGGTGTCGATCACGCCGATCACTTCCCAGGCCAACGGGTTCACCCATGTCCGGTTTCACAGGGTTAATGACCACATACCCGATATCCATGGGGCGGTACCGCGTGAAACGTGGAGGACGCGTCAGGATTCCGGGAAGTTCCCCGGGGACCGGAGCCGCGCCGCCACCTCGCGGACAGCAGCCACGTCCTGGTCCAGCCAGTCCACGTCCCAGAGTTCCCCGGGGCCGAGCCAGCGCAGCTCGTCGTGGTCCTCCAGAGGCCCCGGTTCACCTGTTCCGGGCAGCAGACGGACCGTCCACACATGCAGGACGTAGGGGGATTTCAGGGGCCACGCCCCCGGTACGCGCTCGATCACCTCGGTGTCCACACCGAGTTCCTCACGCAGCTCGCGCACGAGCGCCGCCTCGGGCGTCTCGCCGGGCTCGACCTTGCCTCCGGGCAACTCCCAGCGTCCGGCGAGCTCCTCGGGCGCGCTGCGGCGTGCGGCGAGAAGCCGCTCTCCGTCCAGCAGGGCGGCGCCGACCACGATCCGTTCCGTCATGCGCCGGAGCCTACGGGAGCTCAGGGGGCGTCAGTTGTCCGCACCGTCGCCGTTCTGCGCGATCCGCTCGACCCAGTACAACTGCTTGTGGCCCCGGCTGTCGAGGCTGTCCGCGATCTTCTGGGCCTCGGCCCTGGTCGCGTATCGGCCCACGCGATAGCGATTGCCGTTGTCGTCCTGCCGGACGACGAGCCAGGGAAGAGTGATCGTGCTGTCGTTCATCGCGCCCCACCGCCCCTTCCCGCCTCCCGCCGCCCGAGTACCGCTCGCGGCGTGTGCCGTGCCCCGCCCGCTAAGGAAACCGCAATCCGCATATGCCCGAGCCTACGCCTAACCTTTACGCAGCGAATACGCCTTTTCACAAAGAGGTACGCAACCAGCCAAGTCGCAGGGGGCGCACGGCATCGAACGCGCCGTGCGGGGACCTCGGTGCTTCCGGTCTCGGGCATGCCGCGCACGCCGGTGGCGACCTGCGAAAACGGCCAGATTGCAACGGCTTCGGAAAGGAAGGGAGTTGAGGTTCGGCCGACGACAACTGCGGTGCAGGTGTGCGCTACCTCACCAATGGGCGCACTACTTCACCGGTAGGTGGTACGAGACGCGGTAGCGGTCGGCGGGGACGACCACGTCCGCCGTCTCCACCGGACGGCCCGACGCGTAGTAGGTGCGCTGGATGACGAGGACCACGTGACCCGGGACGCCACCCAGCGCCAGCAGTTCCTCCGCGAGGCCGGGGCGCGCGCCCACCTCCTCGGTCACGTTGTCCACGACGACGTCGATGGCGGCCATCCGCTCGACCACGCCCATGCCGCCGAGCGGGCCCTCCTCGGGCAGCATCACGGGGGTGCGGCCCGTGACGGCCAGGGGCTCCCAGGAGGTCGACAGCATCATCGCCTCGCCGGCGTCCCGGAAGAGATAGCGCGTGCACATCACGCGGTCGCCGGGCAGGATGGCGAGCCGCTCGGCGACGGCGACGCTGGCCTCGACCTGCTCGCTCCTGGACTCCCAGGTGCCGCGCACCTCGCCGTCGGCCTGCTCCTGACGGAACGGCGTGGCGCCGCTCGGCGGACGGAAGCCGGAGCGCGCGACCCTGCGGGGCACCGGGCGCTCCCGCACGTACGTCCCGGAGCCGGAGCGGCCCTCGACCAGACCCTCGGCCATCAGCACCTTGCGGGCCTCCAGCGCGACGGTGTCCGAGACGCCGTACTCCGCGCGGATCCTTGCCTGGGACGGGAGGCGGGTGTGCGGTGGCAGTGAACCGTCGACGATCTTCTTGCGGAGATCACCCGCGACGCGCAGGTACGCCGGCTGCTCACCGAAAGTCACTGGCCGCTCCCATCAGGTTGTACAGACAGCAACAGCCTGGCAACCATGAGTTGCCCCACGCAAGCAAAGGCCAGAGAATCACTCGATGTGATGACTTGTGCCCCCCGAGGGCTTTACGCAGGCACTTTCTCCCCGCTATAGCCGCGCTCACACCTCGGTTCAGACATCGAGACCTCCACCACCGGCGCCCTCGTCACCGCCGGAGGAGTCGTCCTCGTACATCGGCACGGTGGTGTCCAGGCCCAGAGCCTCGCGCGCGGTGACCGTCGTGGGGCCGTCGATGTATTCGTACCCGTTGTCGTAGTGCGCGTAGTACGTGTCCGCGTCCTTCGCCGCGGCCGCCTTCGCCCACTCCTTGCGGGCGTCCTCCATCTCGTCGATCAGGTCGGTGACCGGCTGCTCGGTGTCCGCCTCCCAGCGGTGCCCGCGCAGCGCCTCGATCTGTTCGCCGAGGACGGCGTGCACGTCCTTCGCCCAGGCCCGGTTGGCCGCCAGGTCCTCCTCGGGGTACTCCTCGGGCTCCTCGTACAGGGTGACGTCGACGGTGTTGACGGCGGTGAGGAAGGCGACCTGATCGGTGTCGAGCACCGACGCGTCGTTGTGCAGGGAACCGGTCAGCTTGCCGTTGTCCTTGGTGCTGCCGAACATGCAGGTGATCGCGCGGTCGCCGAAGCGCCAGCTCTCCCGTGACGGGATGAAGTAGTACACGGCCGCGTCGTCCGGCAGGGCCCAGGGGTCCATGGCGTAACGGTCCTGGAGCCCGAAGCACTTGTCGTCCGCGATCCGGGACATCTCGTCGTCGCCGGGGTAGGAGGGGTAGGTGTTGTCGGGCAGCTCGACGATCGCGAAGACCTCGGCCTCGTGCTCACCGGAGCACGGCACCTCGTCGACGTCGTAGGTCTCGCCCTCCAGGTCGCCGCCCGGCGAGTCGAAGCAGTCGCCCGTTTCGAGCGAGTAGGCGGTGCCCTCGCCGCTCGCTGCCTCCCTGAAGCCGTCCCAGAAGTCGGAGGCGCCGCCCGTGGACAGCGCCAGCGCCCACAGCACGAGTCCGACGCAGGACAGGACGGAACCGGCGATCGCCATGCCCTTGCCGCGCTCGCCCCGCTTCTTGATCTGCGCCAGCGCTATCAGTCCCAGCACCAGACCCACGGCCGGCACGAAGCAGAGGATGCCGAGGACGAGGGCGCCGATGGCGACGCCGTTGACGGGCACGGGGCGGCCGTACGGGCCGTAGGCGCCGTAGGGGTGGTACGCGTACGGCCCCTGGGCGCCGGGCTCCCCGTGGCCGTACGGCGACGGCGGTGCGTACGGCCCCTGCGCGGACGGCCCTTGGGCCGGCTCCGGAGACCCTTGTGGCTGATGGGGTCCGGGAGGCGGAGGTATGGACACGAGTACCGTGCTCCTGGTTCAGGCGGTGGGAACGGGCGTGCGACTGGGCGAATGGTAAGCGGGGAACGAGGGGGATGGTCATGCCGGTTACGAAAGCGACGATCCGGGCGGTGACCGAGCTGACCGCCCGACGGGCGCAGGCCTCGGACGCCGCCGCGGGCGACGGCACCGTCTTCTCGGCGGCGGGCGCCTGGCCGCCGCTCGCCTTCCTGGCGGACGGCGCGGACGGCCCGGCACGGACGGAACCGGCGGACGGCGCCGTCGGCCTCCCGGCGGACGACGCGGCGGGCACGGCACGGGAGTTGCTCGGCGCGACGGGCACGATGCGCGGGCTGGACTCGGCGCTCGGGCTCCGGACCAAGCGGACGCTTCAGCTGCGCGAGCGCTGGGAGGCCGGGCTGCCGGCCGAGGCGCACGGCGTGCTCACGGGGGATCCGGCGGCCGGCAAGGGGGCGTTGGACGCGTGGGCGGTGAAGCGGACGCGCGGGCCGACCGGGGAGATGCCCATCGCGCCGGCGAAGGACACCGGGATGGTGCCGGCGCGTGCGCCGGCGATGCGGACGAACTGGCTCCGGCGCTTCTGGGGCCATCCGGTCACGCCGGAGACCGGGCCGTGGGTAGACCGGGACAGTCCACGACGGCGCAGTTCGGGGAAGTGGGCTTCCGCGCGGCGGCGGTGACGGCGTTCGGCTTCCCGGCGAGCGGTGCACCGCGGCTCCGCCGGGTGACCACGAGCGTCCGGGCCACCTTCGACCGCCCCTTCGGCTTCCTCGCCCTGCACCGCCACACACGGCTCGTCCTCGCGGCCGGCCGGGTCGGCGACCCTGAGCCGTACCGCGAGGACGAGGAGAACTGCTGAGCGCCGGTTCGGCCGCGCCCTCAGGGGCGCGGGGAACTGCGCGACGAGCCACGGAGCAGCCGCAGCCAGAAGACGGCCATCCGCGGCACTACCCGATCAGAACTGCAGCGCCCAGGCGTCGATACGCCCGGTGTCCAGACGCGCGTTGTCACTCACGCGGAGCTTCCACGTGCCGTTGGCGGCCTCCGAGGAGGCGTTCACCGAGTACGTGGTGTCGATGTTGTCCGAACTGCCGCCGGTGCCGTACGACTTCAGCGTGTACGCCGTGCCGTCGGGGGCGATCAGCTGGACCTGGAGGTCACCGATGTACGTGTGCACGATGTGGACCTCCACGGCCAGGGCCGAGGGGGCGTTGCCGGAGACGCCGGAGACCGTCACCGGGGACTCGACCGTGGAGTTGTCGGCGATGGCGTAGTCACCGGTGTTCTCGAAGCGCGGGCCCGGCGGGGTGGTCGTGCCGCCGCCGACGTACAGCAGCCGGTTGGGCGAACCGGAGCCCGGGTTGCCGACGACGCCGGTCGTGGCGGCGGCCGTCAGGGCCGAGGAGACCTGGGCCGGGGTCGACGTGGGGTTGTCGGCGAGATAGAGCGCCGCCGCGCCCGCCACGTGCGGGGACGCCATCGACGTACCGGAGATGGTGTTGGTGGCGGAGTCGCCGGAGTTCCAGGCCGAGGTGATGGACGAGCCCGGCGCGAACAGGTCGAGCACCGAGCCGTAGTTGGAGTAGCTCGCCCTGGCGTCGGACGAGGTCGTCGCGCCGACCGTGATGGCCTCCGTGACCCGCGCGGGCGACTTGGTGGAGGCGTTGGTCGACTCGTTGCCGGCCGCGACGGCGAAGGTGACGCCGGAGGCGATGGCGTTGCGTACGGCCGTGTCGAGGGCGGAGTCGGCGCCGCCGCCGAGGGACATGTTGGCGACGGCCGGCTTGACCGCGTTCTGGGCGACCCAGTCGATGCCGGCGACGACCTGCGCGGTCGTACCGGAACCGGAGTTGTTCAGCACGCGGACCCCGACGATCTTCGCCTTCTTGGCGACGCCGTACGACGATCCCGCGACCGTGCCCGCGACATGCGTGCCGTGGCCGTGGCCGTCCTGGGCGGTGTTGTCGTTGTCGATGGCGTCGTAGCCGTAGGAGGCACGGCCGCCGAAGTCGCTGTGGGTGATGCGCACGCCGGTGTCGATGACGTACGCGGTCACGCCCTGCCCGGCCGAGTCCGGGTAGGTGTAGGAGCTGTTCAGCGGGAGGTTCTTCTGGTCGATGCGGTCCAGGCCCCAGGAGGGCGGGTTGGTCTGGGTCGCGTCGATGTGGAAGGTGCGGTTCTGTACGACGGAGGCGACCGCCGGGTCGGCGGCGAGCCGCTTCGCCTCGGTCGCGGAGGCCTCGATCGCGTAGCCGTTCAGGGCCTTCCTGTACGTCCGCTCGACGTCGGCGCCGTACCGCTCGACGAGGGCGCGGCCCGCCTGGGAGCCGGAGCGGGCGTGGTCCGCCCTGAGCGTCACGATGTAGCTGTCGGCGACCGCGTCGGCCGCCCCGGCGTACTGGATGCGGCCCTCGGGTGCGGCCGCTGCGGGGAGTGCGGAGACGAGGCTCACGGCGAGCGCCGCCGTGGCCGTGAGGCTGAGGGCGGCGAGTCTTCGCCTGCTGTCTCTGCGGGAGTTACGCATCACTGCCATCTGAGGGATCCTCCTCAATCGGTGGTGCGTCGGTGGGGGGTGCACTGGCGTGACGGAACGTGATTTTGGACAGGAACATGTCAACAGCTGCTTCACACCAGTGCGTCAGCCGAAAGATTGAGGGTTCCACAGGAATTACACAAGGGCCCTGCACGGCGAACCTGACGCGCCTTCGCTTCTGCCACCGTCAAATCGCCACGGTCACGGCACCGGAACCGACCGCCTCGGCGGCACCGCGCACCGCGCACCGCGCAACGCGCACCGCGTTCAGTGCGGTGATGCGGGCAGGGCGCCGCCAGGCATACGGGCGGCGGGTACGCGGAGGCGCGGGGGCGCGGGGACCGGGGCAGTCGTCGAGGTGGGGCAGTCGTCGGAGTGGGTCAGCCGTCGGGGCCGGGTCAGTTGTCGAAGGCTGTCGCTCGGGTGCGCGTCTCCCAGGCCGCGACATCCGTGCGGACCTGGTCGAGGTGGCCGAGGACCGCGTCGACGCCGTCGTCGCCCAACGGCAGCCGCAACGGGGTGTCCTCGGCCTCCAGGACGGCCAGAACGAGGGCCGCCGCCTTCGCCGGGTCGCCGGGCTGGGTACCGTCGCCGCCGGAGACGAACCCGCGGGTCCGGCTCACCTTGGGCTACAGG
Organism: Streptomyces sp. bgisy027; assembly: GCF_057710365.1. Classification (NCBI taxonomy): domain Bacteria; kingdom Bacillati; phylum Actinomycetota; class Actinomycetes; order Kitasatosporales; family Streptomycetaceae; genus Streptomyces; species Streptomyces sp. bgisy027. The sequence goes on from NZ_JBYIVZ010000022.1 coordinate 53,629, forward strand.
CCGCTGTCCGTGCTCGTGCCGGCCCCGGCCGTCGCGATCCGTACGGTCGTGGTGATCCGTACGGCCGTATGCGGCACGGCGTTCTCCGTCACGTCCGTTCTGTCGCGGGCGTGGCCGGAGTCGTGGTCGGCGTCGTGGTCGGCGTCGGCGTCGGCGTCGGCGTCGGCGTCGTGGTCGGCGTCGTGGTCGGCGTCGTGGTCGGCGTCGTGGTCGGCGTCGTGGTCGGCGTCGTGGTCGGCGTCGTGGTCGGCGTCGGCGTCGCACCCAGCCGTGCCTGTTCCTCCTCGACGATGCGGCGGGCCAGGTTGATGTCCGAGATGTCGACGGCGTCGGGCGTGGCCTCGGCGACCGCGCTGCGGCGGGCGTAGGCGTCGAACAGGCGGGACTTGTTCTCCAGCATCCGCACCAGGCGTTCGTCGACTCCGCCCGTGCAGAGCAGCCGGTGCACCTGGACCGAGCGGACCTGGCCCATGCGGTGGGCGCGGGCGACCGCCTGGTGTTCGACGGTGGGCTTGAGCTGCGGCTCGCAGAGGATGACGACGGAGGCGGCCTGCATGTTGAGGCCCACGCCGCCGGCCTCGATCTGCGCGAGCAGCACGGCGTGGCCGGGCACGGCCGCGAAGTCGTCGACGAGCTGCTGCCGCCGGGCGGGCGGCACGCTGCCGGAGATGGGTCCGAAGACCCGCACCGCCTCTTCGGTTTCCGTCGCTGCCGGAACCGTGCGGTCCGCGAGGGCCTTGTGCGCGGCTCCCAGGACGTCCCGGAAGGCCGAGAACACCACGACCTTGAGGCCGTTCTCGGCGGCCTCGGCCGCGATCTCGCGCAGTCGGTCCAGCTTCGCCGACCGTTCCGGACGCGCGTACGCCGCCCTGCGCATGGCCATGAAGTTGCCGGCGCGCACGGCCTCGCGGTAGGCCTCCTCGTCCGCCGCGCTGGGTTCCTCCCACTCGTCCGTGTGCTGGAGCGCGGGGAGTTCGGTGAGGACGTCCTGCTGGTTGCGGCGCAGATAGACCGGGGCGACCGCCTTGCGGAACGCCTTGGAGCCGGCCACGCCGTCGTGCTCGTCGACGCGCTCGGCCAGCTCGGGCTGGAGGATCCGTACCAGGCAGCGGAACTCCTCGACGCGGTTCTCCATGGGGGTGCCGGTCAGGAACAGCACCCGGTCGCAGCGCCCCGCCCACTCGGATACGGCCATCGAGCGGCGGGTCTGCGGGTTCTTCACGAAGTGCGCCTCGTCGACGACGAGCATGCCCAGCTCGCCGCCGCCGGGCACCGGGAACCCGCGCAGGGCGTCGAAGGTGGTGACCGCGACGCCGCCCCGCCCCTTCCAGTCGGCGAACGCCTCCTGCCGGTCCGGGCCGTGCAGCGGCGTCACCCGCAGTGCGCTGCGCTTCTCGATCTCCCGGGTCCAGTTGATGAGCACGCTGGCCGGGCAGACGACCAGGAAGTGGCTCCGCCCCCGGCCGGCGAGGTGCGCGAGCGCGGCGATCGCCTGGATCGTCTTGCCGAGTCCCATCTCGTCGCCGAGGATCACGCGGCGCTGGGCGAGCGCGAAGCGGGTGCCGAAGGCCTGGTAGCCACGCAGGGAGACCCGGCGGTGCGTGTCGTCGAGCGTCTGGGTCCTGACCCGCCCGGCCACCTCGTCCGGCAGGAACCCCTCGGCCGCCGCCGGGTCCGGGGCACGGCCCGAGAGCTCGGCGAGCAGTCCGTAGTACTCGGCGGAACGCAGCTCGAAGTCGACCAGCGCGGCCACCTCGGACTCCGGTCGGCGGAGCAGGTCGACGGAGGCCTGGGCGAGCAGTTGCGGCACCTCGTCCCGGTCCGCCTGCTCGCAGACGGCGCGGACCTCGGCCAGGGCCGTCAGCGCGCGTTCCCGTCCGGCCCGGCCCGCGAGCAGCATGCGCAGCCGCCCGGACGCCGGCGCCGCGTCGGCCAGCGGCGGTCCGAGCCGCTCGGTGAGCGTGCCGGCCGTGTCGACGGCCCGGCGTGCCTCGGGGCCCGCCTCCACCAGGACGTTGAGCGCGGCGACCAGTGCGGTGGTGCGGGGCTCCGGCCGGTCCACGTCGATGTGCACGGCGATGGTCTCGCGCACGGCGTCGGCGATCCGGCGGGCCGCGGCCACCGTCTGGTCGGCCGTCTGCTGCCCGACGCCGGGCAGTTGCCGCAGCCGGTAGGAACCGGCGTCCAGGACCTGCCCGACCGTGCGGAACCCGCCCTTCTCCACCTCGCCGAGTCGCAGCCTGCCCTCGGTGAGGTCCTTCAGGCGGGCGACCGGGATGGCGTCCAGTTCGGTGCGGGCCAGGTCGTCATGGATCGGTTCCAGGGCGGCGCGTACGGCCTCGACGGCCCGCGCGTGATCGTCGACGACGGCCTGCGCCGCCTCGAACAGCCGCCGGCCCCGGGCCACCGCCTCCCGCTCGCTCCGCCCCATGGCGCCCCGCCCCTCTCGCCCCTCTCACCGCGTCCCCGCATCCTGCCACCCCTGGGGCGAGGGCCGTCGCCGGGTGGTCCGCCCAAGGTGCGGCTCGTCCTGCCGGACAGCGAGATGCCTCCTCCGCCCGCCGAGGGCGACTTGGTCCATGAACTCGCCCTGGAACACACCGCGGTGCCCCACACCGACCTGACGCCCCCCCCCGGGTGCCCTGCCGCTCACAGCGTCCCGGAGCCGGGGCGGATCACCAGGCCCGCAGGACGCATCCACCCCTGGCTGGTGTTCAGCTCTTCACATCGAGACGGACCGTCGCCGAGATGCTCTCGATGGCCAGTCGGATCTCCGACTTCAGGGCGTCGAGGTCCACTGCCGGACCAGCCGCCACCGCACCGACGAGCTTGTCGATCGTGGCGGCCTGGGCCTCCACCGCCGCCTCCACCCGCTGCAGCCGCCCGGCCATCCCCCACAGCAGCATCTCCTTCGAGATCTTCGCGGTCCCGCCCTTCAGGGGGTCGTCACCGGTCAGTGCCCACACCCGGCGGGCGATGCTGTCGAGGTCGGCGTCGGTCAGGGCCATGTCGTCATCCTGCTTCTGCTGCTGGGAGTCGCCGGTGAGCTGCCGCTTGATGCCGGCCCGCAGGTCCTTCATGGAGAACCCGCGCGGGTCGACCTTGGTGTCGGTCCACTCCTTGTGCGCGATCACCGACCGCTCCGACCAGCCGTGCGCCCGGCACAGTGCGGCCGACGCGCGCTTGATCGCGTCCAACTGCGCCTGCGGCCAGGGGTCCTTGCCGTCGCCGAGGTTGACGCACTCGAAGCCGTAGAAGTGGGTGTTGCCGTCCGTGTTGTTCTCGTTGGGGGCGGGCAGCGTGGCGCGTTCGGCGATGACGGCCTTGAGCACGTCGTCGTCGCCCGAACCCGCGTGGTTGGCGCGGCCGTTGCCGACGAGGTGGACGGTGCCGTCCTTGGCGATGACGCCGAGGCACAGGGGGCCGGGCAGGCCGGCGTAGCCGTCTCGGCAGAGGTCCACGCTGGCCTTGGTGCCGGAGGTGACGGTGTGGTGGATCATCACCCCGTTCACGGGCCCCCAGGCGCCCTTGTGGTTGCGGTTGTGGGTGCGCCAGCCGTCGACCTCGACGACCTTCACACCTTCGGCCTTCAGGGCGGCCACGATGCGGGCTGCGGACAAGGGGGTGGCCATGGGACCTCCAGACGTGGGACGAGTCCAGGCCGGACCGGCACAGGACGTACGGGGAATGAGGGGGCGTCAGGCGCCACGGCGCACGGTGACCGTCGGTGCTTCACGCGTCCGCGGGTTGACTCGCCGTCACGGGCGGTGCGGGCTCGGCGGCGTGGGTCTCCGATGCGTTCTCGGCGGCCAGGAGTTCGTTCAGCACCTGGAGGGCGCCGCTGATGCGGAGCAGGGTCTGCTGGAGGTCTGCCTGCTTGGCCTCCAGGTCGGCGAGCATCCGCTGCCCTTCGCGGTACTCGGACTCCAGTTCGGAGACGCGCTTTTCTATTTCGGCTCTCATATCGGTCGTCCTTCACAGGGGTACGCGGTCATGCCGAAGCCAGGGGCTTGAGGACCCAGCGGCGGTACGTGCCGGCGGGATTGGGACGTGAGAGAACGTGGTGTGTATCGGTGCCCGCCTTCAGATCGGAGGCATAGGCGTACTGCTGAAGGCGGGTGCTGAAGACCTCGACGTTCAACTCCCCCGCGGCGAGCCTCTTCAGCACGTCCAGCTCGGCCTGGCCGACGGTGACCGATCCGATGGTCAGTGACTCGGCATGGACTCCCCCGGCCCAGAGGTCGTGGTGGGCGTCGGCGCTCATGTTCCCGGTCTTGATGTGCAGCCCGTCCGGCTGCCCTTCGATCCGGTGCCAGTATCTGCTGCTGTGGTGGAACCGGATGCTGGGGTGGACGTCTGCCTGAAGGGGATTCCCGTGGCCCTGGAAGAGTTCCAGGAACAATCGCTTTCCGCCGGAGGCCGTGTCGTCCCGATGCAACCTCAGGTGAGGCTCCGCGGGGTCGTCGGTGTCGACGTGCTTCGTGGTCCATCGGGCGGTGAACGGGCCGCTGCCGAGGGAGATGTCACCGTCGGTGCCAATCGTGAGCCGGTGCGCCTGGTTGGTGACGAAGGTCAGCGGGCTGTTGGTCCCGGTGCCCACGATCATCCCGGCCGCCGCGCCGAACATGCCCGTGTCGTGCGCCATCACCCGCGCGTCCACCTTCGCGGTCCGCACCGACAGCTTGGTGAGGCCCGTGCCCACGACGTCGACGACCCGACCCCACCCCTCCGTGCCCACCAGGGTGGTCGCGCCTATGCCCACGTGTCCGTCGGCGGTGACACTGAGCCGGGCCGCCCCCGCGGTGACCAGAGTCAGCGGACTGGCGGACGCGGTGCCCACGGCCATGCCCGGCGCCGCGCCGAACGCGCCCCCCTCGTGCGCCGACACGTGCCCCTCGATGTTCGCGGTCCGCACCGACAGCCTGGTTCTCCCGGTACCCACCACATCGACGACCCGGTCCCATCCGCCGCTGTTGTCCGGTGCGGTGGTGCCGATGCCGACATCGCCGCCGGGGGCGACGAAGAGCCTCGTGGTGCCGCCGTCGGGATCGCCTGAACCATGGGTCCTGACGTGCAGCCCCTGTCCCCTGCTCGGCCGCCGGTCGTACTCCAGGGAGTAGCCCTCGTGCTCGCTCTGCGAACCAGCCCACAGCCGGAGGCCACTGCGGTGGCCGTCGCCGCCCGCCACCTTGAACGTCAGGTGCCGGTCCTTGGGGCCGTAGTCACCGATCTCCAGGTCGCTGACCGGAGCGTCGGTGCCGACCCCGAGCGCGCCCGCGACCGAGAGGGTGAGGTGCTGTGCCGCGGTGAGGTCCACCGTGACCTCGTCCCCGCTCTCGGCGACGGCGACCCTGGCGAGCAGCACCGTGGGAACGTCGTCCAGGTCGGGCGAGGCGTCGTCGGGAGCGACCGCGGTGGTGCCGTCCGGGGCGAGCACCACGATCCGGGGGCTCTCGTCCCAGCGGCGCTCGCTCGCCACACCGTCCGTCTGTGCCACGTCCGTCGCGGCTTCCCGGTAGGCCAGGTGCACCTCGATGTCCTGCCGGCCGTCGAAGTCCTGGAGCGACACGGTCGTGTCCGAGGCCAGGACGAGGTGCCGGCCCAGCGAGTCCACCGCCATACCCGCGGTCACCTTGAGCAGGGACTCGCCGTCCGAGGTCTCCGGGGCCACTGTCAGGCCCGCGCTGATGCCGGTGAGCCGCAGCAGCCGGCTCTGCCTGCGCTCGCGGTCGAGGTGGAACCTCTGCTCGTCGATGAAGTCCTGGTCCACCAGGTACTGCCCGTCGAAGAAGCGGACGCGCTTCGGTACGACGTCGGGTTGGGTGTAGTCCGCCATCGGGCTCCTCCGGATTTCAGGTCAGGTCGCGCGTGCCGAGCACGGTGTTCTCGCCGAGTTTGAGCATGTCGCCGCCCCCGTTGTCGTGCAGTTCCTCGGAGACCAGCCGCATCGTGGGCACCACGATCTTGAGCGCGTAGAAGGTGTGGGCCGGCTTCTCCCGGTCGATGATCGCCCGGGCGATCTCCTGGACGCGGCGCAGATGCCCGGCATCGGCGTTGCCCAGCCTCAACCGGACCTGGAAGTAGTGGGCGGGCGACTCGAAGCCGTCGAAGACGACCACGTCGTCGCGGGTCACCTCGTCGTCCAGCGACCGCAGGTAGATCTCCAGCATCCGGCGCAGTCCGGCCAGGGTCCCCCGCTCCCGGTACAGGGGCACGATCTCGCGGATGAACCCGCGCTTGGTTTCCGTGTCCCAGTCCGCGCGCAGGCTCAGGCCGACCCACCCGGCCAGCCAGGGCAGGAATTCCTCGCCAGTGGCCATCGGGTCGATGTGGTCGGCGGAGCTCGCGATGAGCTGTTCGAGGCCCGTGACACCCCCGGCGTCGTCGCGGCCGGTCAGCACGGCCTCGAACGCGAGCAGGAACCGGCCGGTGAACGGGTCCTGGCGGAACGGCGCCGGGAGGTGGTCGAGATAGCTGCTCATCACGGGAGCTCCCAGGTCGACGCGTACGTTCGGCCGTAGCGGCCGTAGCCCACCAGGTCCACCCGGGTCAGCCGCACCAACTGGTGGGCGTCCAGCGCGATGCCCTCCGCACCGGCGTCGCCGTCCGCACCGGCACGGGTGAGGCGGACGTTCTCGATGTAGTCGACCGACGGCGACTGTTCGAGCACGGCGTACGCCTCCGACGGGTGCACGCTCCGCCCGAAGGGCCAGCCGTCGCGGGTGTCACCGCCGGTGAACGGGTCGTAGAACTCCCGGAGCCGGTTCCGCGCGTCGACGAGGGTGTCCTCCGGCACGGCGTCCTCACGGAGCGCGACGTCGGCGGCGACCTCGATGTCGACGTACTCCGGGAGGACCACATGGTGGCGGACGGTCAGGATCCGGCGCGGGTCCAGGAACTCGTGCAGGGCGGCGGTCAGCGCCTCGGCGGCGGTCTCGCCGGGTTCGGGGAGGACGACGACGCTGATGTGCGCCGGGGCGGGCGCGGCCGGGGCGGCCCCGGCCAGGTTCCGGCCGGGCACGCACCGCACCCGCCGTACCCGGGGGAGTCCGACCGCCTTCGGCTGCTCGGGCCAGGTCGTGCGGACCAGGTACTCGTAGTCGTCCGCGGTCACGGCCCGGTGGCGCTCGTGCAGCGCGGCCATGCTCTGGCGTACGGCCGCGTCGAGATCGCCGTCGTCCGGCGGCGACCAGTCGGAGTCGTTGAGCAGCTGCAGGAACTTCAGGGTGTGGGTGTCCGGCAGCTGGTCGACCTGGTAGAGCTGCATCTCGGTCAGCCAGGCCAGCAGTTCGACGAGGACGATGCCGGGGTCGCCCGGGTTGTGGTCGGTCCACTCCGGCAGGAGGACGGGGATGAGGGCCCGCGCCTCGCCGACCAGGTCGTCGAAGTCGCGGTCGTCGAGGTTCGGCAGCGGAATGGACACGGAACTCCTCACGCTCCCAGGGTCACGGTGATCTGGTGCCGGCCGGAGTAGACCAGCGCCCGCTCCAGCCATCGGGTCAGCTCCGCGGCCGGAGGCTCGTCCGCGAGCTGGGCCAGCGAGCGGCCGAGCAACGCCTCCAGCCGGTCGCCGAGTTCGTCGGAGTGGGCTGCCGGCGTCACCGTGAGCGCGGGGACGTGGTCGACGCCGTCCACGGCCTCGACCGCCGCGTACAGGTCCGAGCGGTGCGGTTTGCGGCCGAAGGCCCAGCCGGTGCCTTCCGGCCCTCCGGTCAGCGGGTGCAGGAAGCGCTCCAGGGTCTGCTCGACCCGTCCGCCGACCAGCCCGGCGACATCCGGGGAGGCTGCCACCACCGTCGCGGCGACGGTCACCTCGATCCACTCCGGGCCGGCCACCCGGAGCGCGGTGGTCGGGCCGCACCGGGCCCGCAGGTACTCCTCCACCCGGCGCAGCAGCCCCAGGCCGGGTACCGGCCGGGCGGCACCGGAGTGCGGGACCACGACGATCCCGATCCCGCCGGCGTCCGCCTCCGCGTGCGCGTCCTTGGGTTCCCCGGTCGCCGGGTCGAACCACAGGCCGAACGGGTCGAACCGGCTCGGCAGCACCGCCCGTACCCGCGCCAGCTCCGCCGAGGACTCGAAGGCGAGGTCCTCGAAGTCCTGGGCCGTGACGGCACGGTCGCGGTGACGCAGCGACCTCGGCCCCCGGACGCGCACCCGCTCCAGCGGCTCCCACGCGCTGCCGCCGGAGGCCGGTTCGTGATGGGTGACCGAGTCGACGGACGGGATGGCCGACTTCAGCTTCACGACGGTCCCCGCGGCACGGTTGCCCTCCGCGCCGCCGCCCGTGCGGTAGGTGACGCGGATGTTGTTCTGCCCGCGCGGCGGCATCCGCCCGGCCCGGCCGTCACCGAAGGTGATCTCTCCGGTCCGGGGGTCGATGATGTAGTGGCGGTCGTTCGGGCCGGAGCGGTGGAAGTCGGTCACCGCGTGCCACCGCACCCAGACCTCCGCTGTGTTCTCGGTGTCTTCGGTGACCCTCACCGCGTCGGAGCCTTCGACCGCGGTCAGTTCGGCCTCTTCCGCCGCCGACGGGCGTTCCGGCTCCCGTACCACCAGCCGCTGGCCGGCCAGGACCGGGCTCTGCGAGGTGGTGAGCCGCTGACCTGCCTCGTCGGTGCCCGCTCCGAGGATCTCGTCGGTGACGGTGACGGCCTGCGTCGCCCAGGCCGTGTTCGGCAGGATCCGGCGCAGCCGCGGCGGGAGAGGGAAGGTCCCGTGCCGCAGGCGGAGCCGCAGCCAGCACAGGCTCCGTCCGAAGTGCTCCCGGGCCGTCAGGTCCGCCGGTCCGACGAACCGCACCATGCCCCGCTCGGCCAGGGTCGCGGTCTCGTCGGCCGCGGCCAGTGTCCGCCAGCCGTCGGGGCCGCTGTACTCCCACACCAGGTCGGCGCGGTCGGTCAGGTCGGTCCCGGCCAGCCGGTCGGCCGTCACCTCGTCCGGCTTCGGTGGTTCGACCTGGAGGTAGAGCGTGACCGGCCGGTTGTCGAACGGCTGGTCGAAGCCGAGGTAGAGGGCGGGGTCCTGCTCAGGGTGCGGGGTGAAGGGGGTTATGGACCACGGTGTTCCGGGGTCCCGGTGGTGGGTGACGAGGCGGAAGTCGTTGTGGGTGACGCAGACCGGTGCAGGGACGGGCACTGTCAGTCCGTGCCGGGAGCTCCACGACAGGGTTCTGATCACCGGCGGTGCGAAGGTGGCGTCGACGAGTTCGTAGGTGCCGTCCTCGTTCCGGGTGTAGTGGGCCGCACTCCCGTAGTCGCCGCCGATCAGCCGGATGCGCAGCCAGTACTCCTCGACACCGTTCACCTCGGTGCGCGCGAAGCCCTCGGGCGGAGTGAGCCGCAGGGTCGCGTCGGCGGTGAAGGCGTAATCCGGGGTGTCGGCATCCGGATCTGCGGTGTCCTGGGGGTCGGTGTCCTGGGGGTCCGAGCCGTCGGCGGTCACGGTCACGGTGCGCCAGCCGGTGCCGTCCCATGCCTCCCAGACGATCCGCGGGTCGCCGTCGGTGCGCACGGATGGGACCGGGCTGTCCGGGATGTCCGGGGGGTTGGTCAGGGTGACGTCGAGGATGAGGTCCGCGCCCGGCCGGACCAGGCTCGCGGGGCAGGCCAGGTAGCAGGTGTCGTTGAAGCGCGGCTGCTCGCCGAAGGGGTGGAAGTCCCGGGTCACGTCCAGCGGGGTGCCGCCCGCGAAGGCGCCGGGCGGTGCCACCGGCTCCGGCTCCGTCCCGGTCCGCACCTCGATGCCGGTGACGATGGGCAGATCCCAGTCGTGGCCCACGCTCAGCGACGTGAGGTGCGGAAGGGTGGCGTACGCCCCGCCGTCCTGGACGACCTGCACCCGGAGCCAGTGCCCGGACCGGGCCCGGAACAGTTCGGCGGGCCAGTGGGCGGGGACCCGGAAGCTGATCTCGCCGTCACGGGTCATCGCCAGCGTGCCGTCGGTCAGGCCGGTGTCGCTGTCGTCGCTCGTCTCCGCCGCCGTGCTGGACTCCCCCAGCCGCCGCCAGGTGTCGCCGTCCTTGTACGACCACTCCAGGCGCACCGGGTCGGCCGGGTCGCCGGCCGCTCCGGGGCGTGCCAGGGTGACGGCGAGCCGGACCGTGGCGCCGCGGAGCGCCACCGACGCGTCGACGCTCAGATAGAAGAACTGGCTCTGCTCGGTCTCCCCGAACGGGAAGACTCCGCCGGCGCCGTCCTGAGGCGGCCGGTTGCCGGTAGCGACGGCGTCGGGCGCCGACCCCGAGGTGCCGTGCGGCAGCGGCATGTCGAGCCGGGCGCGCAGCCAGCCGGCCGTGGTGCCGTCGACGTCGTACGGGGGCAGTTGCGGCAGTCCGGTGAGGGTCACCGTCCATGCGCCGTCCTCCGCGGCGCTGTCGGCGTCCGCCGGCTGCCACCGGGTGCCGTCCCAGTACGCCCAGGAGACCGGCCACCCGGCGAGCAGTGCGCCGTCCTCGGTGGCCAGGGTCAGCGTGACGTCCTTGGTGCCCTCGGCGGCCAGCACCGGGTCGCAGGCGACGAAGAACTGGTGCGGCACGGCCTGGTCGCCGGTGAACGCGGCGAACGGTTCGTCGCGTCCGCCACTGGCCTCGGCGCCGCGGTCGGCGTAGCTGTCGTGCGGGGCGTCGTCCACGAGGACGGACCGCAGCCGGGCCCGGGTCACGACCAGGTCGGCCCCGGTCTCGAAGACGGCCTCGTCGTCCTCGCCGTCCAGCGGTTCGGCGGCGACCCGGGTGCCGGCCGGGACCAGCGCGTCGGTCCGGCTGCGCTCGGCCAGTCGGAAGGTGAGCGGCACGCGCGCGGGCACCGGCGGTGTGGGCTGGGTCCCGATCAGGTTGAGGAACGCGAGGTAGTCGCGTTCCGGCACCTGGTTGAGACGCTGCACGACCAGTTCGGCGAAGCGGGCGAAGACGCCGATCAATGCCTGGCCGGCGTCGGGCCGCCCGTCGGCGGGCGGTTGCCAGCCGCTGTAACGGGTTGCCAGGTCGGTGGTCTGCGCGACCAGGGCGGCGCGGTCGCGGGGGTCGATGGGGGGCGGTTGTCCGGTCATGCGGCGTAGAAGGGGTAGACGAGGTTGAAGCGGCTGTTGTTCGCCCGCACCCGGTAGTTGATCTCGATGAGCAGCCGGTGCCGGTCCTCGGGGTCGGGTGCCGCGTAGACGTCCAGTACGTCGATCCGCGGTTCCCAGCGGGCCAGTGCCTCCCGCACCGACCGGCTGACCCGGCCGGCGGTGCTCGCGTCGTTGGTGTCGAAGACGGCGTCGTGGATGCCGCAGCCGAAGTCCGGCCGCATCACGCGTTCACCGGGCGCGGTGCCGAGGATCAGCCAGATCGACTGGCGGATCGCCTCCGCACCGCCGGCGAGCCGTATGCCCTGCTCGGGGTGGTCGGGATCGGGGCCGACCGGGAACGCCCAGCCGGTGCCGAGGAAGCCACTGTCCGTCACGCCGGTCATCCGATCGTCACCGTGCCCGTCGCCTCGACCGTCCCGATCGCGAGGTCCTTCGGATCGTTGCAGGTCGTGGCGGAGTCACCGTTCCTGATGGCGGGTTTGCCGTTGATCCTCACGGTGGTACTGCCGCCTTCGAGGACGGCCGTGTTCGACGGCGGCTTCTGGAACGAGGTGCCCGGCGACATGGGTGTGTGCGGCTTGTCGTTCTCGGCGGTGGAGCCGGCCACCGCCGCCGGCTTGCCCATGATGGTGACGTCGGCGCTCAGTCCGTCCTTGATGGTCCCGGCGAACTCGTGCTTCAGCTGCGTCGGCACCGGAGACGGTCCTCCGGGCACCATGACGACATGGATGTCGGTGGCCGTGACCTTGTCACCCTTTTTCGCTGCGGCCTGTCCCATGGAATCTTCCACCCCCCATTAGTTGATGTTGACCTGGCTGCCCTTGATGTCCAGCCGTCCGCTGGACTTGGCCGCGAGCGAGGACTTGGCCTGTATGTTCACGTCGGCCTCGGAGACGATCTCGACCCCGTTGCCGCTGAGCCGCAGCTTCCCGCCGGCGGAGATGACCACGTCCGCCGCCGCGGTGATCGTGATCCGGTTGTCCTTCGTGCTGATCACGATGCTGTTCCCGGCGTTCTTGTCGACGATCTCGATGGCCTCTTCGCCGTCGGTGTCGGTCAGCCGGATCACGTGCCCGCTGCGGGATCTGATCACCCGTATGTCGCTTATGCCTTTCCTGCCGTCGTTGTCGGTGGCCGGCGACTCGGTGACCGCCGGCTCGGTGACCGGCGACTCGGTGACCGGCGACTCGGCGGCCGGCGGCTCGGCGGCCGGCGGCTCGGCGGCCGGCGGCTCGGTGACCGGCGGCTCGGTGACCGGCGGCCTGTCCTTGCCGTTCCACAGCGCGCCGACGACGTAGGGGACCTCCGGGTTGCCGTGCTCGAAGGCGACCAGGACCTCGTCGTCAGGTTCGGGCAGGAAGAAGAATCCGGTGCCTGGACCGGCCATCGGCACCGCCACCCGCGCCCAGTCGGTCAAGGTGCCGTCCGCCAGCCAGGGCAGCTCCACCTTGACCCGGCCCAGACCTTTCGGGTCCCGGTTGTTCCTGACGATGCCGATCACCACACCCAGGAACCCTCCGCCCGCCGGTGCGGTCTCCTGGCCTGTCGGATAGTCGAAGATCTCCGTCATGTGGCGTTCCTCCGCACGTGAAGGGAGGTCGAGTAGCGGTTCCCCACGGTCATCGAGTGGCTGACGGAGACGACGTAGTAGGTGCCGCTGAAGCGGGTGCCCGCGCCCTCGATCTCAACCACCTCACCGGCGCGTATTCCAGGCCGCCCCGAGCACTCGACGGTGCCGGTGATGTAGGTCAGCGCCATGTCGTCGAACTGGCCACGGGCCATCTGGTCGGCCCGCTCCTGGTTCGGCACCGACAGGCCCGTACTGACCGAACCCGCCCTGCCGAAGGTCCGGCCCACCTGGCGGGGACCGGAGGCGGCGCCCATGGTGGTGGACTCCCGGCCCGCGGTCACGGTGGAAACGACCGGCTCCTTGAGTGTGACGTCCCAGCCCCGCACGGAGTGCTCAGCGACCTGGGGCAGCGCCCGCAACACCGGCGTGAAACCGGAGACGCCCTTGCCGATGTGCAGTGTCACCTTCGCCGGACGGCCGTGCTGCGGTGGCCCGAAGTGCAGCACCTTGTCCCGTACGTGGACCTCGTACCCGATCAGGCGCGCCCGTCTCTGGAGGAACTCCAGGTCGGTCTGGTTGTTCTGCACCACGTAGGCGAGGCCGGCCTCGGTTTTGGTCGTGGCCTCGGTCGTGGTCGGGGCCTCGGTTTTGGTCGTGGCCTCGGTCGTGGTCGGGGCCTCGGGCCCGGCAAAGCCCAGCCCTGCTTTCGAGGCCAGTTCTTCGGCGATGGCGCTGTCCGTGGTGTCGCTGAAGGTCCGGGTTCGCTGGGCTCGGGTCAGCCGATGCCGGTAGTCGTACCCGCGGACAGTCAGCATCGGCAGCCCGTCCGTGGTGAAGGCGGGCTCCAGACCGGTGACCTCACCGGTCATCACCCGGCGCAGGTCGCCCCCGTACCCGAGCGAGATCTCCACGTCGGTGCCGACCTCGAACAGCTCGGAGTCCGCCCAGCGCAATGTCTTGTGCGGGGAATCCCAGTTGTCGTACAGCGTCACGGTGAACATGCTCAGCGCGTGGAGATCCTCCTGGACGGTCACCGACTCGACGTCGGAGCGGGCTTCCCGGGGCAGGGGGCGGCCGTTGCAGAGGATCTTCAGGGCCGGTGCGGCCTCGTCGGCGTTCATCACACGGTCCTCCGCTCAGCTCACCCGGGGAATGGCCAGCACCATGCCCGGTCGCAGGTCACGTGGGTTGACGATGCCGTTGGCGGAGGCGATGTGCCGCCAATGGCGCGGATTCCCGTACTCGGCGGAGGCGATGCTGTGCAGGGTGTCGCCGCGCCGGACCGTCCACGTCTTGTCCACGTCGGAGGAGTGCAGTTCCCGTTCCTTCAGCTGTGCGTCGGTGAGGGACTCCACGAAAGAGCAGGAGACGGTGGCCCGCACCGGGGTGCCGTCGTCCAGGAACATCGTGAACCGCTCGTCGAGCCGGGTGAGGACACCGGTGAAGATCTCGGAGAACGCCCCCCAGGAGAGCGTGCACAGCGGCGGCCGGTGCAGCTCGGTGTCGACCTCGGCGAGCTTGGCCACCCGGCTGGTCAACGCGGTGACGTCGCTCGCGTTCCCCGTCTGGAACGGGTTGGGCGGTGTCAGGAACGAGATGGCCTGTGCCCGGGCCGACGGGGTGGCCCGGGGCGGGACCGGCACGCCCGGCCGCCACTCGTAGGTGTCGAAGAACAGCTCGACGGAGAGCGTCGCGGGTTCCATGGACGAGAACTCCTGTTGCAGGCCCGTCCAGCTCCACTCGCTGCCGTTGCCCGCCGTCCCGGGCGCTTCCCAGGAGACCGACCGCGACCGGCTGATCTCATGCGGGTTGAACAGCGCCTTGATCGGGCCGTTTTCCTTGAAGTCCGTTCCGTCGTGGGAGATGGTCAGCTTCTTCAGACCGCCACCGCCCGGGCCGACACCGAGCAGGGTGCTCGCCAGGGCCGCCTTGTTGCGGTTCATCGTCGTACTCCTCGGCGCTCGGCCTCGACGGCCAGCCTGCGCACGATGCGCTGGTGCACCTGGTCCGTGATGTGTGCGACGTCCACCTGGGGGGCCTCCGGACGGGGTGTCTGCGGCGTGCCGCGGTCGGCGCGAGGTGCGGGGTTCCCGGAGTCCTCGGGGCCCCCGGGGACGTTGTGGCCGGGCGGCGCGGTGCGTGCCGCCCCCGGGACGACGGGCTGCGGCGGCGCGCCGGTCGTCTGCCGCCCCGCCGCGACGCCGGGGGACGACCGGTCGTGCGAGGCGGTACCGGCTGTGGCCAAGGGCAGGGCCCGCACCGGTTGTACCTGTGGCCGTCGCCCGGCGACCGCCTCGGCCGGCCCGGAGTACGACATGGGCCCGGAGTACGACGCCGGTGCCGGGTGGGCGAGGACGGTGGGAACGGCAGCGAGGGTGGGCGAGGCAGGGTGCGGGTCGCCGACGGGGCCGGGCCGGGCGACCTGAGCCGTGGCCCCGAAGTCCGCCCCGGCAAGAGCCGACGGCGCCGCCGCGGGGAACGCCACCGGCGCGCCGGAGCGGCGCCCGGGGAACGACGGAAGATACGCCATCACCGGGCCGTTCCCCTGAGCGAGCGGCTTCGACGGCGCAGAGGGGCCCGCGCGGTCGGCCGCCGGGGCGGGTGGCACAGGGCCGCCCCGCATCGCCCGCCGGCCGCGCGACGCCTGCGGCGCGGCCACCTTGCGCTGGATCATCGGCGTCCCCGTCACAGAGGGGGACACCGTGGCGCGCGCGGACGAGCCGCCGGTGCCCGGACCGGCCGAAGCGCGTGCGGAACCCGCCGTGTCCGCATCCGTCCCCGGCCGCGCTGCCGGGTGAGCCGGCAGCGCCGGCCCGTCCGCAGGCGCCGTTACCGGGCGCGCCGAGGCGACCGGCATGGACCCGGTCGACGCCGACGAGCCGGGGACGGCCGCGGCTGCTCCCGTGGCGGGGGGCCGGGACGGCCCCGCGTGCCCCGCATGTGCGGGCCGCGCGTACACGATGGGCACCGTCGCACCGTCGTGCGGCAGCGGGTCGACGTACCGTGCGGCCAGTTCGGCCAGCGGGAGCCCGGCCGTCATGTCACCGTGCCGGGTCAGGGCGGCCCTCGCCTGGCCGGGGTCGGTCACCCCGGGGCGCAGTGCCCGCCGCGACAGCCGGTTGACCAGCGTCGAGTCGAAGGTCGTGTCGTCGTGCATCTCGGACTTCCTGTCAGCGGTACCCGGTCAGCGGGCCATGTCGGCGACGCCGTGCCCCAGTGCGAGGGCCTGGCCCAGCAGCGGCTTGGTCAGCCCCTCGTGCACCAGCTCCAGGGATTCGAAGCCGACCTGGTCGGCTGAGGCGTTGAAGGTCGGACCGGTCCAGCGCACGGGCAGAGCGTTGCGGAAGTTCCACCACATCACCGGGATCTGGTGCCGGTCGAGCAGGGCGATCGTGCCGCTCTTGCGCTGGATGACACCGCGGGCGGTGTTGTCGTACCAGTTCCAGAGCGTGCTGATGGCGCTCAGTCCGTGCCGCAGCACCAGATTCGACGGACTGGCCCCGCCGGGCAGCTGGTGGGCGAAGCCGTTGAGCCCGCCCTCCCGGTAGGACTCCATCTCGATCCGGCTCTCCAGGCCGCTGACCTCGGTGAAGCCGCCGACCAGCAGGCCCTCGATCTCCACCGCGAAGTTGAAGGTCGGGAAGGGGTCCGGCAGGCGCAGGCCGGTCCAGTTGCCCACGGCGGCGGTCGCCCAGCTCAGTCCGAGCGGAATGCCGGTCGACGTCATCGCCGTGCTCCTCCCTGTTCGTTGAGACGTTCGTTGATGCGGGCGATCTCGGCGACCCAGCGCTGCCGTTCCCGGTGGTCGAGCTGCATGATGTCGTGATAAGGCCAGTGGAAGTGAAAGGCCACGTACGCTACTTCCTCGTGCAGCCGGTCAAGGGAGTAGCGCGTCATCCCCCCAGGCCGGGGGGCTCCACTTCGAACGATCCGTCGCAGTGCGGGCAGTCCACCTGGAGCCGGGCATGCCCGCTCACGTTGATGCGCTGGTAGAAGTCCTGGAGATAGGCGAGGTCGCCCGAGTACAGGTTCTCCACGGTGTGGGTGTTGATGAACTCCAGATCGCCCAGCTTGGTGATCACCCGGGTCAGCAGGATGATCACCAGATAGCCCGGGTTCGACCGCACCCGCGGATCCTTGATCGGCTCGATCTCGTCCAGCGCGGTGGCCATCCGCATGGAGCCCTCGCGGTGCACCGTGCCGTCCGGCGCGACAAGGCCGTGCGGCAGGGTGAACGGGAACTCGGCCGGGCGGGCCCGGGGGGCCTCGGTGACGCCGCCGCCCGCTAGCTCCACTGGTCGACCTCGATCCGTTCGCAGGCGAGCGTGAGCTGCTCGACCGCGATCTCGTCACTGGTGGCGTTCAGGCTGGGGCCGGACCACGACTTCGGCCAGCACTCGAACAGGTTCCAGGTCACCTTGGGGTTGCCCTGCTGGTCGAGCAGCGTGACCGACACGTTGTGCCGCTCGACGTTGCCCTTCATCACCCTCTGCCGCCACTCCCACAGCTTGCTGTCGTTCGTCACACCGCGGCTGAGCGTGATGTCGCTGTAGCTGTTCAGTCCGGGGATCTTCCGCGGGGCCAGGTTGGCGTCCGTGCCCTCACGGTATTCGGCCGGGTTCTGGCTGCTGTCCAGCCCGGAGCACTCCCGGAAACCGGCCCGGGTCATGCCGTCGAGCTCCACCGAGAAGTTGTAACCGAAATAGGGATCGACCCTGTCCACAACCGCACCTCCTTGCCTGTCTGACTTCTGTCTGACTTCTGTCAGATTTCCGTCGAACCTCTGTCAAAGTCGTCGAAACCGCTTACCCCGCGTCGACCGTCACACCGCTCGCGCCGTGGATGACGCGAACGGAGATGAACTCGGCGGGCGCGGTCGGGGCCACACCGATCCAGGTCACCACCACCCCGGCCTCGACGGCCTCCGGGGGATTGGTCTCGTGGTCGCACTTGACGAAGAACGCCTCGGCCGGTGTCCGGCCCTTCAACGCGCCGCGCTGGAACAGATCGTCGAGATACGCGGTGAGTTCCCGCATGATCCGCACCCACAGCCGTATGTCGTTGGGCTCGTGGACCAGACCCGCCATGAACCGCTCGACCCACCGGCCGATGGCGCCGACCAGCCGCCGGGCGCTCACATCCCGCCAGGCCGGGTCCTGGGCGAGGGTCCGCGCGCCCCACACCCGCACACCGCGGCCGGGCAGCGCCCGCAGACAGTTCACCCCCTGCCCGTACAGCGTCCCCACGTCGGCCGCGGCAAGGCGCACCTGCAGATCGACGACGCCCTCGACCTCCGTGTTGGCCGGCGCCCTCTGCACACCGAAACGCTGGTCGCCGGCCGAGTACATGCCCGCCACATGCCCGGACGGCGGCAGGGGGCGCAACCGCCCGTCCCCGCCGGGCGCCCGCAGCCATGGGTAGTACAGCGCCCCGAAGGCACCGTCGGCCCCGGTCAGCTTCCCGCTCTGCTCCATGACTTTCGCCGTGTCCGTCGTGGGTATGCCGTCGAGCAGGGCGAACCGGTCGCCCCGTTCCCGGCAGTGCCGCAGCAGCATCTGCTGCTGGTCGACGACCGGATCGAGCAGGCCGTTGGTCGGCCACAGCGGGTCCGTGACGATGTCGGGGGCGCAGACGAGATCGACGTCGCCGTCGAGGCGGTCCAGCTCGTCCAGTGCGGTCTGCAGCGCCGCCGAGGGCGTCGGCCTCGACTCGTCGAGCCGTACGACGTGGCACAGCAGCCCGCCGTTGTCGAAGAAGCCGCGGACCACGTCGGCCAGGAAGCCCGGCGCCGAACTGCCGTAGGCCGCCTCGAACTGCGGCCACAGCGTCAGCCGCTGGGGCGTGTGCGGTCCACCGGCCGCCCGGCCGAGGAAGGCGGGCACCCCGGTCAGGAGGCTCGGGGCCGACTGCGGGAACACGTCCTGCCGGGACACGCCCGGTGTCGGTTGCTGGGTCATCGTCTCGTCCGGCAGGCCGCTACTGGACCCCGCCGGCCCACTGGCTGATCCGGAACACCACGAACTCGGCCGGGCGCACCAGGGCCACCCCGATCTCGACCACCAGCTGGCCGGCGTCCCGGACGGCCGCCGGGTTGACGGTCTCGTCGCAGCGTACGTAGAAGGCCTGCTCGGGGGTGTTGCCCAGGAGAGCGCCGGAGGACCACACGGTGGTCAGGAAGGCGCCGACGTTACGGCGGATCTTCGACCACAGCTCCGGCGCGTTCGGCTCGAAGACCACCCACTGGGTGCCCTCGTCGATCGACTCGCGCAGGAAGTTGAACAACCTGCGGGAGCTGATGTAGCGCCATTCGGCCTGCGTCGCACCCGCCATCGTGCGGGCTCCCCAGACAGTGATGTTGCCGTCGAACTTGCGGATCACGTTGATGCCGTCGGGGTTGAGTCCGGCTTGGCCCTGCTTGCTGACCAGCGTCTCAAGTCCCAGCGCGCCGCGGATCACCTCGTTGGCCGGTGCCTTGTGCACACCCCGTTCGGTGTCGACGCGGGCGTAGATCCCGGCGATGTGGCCGCTCGGCGGCTGGTACACCGGGCTGCCGTCCGCGTCCCTGACGCCGACGTCGATCCATGGGTAGTAGATCGCCCCGTAGCTGCTGTCGCGGGTGTCGCCCTGGATCTTCGACTTGGTCAGCTCGGTGGTCTGCCGGCCGTCGAGGATCGCGAAACGGTCCTGGAGGTACTGGTTCTCGCAGTGGTCGAGGATCGCGCCCTGCACGGCGTCGCTCACCGCGCCGGGGATCGCGACCAGGGCGATCTCGTCGATGGCGGTGAAGGTGCCCAGCGCGGCGATCAGTCTCGTGTCCAACGGCTCCGCGCTGGTACCGGTATCCGTACCCGCGTCGGGATCGGTGCCGGCGTCCGTGCCCGCGTCGGGATCGGTACCGGTATCCGTGCCCGCGTCGGGATCGGTACCGGCATCGCCCTCTGCGTCGGGATCGGTACCGGCGTCCGTACCCGAGTCCGGATCGGTACCGGTATCCGTGCCCGCGTCGGGATCGGTACCGGCATCGCCCTCCGCGTCGGGCGCGACCCGGGTGATCCAGCAGCGGCCGCCGCCGTTGTTGAAGAAGCCGTAGACCGCGTGGGCGAGCGTGCTGTTGCCGGACTGGATGTCGCCGAACAGGGTCTTGAAGGTCTCCCAGCCGTCCACGAGCTGTGCCTGGCCGACCGGGGCCACCGTGGCGTAGTCGGCGGACTCGACCGTGGTGCCGTCGTCCTTCAGTCCGGTCCGGCCGGGCAGCAGCGGCATCGTGACCGTGTCGGCCACGACGCCCACGAAGCCCGCGGTACTGGTTCCCACCCCGGCGATCGGCCTGATCGCCGAGGGGACCTCTTCGACATACACGCCAGGCGCCAGATACTGCGGCATGTGTGGGATCTCCCCCTCGTCATGACTCGTGGTCGACGCCGTGGCCGACGCGGAGGACCGTCTCGGTCACCACGGGTCCGACGTCGGTGGACTGGAAGACGTCGACGCTGAGCGTGACGCTGTAGTGCAGGATGGCTTTGGGCCGTCCGCCCATGGCCTGCCAGAACTCGCCGATGCCCTGCAACTGGCTCTCGGCGGTGATCCTGGCAGGCAGCGGAGCCAGTTGTTCGGCCAACTCGCCCCGCAGGTAACTCACGGGGATCTCCCGGTGGCGCAGCAGCACCTTCATCACCGCGCCGAGCAGACGGTGTTCGTCCTGCGCCGGGTTGGGCGCGCTCTCGTTCGGCCAGGCGCTGATCAGATAGGAGCACAGGACCCGCGCCGGTGCCCGCTTGCGGGTGACCATCCCGGACTCCGGCCGCGTGGTGTCCCACTGGTTGGTGCGCAGTTCGTGGTTCTCCCGCACGTCGTACAGGAAGAAGGCGACCGCCGGCAGGGTGACCCCGGAGGGCGGGAACTGGTCGTCCGGGGTGGCGAAGCTGACGGTGATGCCGGGCAGCGGCAGTTCGGCCTCGACGAGGGCGGCGAGGGTCGCGTCCAAGTCCTGGAACATCGTTTCACCTCTCCTCGGCACCGGTCGACGCTGAGCAGAGTTGTACGCGGCGGGCGTCCCCCGGGCGTCTGCCGCGGCGTCTGTTCCGGCGACTCAGATCTGTCGGGTGATGCGTCGGACACCGGTGCACCGTGCCAACAGGAGGCGACCAGGGCGGTGTCGCGCCGGGATGCGGAGCCGTCCCGCCCGCGGGCAGGCCCAAGGCTGGTGGCGGTCGCGCACGCACCGCGCGGGCTGTGGTGATCGCGACGTCCGGCAGTTCCTGCTGACGCGCCAACCGCACCCGGCAGCGGTCAACTACCGGTGTGGCCGCTGCCACGTCGCCTCGACGTCGTGTTGGAGGGCGTTGGCGGTCCGGCCGCCGAGACGGGGCTGCCGCCCTTCGCCGGACCCTGCTCCTCGCCTGGTTGTGCTGACTCCGGCGGAAGCCCTCCGTGTCGCGCGGCTGTTCTGGGGCATTTGCCGGTCGCACACGACATCGGTCCCGTAGTTCACCTTCCAGTCGGGCCCCTGTCGCCTTGACCGCCGGTGGCCAGTCCCCGGGCCGCGCCCCGTCAACGACAGCACCACGGATGACACACTCCATCAGGCGCACCAGCGTTCCCAAAGACCAGGCGGGAGTGGGTCCTGTTGCCAGGACTCATGCTCAGCCGAGCGCCCCGAACGGTGTTGGGCGTTCTGGTCGACCGCCTTCGCTTCGCGTCCGGCGCGCATGGATCGGGTCCGTGGTCCGGGGATGCGGGGGCGGCCAGGTCACCGAGGGGCGTGCCCGCGCGGTAGGACTCCGCTTCGCTTCCTCCTGGGCGTCTCAACGGTCGGCGGGCACGCGGCAGCCCCGTCACCGGGCGGTGACCCGGACGAGTGGTGCGACATGGCCGGCACCCGCCAACTTCACAACCGACGAAACGCGATCCTCGAAGGGGCCGCAGCGGATCGGCCGGAGGTCACAGGACCGATCCCACCGGTCGCCGGAGCCCTCGACACGGCGTCACTCCACAGCGCTGCCCGTCTCTGGCTCTTGCTTGAACTCGTAGTTGAAGTAGCGGTTCGCGATCCGTTTCTTGATTTTCTCGCGCTGGGTAGCCGCGAACTTACTCATGCTGGACTTCTTGTCGTACTTCGATTTCGTCAACTCCTCTTCGATCGCGTCGAACAGCTGCTGCTGGGATTTCTGCTCGTCATCGTGGCCCCGCAGGTACTGTTCGAGAACCTTCCAAAGGTTTCTTTCATTGATCCCGGCGGCTTTCTTCTCAACCTCGAGAGTCTCGCGAGCCGAGGTGTTCATCGTTTCGTCTTCGGTGTTGTAAACGTAGCGTGGTTCGTCACCGGCCTTGATGAAGCGGTTCTCGTTCACCAGTACGTTGTGGTACTCGACCAGTGCCGTCCGGCCACCCGACTGGTCGATGTTGAACCCGACCTCGTCTTGTAGGACATGGCCCATCTCGTGCCGGACGGTCGCCTCGACGGTGTGCTCTCCGCTGGGGGTGTCGTTCACCAGGATAAGGCGGTAGGCCAGTTGGTAGCCGCCGCCGCCCGCGAGGTCGACCGCCGCCGAGGCGAGACCTTCCGCTTCGTAACCGGTGACGTCTGCGACGCTGAGCCTGAGGTCCTCCGCCGACAGGCCGAAGCAATACCCCACCGGGTAGTCTGCGAAGGGCACGCCCGCGAGGATGCCGTCCGGCACCTGCACGATCTTGATGTCACCCTTGATGCCGTACGTCTGCCGGGCGTCCTCGACCAGATCCGGGTCCACCACTCGCTGGACAGGGGCCGATCCGCCCTCCGTCGACCTGGCGCCGACGCCGGCCTCGGCGTGCTCCGCAGGCGCCCCCCGCACCGGCGCTGCCGTGCTCATCACCCGCCTGGCGTTCTCCACCGCACGGCGTTCGCCACGATCGGACGGGTCGGAGATGCTCAGCCCGGCGCCGTTGTCCGTGCCGGGGACCGGACCGGACCGCTGGTCCAGGTAGTGGGTGAGTTCGTGCGCCCAGTCCTCCTTGGACATGCCGCCGCCGTCCACCACATGGGGCCCCGAGGTGTACGCCTTCGCCTGGATCTCGCGTGCCGACCGCTGGGCGACGGAGTCCGAGTGAACCCGTACACCGCTGAAGTCGGCCCCACCGAACCTCGCCTCCATCTCGGTCCGCAGGGGGGCGTCCAGGGGCCGTCCTGGAGTACGGAGCACCTTGTGCACCAGGGAGCGGCGCTGTTCTTCCGGTGCGTGACCGCCGCGCGCGTCTTGGCGGCGGCCTTCCTCACGTGCGCTGCTTCGCTGCACGGTCGGCGTGGTCGTGGCGGACACGGGCGTCGCGGACGGCACTTCTGCGACGCCCGGCCGGACGGTGGGGGACGACTCGTGCCCCGGCCGCACGTCCCCCGGAGCGACACCGGGGCGAGACTCGCTTCTCCGTACGAACACGTCGGCGCCCGCCGTGGCCGCCCCGGCCCCGAGCACGGCTGCGTGCCGACCGGCACCGGCAGCCGCGCGCAGCCGCTCCGCCCCGGACACCCGCTCCGTCCGCTCTTCGAGTGCACGCCCTGCCGACGACGCCGTCGCCGGTAGCGCGATCCGGTCGGCCTCGCGCTCCAGCGGATCGTCGACCGGGCCGGTGTTCCGCTTCTGCTGGATGATGCCCCCCACGTGGCGGTTGCCGTACCGGCGTTGCAGTTGCAGCAGCCCGTCGCGGGGGTGCACAGACCCGCGCCCCCGCGACGCGGGGCCTTCGGCGGCAGGGGTGGCCGGTGCCTTCGGCGCCGGCGTGACCTCACTCTGAGGGGAACGCATGTGAAGCATCCTTTCCGCTGGTCGTGCCGGTACCGAACTCTCCCGTGGACAGGATCTTGCCCATCTTCTGGTACTCGCGCCGGGTGGCCCGGAGCAGATGCCCCATCGTCACCACCCCGCCGTCCGCGGCGGCGAGGAAGGCCCCCGCCAGAGCTATGTTGCGGATGTTGCCCCCGGGCAGATCGACCTGCCGGGCGAGCAGGTCCAGGTCGAGACCGGCGTCCAGGGGAGCCTCCTTGGGCCAGACCTGCTCCCAGATGCGGCGTCGTTCCTCGACGCCGGGGACGGGGAAGTCGATGGTGACGTGCAGGCGGCGGATGAACGCGTCGTCGAGGTTCTTGCGCAGGTTGGTGGCCAGCACGACCACCCCCTCGTGCTGCTCCATCCGCTGCAGCAGATAGCTGGTCTCCAGGTTGGCGTACTTGTCGTGGGCGTCGCGGACCTGCGAGCGCTTGCCGAACATGGCGTCGGCCTCGTCGAAGAAGAGCACGGCGTTGCTGGTGGCGGCCTCGGCGAAGATGCGGGAGAGGTTCTTCTCCGTCTCGCCGATGTACTTGCTCACCACGGTCGACAGGTCGATCCTGTAGAGGTCCAGGCCGAGTTCGTGGGCGAGGACGTCGGCCGCCATGGTCTTGCCGGTGCCCGAAGGTCCGGCGAACAGCGCCGCCATGCCACGCCCGTTGGCCAGTTTCCGCTCGAACCCCCATGACTCGTAGACCAGGGCCCGGTAGCGCACCTGGTCGGCGATCTCCCGTAACTGCTCCATCCGGTCGGCGGGCAGCACGATGTCGTCCCAGGTGTAGTGGGGCGTGATCCGCTGGGCCAGTTCGGCCAGCTTGCGGTTGGACTGCAGACGGCACGCCGCGTACAGGTCGTCCTGGGTCATCCGGGGCGCATCGGGCGCTCGGGCGTGCGCCAGGTTGCGGGCGGTCGCCGCGGCGTCCCGGATCTGGCCGCCGCTCAGCCGGAACTTCCCGGAGACGGCCGCCAGATCCAGCATCGCCCCGTCCGGCCCGTCGAGCGCGGACTCCCAGAGCCGCAGCCGCTCGGCATGGCCGGGAGCGGGGAACTCCAGTCGTACGAACGTCATTCCCGGCGGCGGATCGGACGGTTCCCACGCGGTGTCCCCGGCCAGGAACGCCGGGGCAGGCTGGGCCGCCAGCGTGGACAGCAGTGACGACAGCCGGGGGCGCGCCTGTTCGCCGAGGACGGCGTCGGCGTTCTCCCAGTACGTGATCGCGCCCTGCAGCCTGGCTTCCCGGTCCACGAGAGCGACCAGGGCCGTGAACTCCTCCATCGGGCGTTCCGCGAGCAGGTCCGCTGACACCACCAGCAGCGGCGTGTTCCAGCGACGGGCGCAGGCGGCCGCGGCGCTCTGTCTGCCGACACCGTAAGAGCCCTGGCAGTAGACCACCAGACGGGCGTCTGCGTGCTCGCTCAGCCGGGCCAGTGACGCGCCGAACTCCTCCGGGAAATGCAGGTCGTCGAGTGTGCCCGCCGGTGCGACGAGCCGCGCGTACGGCCGCAGCTCGTCGGCCGGCTCGTCGTCCTCCAGCAGGAATCCGGCGACGCGCGGGTCCAGCCGGACGCTGTTGCCCAGCAGGGAGTGCGTCGGCGTCGCGGACTCCTCCGTGAGCGTGATCAGACGGTGCCGGACCAGCGGCGCCGACGGTGCGAACCGGGTCCGTGCGACGGCCCGCGTCGCGGGGTCGGAGCACAGGATGTCGAGGGCGAGGCCGACCGTCGGCAGCCGCTGGGTCAGGTCGTCGTGCAGATAGCCGTACAACCGCTCGTAACGGCGGTCCATCTCCGCAGCGAGGCACATCACGGCGATGTCGATGTCCACCGGTTGCAGATCGAACAACCCGGCCAGGGCCACCAGCCGCAGGCCCACGCCGTCCCGCACACTCAGCGCAACGCGCTCGGCGATCTCCGCCGACAGCCTGTCCAGCTCCGCTTCGGCGTCCGGGTCGCCCTCCACGGGGGAGGTGTCGTCGGGCGTGCCGGCCAGCAGCGCGTCCACCTCGGCGTCCGTGACGTACAGCACGGAGAGTTCGTCGGCGGGCTCGCGGTGGGAGCGCCGGTCCCTCGCGACCTGCCTGCCCAGCAGTACGTCGAGCCGGTCGAGCTCCGCCAGCAGGTGTTGCGTCGAGTCGGCGTAGCCCGAACCGCTCATGCTGTCCCGTACCTCGTCCCCGTGGTGGCCGGCCGGACTTCGCTCCTGGACCGGCAGGCCGCTGATGGTCCGACCGCCGGAGCCGGGCGGATCGGTCGACTGTAAGCGGGCCGCGTCGACCGGCGCAGCCTCATGGTGCGAAGAGGACCGCTGGATCGGGATCGGAATCGCGCCGGCGGGCGCGGGCGGCCGGTCCCGCCGCGTCGGGAAGTCGTCGGGTCCGGCCGCGCCTAGCACCTCGTACGTCGGCCGTGCGGCCGCCGCCACCCGGCCGCCACCCGGCAGGATGTCCTCGGCCCGGTCGGCCCGGATGTACTCGTAGAGGCTGGTGGTGTCCGCCGAGGGCCCCACCCCGAACTCATGGTTCACCACCGATGTGCACCGCTCGTACTGGCGAAGCGCGGCGGTACGGTCGCCGGACGCGTAGTGCAGCCGCATCAACTGCCGGTGGGTGTGCTCCCGGGCCGCGTCATGGCGCAGTACGGCCTGCCCGAAGCCGACTCCCTTCGCATAGAGTCCGCGGGCCTCGCAGTAACCCATCAACTGGTCCAGCATCGCCAGATAGGCGTGTCTCAGGCGGTCCCGCTCGTGGTCGCACCAGTCGTGGTACCAGGTGGCGAGCAGGTCCCCGCGGTAGAGGCCGAGCGCGTACTCGACCATGCGCGCCTGATCGTCGGAGAGGGCGTGGCCGGAGGTGTCACGGACCTTCGCGTAACTCTCCTCGAATGCGTCCACGTCCAGCCAGCAGGACGCGGCCGGGTTGATCCGGACGACGTGGGGATCGACGACGACGAGTTCGCGTGCCGTTTCCCCCACCGCTCCTGGCTCTGCCGCCTCGCCGGGCTCGTTCGGCTGGTCCTGCAGGGTCGTGTTGAGGCGCCACAGGGTCTGGCGCAGGTACTTTCGGGCGGCGCCGGGTTCGATGTCCGGCCACAACAGCTCGGAGATCACTTCACGGGTATGAATGCGGTCCCGGTGAATCAGTAAGTAGCCGAGAAGCTCAAGGGCCTTGCCCGGCGGGGCCGTCAGGGGTCGGCCGCTTCGCCGGAGCTCCGCCTCGCCGAACAGCCTCACCTGTATGCCATGCACCGCGACTCTCCCTCGAACCATGCCGGTCCCCCCTCTGTCCCGGACCGTTCGGAGGACGCTCGCGACGGCACCGAGACAGCAGCCCCTCTTTCAACTCCACTTGTTTGCAAGGGAGTTGGGAGTCACCCATGAAAGCACACGAAAGATTCACAATTCCCACGCGACACGCCGGTCGACTCACCGACCGCGACTCACGCACCTGCTCCCCCGGACGGAACGACCGGCGACCGGATGCGTCCCGGCGCCCTTGAGGCGGACGGCTCGACCCCCGGCCCACCCCGGACATCCCCGGACGCAAGGCCGACGTCCAGCACCTCACACAGCGATCATAGTCATGCTTTGTGACAACTGCCATGACTCCATGACTGACATCGAGTCAATACTTGACTGTCGGAGGCCGGTCGGGAGACACCCGCGGACGGGAGCCATCATGGACCCCGGCGCGATGCCGCCGTCCGTGCAGAGCCGTCCGTCCCAGTGAGGAGCCCGTATTGCCCACGCAGCCCGCGTTCGGAAGAAGAATGCGAGAACTCCGGCTCCGGGCTGGCATGTCCCAGGCCGAACTCGCCGCGCCGGGGCTCTCCGCGAGCTACGTCTCGCTGCTCGAGAGCGGCAAACGCGAGCCCAGCCCGGAGGTCGTCGCCGTACTCGCGGAGAAACTCGGGGTGACTGCCCGGTCTCTCGGGGCGGAAGGCGCGGGTTCCCCGGAGGACGGGGCCGCTGGTGAGGCCGCCGGCTCCGGGACCAGACACGCTGCCCGTCGGTACGACCTCGTGGATCTGCTGTTCAAAGCGCGCAAGGAGGAAGAGGAAGGCGCCTCGGACACCGCCGCCGAGCAGCTCACCGCGATCCTGAGCACATACGGAGACGACCCGCGCCACGACGTGCTCTGGGAAGTGCGCTGGTCACTGGCCCGCGTCCACGGCAGGAACGGCCGTGTCGAGGAGAGCCGGCTGCTGTTGCGGCAGCTCCTCGACGACCCGGCAACCCGCTCCTCGGCCGAGAAGCGGGAACAGGTCGCCCGGCACCTCGCCGAGTTCAGTCTGCGCGGCGGCGGCCTTCTTGACGGCCTGCGGTTCGCCCAGCTCGCATGGACGCTCGCCGAGCCCCGGCGGGAAGCCTCCGTAGCCGTGCGCGCAGGCACCGTGCTGGTGAACGCCTGTGCCTGGAGCGGCTACCGGCGCTGGGGGCACGAGGTCGCCGAGGCGCTCGTCGCGCGGATCTCCGACGAGGTCCCCTGGCGGCAGCGCAGCGCGGCCTATCGGGAGTCGGCCCGGCTGGGCCTGCTGACCAACGACTACGCGCAGGCACGGACCTGGTTCGAGTGTGCCTTGGAGCAGATCGACCCGCAGCACGACATCAACGCCTGGGCGGAGGCACAGTACTACCTGGCGATCGCCGAGTTCCTCGTCGACCAGGGCCTCGAAGAGCAGGTGGACGAGCGGCTGGCCAGGGCACGGCCGGTGATCGAGGTGCTCGGCCATACGAGCATGCTGGCCCATCTGGCCGTGCTCGAAGGGCACCTGGCCCTCAGACGAGGACAGCACGACCGGGCCCGGCTGATGGCTGACGCCGCGGTGGCTACCGGCCCCTGGCCCGCCACGCACGAGTACGGCGTGAGCATGCTGTGGACGGCGAGGATCTACCGCGCGCTGGGCGACACGGCCACCGCCGCCACGGTGTACCGGCGAGCGGCCGAGCTGTGCGAACAGGGCGGAGCCATGCACTTCTGCGCGCAGGCGTTGCGGGAACTCACCGAACTGCCCGCCGTGCAGCCCTCCATGTACGCGGCCGGCAGAACACTGCGGCCCGGACTCGATCAGGCGTCCTGACCCACTCC
This sequence comes from Streptomyces sp. bgisy027, assembly GCF_057710365.1. NCBI lineage: Bacteria > Bacillati > Actinomycetota > Actinomycetes > Kitasatosporales > Streptomycetaceae > Streptomyces > Streptomyces sp. bgisy027. The sequence goes on from NZ_JBYIVZ010000022.1 coordinate 82,155, forward strand.
CGCACCGACCTGGCCTGTGCCGGGTTCCGGGCAGCACGGGAGAGGCAAAGGGCCCGACCCCGAAGAGCCGGACCCTATCTGAGCTGCACGTTTGCCAGATCAGCGTCGTGGTGAAACTTCAGCCGCTACACGTTGAAGCGGAACGTCGTTGCCAGGGTTTTGACCTGCGGATACAGCAGCCGTGCGGCCCGGGTCCAGCCAGGATCCAGCCGCCGGAAACCATCCCTCGGGGACTCGGGTGGGGCGGATGGCATTCCGCGAGGCCTGCCGCCCGGTGGATTCGTCCGTCAGCGCCACAGCGTGTCGAGGGGCAGCACGTGCAGCCGGTCCTCGTAGGTGTAGGACCGCTTCCCCAGGTTGATCACCACTCCACCCGCGAAGTCGTCGCCGAGCCGCTCCCTGAGAGCCCGTAGTCCCGCGAAGTCGCTGTCCTTGACCGTGGCGGCCGCTTTCACCTCCACCCCCGCGACCGTCCCTGCATCCGTCTCCATGACCAGGTCGACTTCCTGCTGATCCCTGGTCCGGTAGTGCGAGAAGGAGACGGCCTGCTGTGACCAGCCGGACTGTTTGAGCAGTTCGTTGACCGTGAAGGTCTCCACGAGGTGACCGAACTGGGTGAGGGCTGCCGGAGTGCGGGTCTGCAACTTCTGCCCGGTCACACCGAGCAGGAAGGCGGCAAGTCCGGTGTCGACGGCATGGACTTTCGGGGTCCGGGTGGCACGGTTGGTGACCGAGCGCCCGAACGCCTCCAGCCGGTGGACGAGGAACACGGCCTCGAGGAGCCCGATGTAGTCACGTACCACGCTCACCTCCAGACCGACCGCATCGGCGACATGGCTGATGTTGAGCACCTGTCCGGTCTGCCCGGCGAGCCGACGCAGGACCTGGGGAAGCACCTGCCGCTGCCGGACCTTGCGGATCTCCAGCACGTCCCGCTCGATGACGAGATGGACGAAGTCACGGAACCAGCGGTCCCGGGACCGGCCGGGGACTCGGGCCAGCGCGAGGGGGAATCCACCGGCCAGGACCATGTCCTCGTACTCCTGGCGCGAGGTGGGCGAGGACTCCGCCGTCACCAGGGAACCCGGATCGCTCACCAGCACATCGAGCGCGGTCTCCCGGCGCTCCCGCAGCTCTCCCTGGGAGAGCGGCCACATCGTCGTCACGTGCGCCCGGCCGGTGAGGGACTGGCTGGTGAGCGGCAGGGTGTCGTAGCGGGTGGAGCCCGTCAGCAGGTAGCGCCCGGGGCGCAGGTCCCGGTTGAGCTCAGCCTTGATCGAGTCCAGCAGGGGCGGCACGTACTGGAACTCGTCGATGCACACCGGTGTGGGGCGGTCGGCGCTGACGAAGAGTCCAGGGTCCGTTGCCACCGCATGCCGGGTGTCGACCTCATCCAGATCCACGACGTCGACTCCGTGGCCCGCGGCACAGGCGGCGAGGAGAGTGCTCTTGCCGACCGTGCGCGCCCCGGTGAGAACGATGACGGGTTCGTCCAGGAGCAGCTCCTTCAGGACCGTCTCCAGGTGGCGGGGAAAGCGGTGCGCCGCGGCTGGGTTCACTGTGGCAGGTCCTTGCTTCCGATGGGTGGCAGCCCCCCATTACACCAAATCTGCCACCGATCCATAGACGATTCGCGGACCAGTTTCACCAAAACTGCCGACTCAGTTTCGCAAAATTTGCCGCCTACAGAGCTACTGTTCGAGGACGGCGGTGGTTCGGACAGGAGGCGCTGGACAACGATGACCGACGCATGTGGGCCCGCCACCGCCTGACCCTGCGCAACGACCGGGACATCCACGTCCCCTCCATCGTCGTCAGCCATGGCGGGACTCCCGACGTCAGGTCCGCTCTGCGAGTTTCTCGCCGCATGCGACATTGCGCCGGTCGGTCTCGAAACCGCTAATAAGAGGCATCGCGCCGAGCCGACTCCGAGCCCGGCGGATTAGTAGGCTCAGTCGTCGCTGTCGGTGGCCCGCAGCCGACCACCCGAGCCCTGCAAGACCAGCTCCACCAGGCCCGCCGCGAACAGACCCAGCGGACGCAGGGCGGGGCGAACGCCGCGTGATCGCTCCCCCGCCGTGCCCGGCGGCACCCTCGTCCTGGACTGCGAGGGACTGGCCAAGGCCGTGCCGCCCGACCGCACCGCCACCGAATGGCTTGCCCCAGCCCGCGCCGACGCACTCCGGGTGATCATCTCCGCGGCCACCCTGGTGGAAGACGTCCACCCTCGGATCAACCGCCCGGCCCTGGCGTGGACGCTGTCCCAACTGGTCGTCGAGCCGATCGCCAGACACGCCGCTGCGCTCCTCGCCGAGGCCGGTCTGCACGGCCACAAGTACGCCATCGACGCCATGCTCGGCGCCACCGGCGGTTGTAGTGGATCCGCGGGAGGTGGCCAACCCGTACCAAGCGCGGGCCGAGCACGCTTCGCACTCAGAGCGCAACGGTCGCCGTCACCACCAACGACCCACATCTGCCCGGCGTCGATCCGGCTTCCCATGTTTTGCGGCTCCCGCCCAGGACTCGAACCTGCGGCCAGGCGCGTCCGCGGGACCGCTGCGACGTCCGGCCAACCAGCCCGTGCGGGCGACGACACGGCCGTTCGTCCCATCCAGGCCCCCAGGGCGCGATTACCCGAAACGCTCGTCCCACGCGGGTATACGCGCCACCCCTCCGAACTGACTCGCCGTTCAGTACATCCAGCCGCGATCCAGCCAGCGTGTGGAGAACGACGGATGACGACAGGTGACGAAGCGTCAGATCATCCAGCCAAAATCCAGCCACGGGCACGCAAACGGGGGTCGACCCGAATCTGGGTCGACCCCGTTTGACCTGACGGTTCGCTAATGCGCCAGACGCACGGTAATGCGTGGCCTATACATTGAAGCGGAACTCCACCACGTCCCCGTCCTGCATCACATACTCCTTGCCCTCCATCCGCGCCTTCCCCTTCGCGCGGGCCTCGGCCACCGAGCCGGTTTCCACCAGGTCGGCGAAGGAGATGACCTCGGCCTTGATGAAGCCCTTCTGGAAGTCGGTGTGGATGACACCGGCCGCCTCGGGGGCGGTGGCGCCCTTCTTGATCGTCCAGGCGCGGGATTCCTTGGGGCCGGCCGTGAGGTAGGTCTGGAGGCCGAGAGTGTTGAAGCCGACGCGGGCGAGGGTGGCGAGGCCGGGCTCCTCGGCGCCGACCGACTCCAGCAGCTCCATCGCGTCCGCCTCGTCGAGCTCCGCGAGGTCGGCCTCCAGCTTGGCGTTCAGGAAGATCGCCTCGGCGGGGGCCACCAGCGCGCGCTGCTCGTCCTTGAAGTCGTCGTCGACCAGCTCGTCCTCGTCGACGTTGAAGACGTAGAGGAACGGCTTCGTCGTCAGCAGGTGCAGGTCGTGCAGGAGCTCCTCGTTGCCGGAGCCCTGGACGATGCCCGCCGAGAACAGCGTGTCGCCCTTCTCCAGGATCTCCTTGGCCTCCTCGACGGCCTTCACCTTCGGCGCGATGTCCTTCTTGATCCGCGACTCCTTCTGGAGGCGGGGCAGGACCTTCTCGATGGTCTGGAGGTCGGCGAGGATCAGCTCGGTGTTGATCGTCTCGATGTCGTCCTTGGGCGAGACCTTGCCGTCGACGTGCACGACGTTCTCGTCCTTGAAGGCACGGATGACCTGGCAGATCGCGTCGGACTCACGGATGTTCGCGAGGAACTTGTTGCCCAGGCCCTCGCCCTCGGAGGCGCCGCGCACGATGCCCGCGATGTCGACGAAGTCCACGGTCGCCGGGAGGACGCGCTGGGAGGAGAAGATCTCGGCCAGTTTGGTGAGGCGCTCGTCGGGGACGCCGACCACGCCGACGTTGGGCTCGATCGTGGCGAACGGGTAGTTGGCCGCCAGCACGTCGTTCTTGGTCAGGGCGTTGAACAGGGTCGACTTGCCGACATTCGGCAGACCGACGATTCCGATCGTGAGCGACACGTTGCGACTTCCCGTACGTGAGAGGACTTCTGGGGCTGGCTGGGGCCCGGTCCTTCTTCGATCTTCGATGCAGATGACGCAGATGCACGGGCCGATCCACCAGTCTACGGCGTGCCGGGCCCGGCCCCGGCGCCCCGTCGAACACCTGGCCAAGGTCCGCCCCCGGGCGTGTCCGATGGCCGATCGGCCACATGAACCGACCTAGGTTGGTGCAGAAGAGCAGCAAGACAGGACGCGACCTGCCCGCCGTGGAGCGGCAGCGGGGTCGCGTGGGGTGAGGGCCGGTTGGCGCGAGGGCGGCGCCGGTTCGCGCCGGGCGATGGCGGGCAACCGCCGGACGGGGACAGTGTGGAGCGGGGCGAGAGTCGTACGAGGCGCGGCGAGGGCCGGTACCTGAGGGAGGGCGGCATCAAGAACGCCGGGGACGGCGACAGGGGCAGGACCAGCGGCAGCGAGGGCGGCTCGGGACGGGCCGACGGCCGGCCCACCCGGGGCACCGCCGCCGGCCGAGCCGCCGCGGCCGACGACCCCGGAGCCGCCGCCCGAGCCGCCGCCAAGGCCGCCAGAGCCGCCCGGCTCGCGAAGGCCCGGGCCGCCCGGGACGCCGCCTCACCCAGGCCCGCCCGCTCGACCCGGCCCGGTCCCCAGCGCGGGCCGCGTTCGGAGCAGGGCGCCGCGGCGGTACGGCGTCCCGGGCCGGCTCCGGCGCCGCAGCCCGTCCGCAGGTTTCCCGACTCCCGGCTCACCGGACTCGGCAGCGGTCTGTTCTGCGCGGCCGTGATGCTGGTGCTCGGCTGTCTCGACTCGCTGCTGTTCGGGTCGCTGACGCTGTACAGCGTGCTGTTCCTGCCAGTGTGCGTGCTCACGGCCGTCTGGGTGCGCGAGGGCGACCTGCCGACCGCGCCGGTGGCCGTGCCGATCGCCTTCGCGGTGGGGCTGCTTCCGCTGGGCGAGGGCGGCGGCGGGTTCAGCGGCCATCTGATGGGGCTGGTGAGCGCCCTCGCCACGGAGGCCGGGTGGCTGTACGGCGGGACGCTGATCGCCGGTCTCGTGGTGCTCGTGCGCAGGGTGCGCCTGGTCGCCCGGCGGGTGGCGGCACGCCGCCGGGCCGGTGCGAGCGGCGGCCAGGTGTACTGACCCGCGGCACTCACCCGCAGCCGCCGGCTGCCGCCCGCTGCCGCCGACACCCACCCGCAGCCGCCGACCGCCGCCGGCACCCACCTGCGGCGGTCAGGGCCTGGTGCGAAAGTGGCGTCGTCGCCCGGAGGGCGGCCGCGCGGCGTTCGCTGCGTCCTCTCGGCGTGCCGCCCGGAAGCCCTCGTACCGGGCGTACTCGGCCTTTCGGGCGGTGCGGGCGAGAGGGCGTGCCGGGCGTCGCGCGGCAGGCGCCACTTCCGCAGCAGGCCCTAGCGGTCCTGCTCCGCCGCGTGCATCGCGGCGCCGACGATCCCGGCGTTGTTCTGGAGCTGGGCGGGCACGATCTCCGCCTTGATGTCCTCGATGTAGTGCAGGAACTTGTGGGCCTTGCGGCTCACCCCGCCGCCGATGATGAACAGCTCGGGCGAGAACAGCATCTCGACGTGGGCGAGGTACGTGCGCACGCGGTGCGCCCAGTGCTCCCAGGACAGGTCCTCGTCCTCCTTGGCCTTGCTGGAGGCGCGCTTCTCGGCGTCGTGGCCGTGGAGTTCGAGGTGGCCCAGCTCGGTGTTGGGGACGAGCCGGCCGTCGACGAACAGGGCGCTGCCGATGCCCGTGCCGAAGGTGAGGAGGAACACGGTGCCCTTGCGGCCGCGGCCCGCGCCGAAGTGCATCTCGGCGACGCCGGCCGCGTCCGCGTCGTTGACCACCGTCACCGGGTGGCCGCCCAGCTTGTCGCTGAACAGCGTGCGCGCGTCCGTGTCGATCCAGCTCTTGTCGACGTTGGCCGCCGTACGGATCGTGGCGCCGTCGGTGACCACACCGGGGAAGGTGAGCCCGACCGGGCCCGTCCAGCCGAAGTGCTCGACGACCTGCTTCACGCCGTCGGCGACCCCGTCGGGTGTGGCCGGTTGCGGAGTGAGCACCTTGAAGCGCTCCTGGGCCAGGTTGCCCCTGTCCAGATCCACCGGGGCGCCCTTGATCCCGGATCCACCGATGTCCAAGCCGAAGATCTGCATGGCCCCACGTTACGACGGACGACTGACGGTCACTGCCCGGAGTCGCTCGCCCCGGTGCGCCCGGCGATCAGCGCCGCCGCCTCTTCCCGCAGGTCACGGCGCAGTTCCTTGGGCAGCGAGAAGGTGATCGACTCCTCGGCGGCCTTCACGAGCTCGACATCGCCGTAACCGCGCTGGGACAGCCACTCCAGGACCTCCTCGACGAGGACCTCGGGGACGGAGGCGCCGGAGGTGACGCCGACCGTGGTCACACCCTCCAGCCAGGCCTCGTCGATCTCGGCGGCGAAGTCCACGAGGTAGGCATCGCGGGAGCCGGCGAGCTTGGCGACCTCGACCAGCCGCTTGGAGTTGGAGGAGTTGCGCGAGCCGACCACGATGACCAGCTCGGCCTCGGCGCCCATCTGCTTCACCGCGAGCTGACGGTTCTGTGTGGCGTAGCAGATGTCGTCGCTGGGCGGGGAGATGAGCTGCGGGAACTTCTCCTTCAGCGCGTCGACGGTCTCCATGGTCTCGTCGACGGAGAGGGTGGTCTGGGAGAGCCAGACGACCTTCGACTCGTCGCGGACCTCGACCTTGGCGACGTCCTCCGGCCCGTCGACGAGCGTGATGTGGTCGGGGGCCTCACCGGACGTGCCGATGACCTCCTCGTGGCCCTCGTGCCCGATCAGCAGGATGTCGTAGTCCTCGTTGGCGAAGCGGACGGCTTCCTTGTGGACCTTGGTGACGAGCGGGCAGGTCGCGTCGATGGTGGCCAGCTTGCCGCGCGCGGCCTCCTCGTGGACGACGGGGGCCACGCCGTGCGCCGAGAACATCACGATGTTGCCCGGCGGCACCTCCTCCGTGCGTTCGACGAAGATGGCGCCCTTCTTCTCCAGGGTCTGCACGACGTACTTGTTGTGGACGATCTCGTGCCGGACGTACACCGGAGCGCCGTACTGCTCCAGGGCTTTCTCGACGGCGATCACGGCGCGGTCCACACCCGCGCAGTAGCCACGGGGGGCGGCGAGCAGGACACGGCGGCCAGACGAAGCAGTCATGCGTCCCATCGTAAGGGTGCGTTCGGGGGCTCGGAGATCACGAGGGTGACGGCTTGACGAGGAGACCGGCACCGCGGTGTGAAGGGTGGGGGACGGGTCGCCGGGCGGGGCGGGCGGATGCGGGAGGTCGCGGGGCGGGACCACGGAAGCTACGCCGGACGACGGAGGGCACCCGGCCTGGAGCGTCCGCGCCCCGCCCCGTTCGGCTGGTCGGCGTTGTCGGTGGCGGCCGTTACGCTCGCCGCATGGCTGTGAACACGACCCCGGAGTCCCCCCTGCCCGTCGGTGAGGTGTCGCGGCTCATCGGGGGGTGGATCGACCGGCTCGGGGCGGTGTGGGTCGAGGGGCAGATCACGCAGTTGTCGCGGCGGCCGGGCGCCGGCGTCGTGTTCCTGACGCTGCGCGACCCGTCGTACGACATCTCCGTGAGCGTGACCTGTTACCGGCAGGTCTTCGACGCCGTCGCCGACGTGGTGACCGAGGGCGCCCGGGTCGTCGTGCTCGCCAAGCCCGAGTGGTACGCCCCGCGCGGCCAGCTCTCCCTGCGCGCGACCGAGATGAAGCCGGTCGGCGTGGGCGAGTTGCTCGCCCGGCTGGAGATGCTGAAGAAGGCGCTGGCCGCCGAGGGGCTCTTCGCACCGGAGCGGAAGAAGGCGCTCCCCTTCCTTCCCCAGCTCATCGGCCTGGTCTGCGGACGCGCCTCCGCCGCCGAGCGGGACGTCCTGGAGAACGCCCGCCACCGCTGGCCCGCCGTCCGCTTCGAGGTGCGCAACGTCGCCGTGCAGGGCGTGCACGCCGTGCCGCAGGTCGTGCAGGCGGTCAAGGAGCTCGACGGCATCGACGACGTGGACGTGATCATCGTCGCCCGCGGCGGCGGCAGCGTCGAGGATCTGCTGCCCTTCTCCGACGAGCAGCTCGTGCGGGCCGTCGCCGCGTGCCGTACGCCGGTGGTGTCGGCCATCGGGCACGAGCCGGACAACCCCCTCCTCGACCATGTCGCCGACCTGCGCGCCTCCACTCCGACCGACGCCGCCAAGAAGGTCGTGCCGGACGTGGGCGAGGAGTACGAGCGGGTGCGGATGCTGCGCGACCGGGCCCGGCGGTGCGTCGAGGCGTTCGTCGAGCGCGAGGAGCGCGGGCTGGCGCACGCCCTGGCGCGGCCGTCGATAGAGGATCCGCACCGGATGATCGACGAGCGGGCCGACCATGTGGCGTCCCTGCTCGACCGTGGCCGCCGCTGCCTGGGCCACCACCTCGACCGCGCCGACTCCGAACTGACGCACACGCACGCGCGCGTGGTGGCTCTCTCCCCCGCGGCGACCCTGAAGCGGGGGTACGCCGTGCTCCAGCGGGCCGACGGGCACGTGGTCCGCGACCCCGGCGAGGTCACCGCGGACGAGGCGCTGCGCGCGCGGGTCGCCGAGGGCGAGTTCTCCGTACGGGTCGACGCTGCTGTCGACGCACAAGCCGATGCATAGGGTGGGCGCATGACCAGCAAGGTGGAAGAAGCGCTCGGGTACGAGCAGGCCCGGGACGAGCTGATCGAGGTCGTCCGGCGGCTGGAGGCGGGCGGTACGACGCTGGAGGAGTCCCTCGCGCTCTGGGAGCGCGGCGAGGAGCTGGCCAAGGTCTGCCGTCGCTGGCTGGACGGGGCACGGGCGCGGCTGGACGCGGCCCTGGCCGAGGAGGCCGAGGCCGAGGCGGAGGCCGTGCGGGAGAGCGCCGGGGACGAGTCCTAGGCGGCGCCGGCGAGCCAGCCGACGGGGCGACCGAGAGCCGTCACACCTGATCGGACTGTGAAGCGGATCACCACACCCCGCTTTTTGTTGAACCTTGAACATGTCTGGCGTACCGTCTTCAGCGTAAACGGTCCACGGTCCGTTTACGCACCGCCCATGACGCACACGCACAACCCGAGAAGGTTCACGCATGTCTCTCGTTCTTGACCCCGCCGCCCAGGACCTGCTGTTCCGCGAGGCCCGCACCGCGAACACGTTCACCGACGAACCGGTGACCGAGGAGCAGGTCCAGGCGATCTACGACCTGGTCAAGTACGGCCCCACCGCCTTCAACCAGACCCCGCTGCGCATCACCCTGGTCCGCTCGGCCGAGGCCCGTGAGCGTCTGGTGCAGCACATGTCCGAGGGCAACCAGGCCAAGACCGCGAGCGCCCCGCTGGTCGCGATCCTCTCCGCGGACAACGAGTTCCACGAGGAGCTGCCGACCCTGTTCCCGGCCTTCCCGCAGGCCAAGGACGTCTTCTTCAGTGAGCGCCCGGCCCGCGAGAACGCCGCCGGGATGAACGCCGCCCTCCAGGCCGCGTACTTCATCGTCGGCATCCGCGCCGCGGGCCTCGCCGCCGGGCCGATGACCGGCTTCGACTTCGCGGGCGTCCGCAAGGAGTTCCTGGACGACGACCACGCCCCGCTGATGGTCGTCAACATCGGCAAGCCGGGCGCCGACGCCTGGTACCCGCGCTCCCCGCGCCTGGACTTCGACCAGGTCGTCACCACGGTCTGACCCGCCCGACCGAGCATGACGAAGGGCCCCCGGCCGGACTTGAGTTCCAGTGGTCGTTGCAACACCCCGGTTCAAGGGGTGCGATGGACTTCGAGATCCGCAGGGACAGGAAGCCGGGGCCCTTCGTCACGCGCGGTGCGTGAGCGCGTCTTGCGCGGGCGGCGTCACTGCGACTTGAGCGCCTTCGCCACCTGCGACAGCTGCTCGAAGGAACCCGTGCCCGCGACCACGGTCGTCGCGCCCTTCTCCTCCAGCACGAGCGCGTCGTAACGACCGCCCGTGTACCGCGTCCAGGTCCGGTCGCCGATCTTCTCGGTGACCTCGCTCGCCCGTCCGCCCTGGGTGGCCTTCTCCAGGAACGTCGCCGGCTTCTCGGCCGACTGCTCGACCTGGAGGTACTCCCCGCCGGCGGTGTGGAAGCCGAGGTGCCAGGCGTCGAAGTCGTCTCCCTTGAAGCGCACGGACGTCGCCTTGAAGCTCTCCGGCAGTCCCTCGGGCGCGGCCACCGGGTAGGACGCCGCACGCCGGGCCGTCAGCAGTTCGACGCGGTAGTCGATCCGCGGGAGTTCGGGAGCGCTGTCGTCACGGGGGACGAAGAGATAGATGACTCCAGCCGCGAGCACGGTCACTCCCAGCGAGAGCACCATGTTGCGGACCGACTTCTGCTTGCCGTTCGAACCTGCCACGCCCCCTATCGTCGCAGGTGCCCCGGCCGCTCATCCGTGGGGTCCCCTGCTCATTCTGCGCGCCCGAGGATAGAGTCGGGGACGAACCCTCATCCGGCCGTCGTCGTATCAGAAAGGTGCGCCTCGATGACCGAGAATCATCATCATCTGCCGTCCGAGCTCGAAGTACCCAGCGAAGCCCCCGACCGCAACCTCGCCCTGGAGCTGGTCCGCGTGACCGAGGCGGCCGCGATGGCCGCCGGCCGCTGGGTGGGGCGCGGCGACAAGAACGGCGCCGACGGTGCCGCCGTACGCGCCATGCGGACCCTCGTCCACACCGTGTCGATGAACGGCGTCGTCGTCATCGGTGAGGGCGAGAAGGACGAGGCGCCGATGCTCTTCAACGGGGAGCGGGTCGGCGACGGAACCGGGGCCGAGGTCGACATCGCCGTCGACCCGATCGACGGCACCACGCTGACCGCGAAGGGCATGCCCAACGCGATCGCCGTGCTCGCCGCGGCCGACCGGGGGTCCATGTTCGACCCGTCCGCCGTGTTCTACATGGACAAGCTGGTCACCGGGCCCGAGGCGGCCGACTTCGTCGACATCGACGCGCCCGTGGCCGTGAACATCCGCCGGGTCGCGAAGGCGAAGCGCTCCACGCCCGAGGACGTCACCGTCGTCATCCTGGACCGGCCCCGGCACGAGGGCATCATCAAGGAGATCCGGGACGCCGGCGCGCGCATCAAGCTGATCTCCGACGGCGATGTCGCGGGTTCGATCTACGCGCTGCGCGAGGGCACCGGCGTGGACATGCTGCTGGGCATCGGCGGTACGCCGGAGGGCATCATCTCGGCCTGTGCCGTGAAGTGCCTCGGCGGCACCATCCAGGGCAAGCTCTGGCCGAAGGACGACGAGGAGCGGCAGCGGGCGCTCGACGCGGGGCACGACCTGGACCGGGTCCTGATGACCGACGACCTGGTCTCCGGCGACAACGTGTTCTTCGTCGCGACCGGCATCACCGACGGCGAGCTGCTGCGCGGCGTGCGCTACCGGTCGGAGAACGCCACCACCGACTCGATCGTGATGCGGTCGAAGTCGGGGACGGTGCGGCGGATCGACTCCGAGCACCGGCTGAGCAAGCTGCGGGCCTACAGCGCGATCGACTTCGACAGGGCGAAGTGAGCGCGGGGCGGTCACCCGCCCCCAGCTGATCCGCGCAGCCGACAGGGCGCCCCCGGTGCGGAGGGGGCGCCCTGTTTCTCGTTTGTCAGCCCGCCTGCGCTATCCGGTTCGCCGCCCGCGCCGCCTTCTTCAGCTCCATGTCGCGGCGGCGGCGCCTGGCCAGGACCACGCGGCGCTCGGCGGCGGTGAGGCCGCCCCAGACGCCGTACGGCTCGGGCTGGAGCAGGGCGTGTTCACGGCACTCGACCATGACCGGACAGCGGGCACAGACCCGCTTGGCCGCCTCCTCACGGGAGAGTCGGGCCGCGGTGGGCTCCTTGGAGGGGGCGAAGAACAGGCCGGCCTCGTCACGGCGGCACACGGCCTCCGTATGCCACGGGGCGTCTTGGTCCCTGTCTCGCGCTGGCACCCGCTGGGCCGGAACGGCAGCTACCTGCATGGACGAATGCGGCGGTTGCAGCACGGTCTACTCCTGACGACGGCTTCGCGAGCGAGAGACGATGCAGCAAGGTCTACCCGCTGTGCGCGCGCCTATGCAGTGAGTTCCGAACCGCTGGATTCCGGGTGGTCCCGCGCACCGCGGCACGGCGCTTCAGCGGCCCGACAGCCGGAGTCGGCCGGTCCGGTTCACTACCGTCAACGATCCAGATGCTTGCGCAAACTCTTGTCGACCTTGCGCTGAACGCGATCGAGTATGTCCGCGACGAGCTTGCCCCGTTTCGGCCTGCCTTCGATGTTGCCCAGCACGGCCCAGCCGTCGACATGGACGACCGGCGCCTCGGGGTCCTCCGCGTCGAGGTGGTCCACCTCGAAGTTGCCGAGCACACCGCCGCCGGCGCCGCGCAGCGAGACGTTCTCCGGGACGCGGACCTCGACGTTGCCGAAGACCGAGATCGCCCGGATCATCACGTGCTGGTACTGGAAGAGCGCCTCGCTGAGGTCTATCTCGACGCTGCCGAAGATCGCGTACGCGTGGATCCGGCGGCCCGCGCGCCAGCGGCCCTTGCGGACGGCGCTGCTGAACACCGCGACGACGTTGTCGTCGGGCTCGACCGGGATCGCGCCCGGGGCCGGGCGGCTGGGGGCGGCGACGTAGGGCTCGCGGCGCCGCTGTGCGGCGGGCAGATCCCGGATGAACACCTCCAGTTCACCGACCGTCTTGGCGGCCAGGACACCCTCGACCCGCTCGGCGTGCTCATCGGCGGTCAGGCGCCCTTCGCCCAGGGCGTCGCGCAGGATGTCGGCGATCCGGTCGCGGTCGGCGTCGGAGGCCCGGAGCTCGGTGGCGGGAGCGGGCGCGGTGCGCTTCTGAAGGTCCACGGCAGCAGCGTACCCAAACACGATAGATCGCGATAGCCCCTCGCGGGGTCCTACGACGACCGTCGAACTGAGCCTTACCTCACAAGCTCGGCACCGGCGGCAGGTCCTACGCTGGTGGACGCTGCCCATGGAGGCCAGCCGCTGTCTGTCGAGTGAGGAATGGGCGAGATGCCTGAGTTCGCGTACACCGATCTGCTCCCCATGGGAGAGGACACCACCCCCTACCGGCTGGTGACCGCCGAGGGTGTCTCCACCTTCGAGGCCGACGGGCGGACGTTCCTCAAGGTGGAGCCGGAGGCGCTGCGCAAGCTGGCCGAGGAGGCCATCCACGACATCCAGCACTACCTGCGCCCGGCGCACCTCGCCCAGCTGCGCCGGATCATCGACGACCCCGAGGCGTCGGGCAACGACAAGTTCGTGGCGCTGGACCTGCTGAAGAACGCGAACATCGCGGCCGCGGGCGTGCTGCCCATGTGCCAGGACACCGGCACGGCGATCGTGATGGGCAAGCGCGGCCAGAACGTGCTGACCGAGGGCGGCGACGAGGCGGCCCTGTCCCGCGGCATCTACGACGCCTACCTCAACCTCAACCTGCGGTACTCGCAGATGGCTCCGCTCACCATGTGGGAGGAGAAGAACACCGGCTCCAACCTGCCGGCCCAGATCGAGCTGTACGCCACCGACGGCGGCGCCTACAAGTTCCTGTTCATGGCCAAGGGCGGCGGCTCCGCCAACAAGTCCTTCCTGTACCAGGAGACCAAGGCCGTCCTGAACGAGTCCTCCATGATGAAGTTCCTGGAGGAGAAGATCCGTTCGCTCGGTACGGCCGCCTGCCCGCCGTACCACCTGGCGATCGTCGTCGGCGGCACCTCCGCCGAGTACGCGCTGAAGACCGCCAAGTACGCCTCCGCGCACTACCTGGACGAGATCCCGGCCGAGGGCTCGCCGCTCGGGCACGGCTTCCGGGACAAGGAGCTGGAGGAGAAGGTCTTCGAGCTGACGCAGAAGATCGGCATCGGGGCGCAGTTCGGCGGCAAGTACTTCTGCCACGACGTGCGTGTGGTGCGCCTGCCCCGGCACGGCGCCTCCTGCCCGGTCGCCATCGCCGTCTCCTGCTCCGCCGACCGCCAGGCCGTCGCGAAGATCACCGCCGAGGGCGTCTTCCTGGAGCAGCTGGAGACGGACCCGGCGCGCTTCCTGCCGGAGACGACCGACGAGCACCTCGACGAGTCCTCGGACGTCGTGCGCATCGACCTCAACCAGCCGATGGACGACATCCTCGCCGAGCTGACCAAGTACCCGGTCAAGACCCGGCTCTCGCTCACCGGCCCGCTGGTCGTGGCCCGTGACATCGCGCACGCCAAGATCAAGGAGCGGCTGGACGCGGGCGAGGAGATGCCGCAGTACCTGAAGGACCACCCGGTGTACTACGCCGGGCCGGCGAAGACCCCCGAGGGCTACGCGTCCGGTTCCTTCGGTCCGACGACGGCCGGCCGCATGGACTCCTACGTCGAGCAGTTCCAGGCCGCCGGCGGCTCCAAGGTGATGCTCGCCAAGGGCAACCGCAGCAAGCAGGTCACCGACGCGTGCGACACGCACGGCGGCTTCTACCTCGGCTCCATCGGCGGCCCCGCCGCCCGCCTCGCCCAGGACTGCATCAAGAAGGTCGAGGTCGTCGAGTACGAGGAGCTCGGCATGGAGGCCGTCTGGAAGATCGAGGTCGAGGACTTCCCGGCGTTCATCGTGGTCGACGACAAGGGCAACGACTTCTTCCAGGACCCGGCTCCGGCGCCGACGTTCACGACGATCCCGGTCCGGGGCCCCGGGCCGGCGTAGCGCCATCGGGCGGCCGGAGATGGATTCCGCCCCCGCTGCCCCTACCCGTCCCGTCCCCAGGGGCTCCGCCCCTTCGCCCCCGCCTGGGGCTGCGCCCCAGGCCCCCTTCGGCCTGAACGGCCTCGTCCTCACACGCCGGACGGGCTGAGTGGTGCCGTCGGACGAACAAGTCCAACGACTTCTTCCAGGACCCGGCGCCCGCCCCGGCGTTCACCGGCATCCCGGTGCGCGGCCCCGGTCTGGCGTAAGCCCCCCGGGCCCGCTCGGTCGCGCGATCGGCGCAGGGCCCGGAACATCCGGGCCCGCTCGGTCGCTGTACCGGGCATGAGCGAATACCGCATCGAGCACGACTCCATGGGCGAGATCCGCGTCCCGGCGGACGCCAAGTGGCGGGCCCAGACCCAGCGTGCCGTCGAGAACTTCCCGATCTCCGGACAGCACATCGAGCGTGCCCACATCGAGGCGCTCGCGCGCATCAAGGGCGCCGCCGCCAAGGTGAACGCGCGCCTCGGCGTGCTCGATGAGGACATCGCGGAGGCGATCCAGGAGGCGGCCGGGGAGGTCGCGCGCGGTGACTGGGACGCGCACTTCCCGATCGACGTCTTCCAGACCGGTTCGGGCACCTCGTCGAACATGAACACCAACGAGGTCGTCGCCACGCTCGCGACCGAGCGGCTCGGCCGGGACGTCCACCCGAACGACCACGTCAACGCCTCGCAGTCGTCCAACGACGTCTTCCCGTCGTCGATCCACATCGCCGCGACCGCCGCCGTCACCCGTGACCTCGTCCCGGCCCTGGAGCACCTCGCCGCCGCCCTGGAGCGCAAGTCCGGGGAGTTCGCCGACGTGGTGAAGTCGGGGCGCACCCACCTCATGGACGCCACGCCCGTGACGCTGGGGCAGGAGTTCGGCGGCTACGCCGCCCAGATCCGCTACGGCGTCGAGCGGCTCTACGCCTCCCTCCCCCGCCTCGCCGAGCTGCCCCTGGGCGGCACGGCCGTCGGCACCGGCATCAACACCCCGCCCGGCTTCTCCGCCGCGGTCATCGAGGAGGTCGCCCGCGTCACGGGGCTGCCGCTCACCGAGGCCCGCGACCACTTCGAGGCGCAGGGCGCGCGGGACGGCATCGTCGAGACCAGCGGCCAGCTCAGGACCATCGCCGTGGGCCTGACGAAGATCGCCAACGATCTGCGGTGGGCGGCGTCCGGGCCGCGCACCGGGCTCGCCGAGATCAACCTGCCCGATCTCCAGCCCGGTTCGTCGATCATGCCCGGCAAGGTCAACCCGGTGATCCCCGAGGCCGTGCTCATGGTCGCCGCCCAGGTCACCGGCAACGACGCCACCGTCGCCGCCGCGGGCGCGGCCGGCAACTTCGAGCTCAACGTGATGCTGCCGGTCATCGCCAAGAACGTGCTGGAGTCGATCCGGCTGCTCACCAACGTCTCCCGGCTGCTCGCCGACAAGACCGTGGACGGCATCACCGCGAACCGGGAACGGGCCCGCGAGTACGCCGAGTCGTCACCCTCCGTGGTCACCCCGCTCAACAAGTACATCGGGTACGAGGAGGCCGCCAAGGTCGCCAAGAAGGCCCTCGCGGAGCGCAGGACCATCCGCCAAGTCGTCCTGGACGGCGGCTACGTGGAGCGCGGCGACCTCACGCTGGAGCAGTTGGACGAGGCCCTCGACGTGCTGAGGATGACACGGCCGTAACCGATGATCACGGTGGTGTGAACCGTGACGGGCGCCGCAGCGTCGTATGCCTGTGGCACCTAATATCTGTTCATGACGGACGGTGGAGCGATGACGACGGAAGTGGCGGCGGGCGGTTCGCCGGGCCGCTGGGCGCCCGGGACGCGGATCCTGTGGCGGTACCGGGAGAACGCCGGCCGTCGCTTCCACATCGTGCGCCCCGTCACCGTCGTCCGCGACGACGAGGACATCCTCGCCGTGTGGCTCGCCCCGGGCACGGAGTGCGTCAAGCCGGTGCTCGCCGATGGCACGTCAGTGCATCAGGAGCCCCTTGGGACCCGTTACACCAAGCCGCGTTCCGTCCAGCGCGACCGGTGGTTCGGGACCGGTGTGCTCAAGCTCGCACGCCCCGGTGAGCCGTGGTCGGTGTGGCTGTTCTGGGAGCCGGGGTGGCAGTTCAAGAACTGGTACGTGAACCTTGAGGAGCCGCTGTCCCGTTGGTCGGGCGGGGTGGACTCCGAGGACCACTTCCTCGACATCTCCGTGCATCCGGACCGCAGTTGGCACTGGCGTGACGAGGACGAGTTCGCGCAGGCCCAGCGGGACGGGCTGATGGACGAACAGCTGGCCGCGCGGGTGCGCCGGGCGGGCCGCGACGCGGTGGAGATGATCCGCGCCTGGGGGCCTCCGTTCGCCGACGGATGGCAGCACTGGCGCCCCGATCCCGCCTGGGCTGTACCTTCTTTGCCTGAGGACTGGGATCGCACGCCCGCGCACATGTCCTCATGAGACCCTTGATGCGCCCCCGGGCTACAAACGTAGGATCGTCCTCCGCAAGGGCGCGCAAGGGCAACTACCGAAGTGCGCGCCGGGCTTGACCGATCGTCACCGAGGGGCGGCAGGACGTGAGCGAGGGTTACCAGGGCGATGCCAGTACGGACCGGAGGCGGTCCTGCACCGGTGGCACAGGAACTGTCTCTGGCCACGCGGGAATTCCGTTCCTGGGGCACGTATTCCGGGTATCGGAGTTTCGGCGGGACGAACTGCACGCGCGGCGCGCAGCCCCGGACGGATGGATTCGAAAGGCGTGACGGAGCAGCCGACCTCCTTCGAACGCCCCGAGACGGGCGTCGACCCCGCGGAGTCCCGCGGGGCGCTCGTGCGTGCCTCGACACCGTCGACGACGCACTCCGCGCCGCCGCACACCCCTGGCGGCGGCACCGCCTTACCCGCGCAGGCGCGCACCGGTGACACCCCCTCCACGCCGGGCACCACCGCACCGTCCGGCCCGAGCAAGGAGCACCCAGACATCGCCGGCAACGGCCCCGAGCACTCGCAGCCCTCCGTCGCCGCCGAGCCCGACACTCACCGGCCGCGGCCCGTCACAGAGGCCATCCCGCCCCAGCCCGGCACCGAACAGCCGTCGGTCTCCGCCGAGCGGCGCACCGGACAGGCCGTGCAGCCCGGCCGGCCGACGCCCATGCGGCGTGACGGCGACCGGCTGCGCTTCGTGGGCGCGGCCACCCGGCGCATCGCCCGCGGCATCGACCTGGACGAGATCGTGATGGGGCTGTGCCGGGCGACCGTGCCGACCTTCTCCGACGCGATCCTCGTCTATCTGCGCGACCCCCTGCCGGTCGGCGACGAGCGGCCCACCGGGCCCGTAGTACTGCGGCTGCGCCGCACCGACCGCATCCCGGAGGAGCGGGACAGCGAGAACGGCTTCCTGCCCGCACAGCAGCAGCCGGAGCCGACCGAGCTCTCCGAACTGTCGTCGCTGACGGCCGAACTGTGCGAAGTACGTCCCGGTGGCGCGCTCGCCGAGGTGCTGCGCGGGGTACGTCCCGTGTTCGCCGACGCGCCCGCCGCCCGCGCCGCCCTGCCGGAGCTGGTCGGCGACGACGGCCAGTTGATCATCCCCGACGGCCAGCGCGCGATCCTCGCCCCGCTGCGCGGCCGCCGCCGGGTCATCGGCGCCGCGGTCTTCCTGCGCCGCCCGGAGCGCCTCGCCTTCGAGCCGGACGACCTCCTGGTCGCCGCCCAGCTCGCCACGCACAGCGCGCTCGGCATCGACAAGGCCGTGCTGTACGGCCGCGAGGCGTACATCGCCGACGAGCTCCAGCGCACCATGCTGCCCGAGACGCTCCCCCGCCCGACCGGCGTGCGACTGGCCTCCCGCTATCTCCCGGCGGCCGAGACGGCCCGCGTCGGCGGCGACTGGTACGACGCGATCCCGCTGCCGGGCAGCCGGGTGGCGCTGGTGGTCGGTGACGTCATGGGCCACTCCATGACCTCGGCGGCGATCATGGGCCAGCTGCGGACCACCGCCCAGACTCTCGCCGGCCTGGACCTGCCGCCCCAGGAGGTCCTGCACCACCTCGACGAGCAGGCCCAGCGCCTGGGCACCGACCGCATGGCGACCTGCCTGTACGCGGTCTACGACCCGGTCTCGCACCGCATCACCATCGCCAACGCCGGTCATCCGCCGCCCGTCCTGCTGCACCTGGGCGGCCGGGCCGAGGTGCTCCGGGTGCCCGCGGGCGCGCCGATCGGGGTCGGCGGCGTCGACTTCGAGGCCGTCGAACTGGACGCACCGGCCGGGGCGACCCTGCTGCTCTACACCGACGGCCTGGTCGAGTCCCGGCTGCGCGACGTCTGGACCGGCATAGAACAGCTGCGCGAGAAGCTCGCCGCGACCGCCCAGCTCACCGGGCCCGACCATCCGCCGCCGCTGGAGGCCCTGTGCGACGAGGTGCTCGACATGCTCGGGCCGGGCGACCGGGACGACGACATCGCGCTGCTCGCCGCCCGCTTCGACGGCATCGCGCCGAGCGACGTGGCGTACTGGTTCCTGGAGCCCGAGGACGCGGCTCCGGGCCGTGCCCGGCGGCTGGCGCGGCGTGCGCTGGCCCGCTGGGGCCTGGAGGAACTGACCGACTCGGTCGAGCTGTTGGTCAGCGAGGTCGTCACGAACGCCGTGCGGTACGCCTCGCGGCCGGTGACGCTGCGGCTGCTGCGGACCGATGTGCTGCGGTGCGAGGTCGGCGACGATGTGCCGCAGCTGCCTCGGTTGCGGCAGGCCCGGGCCACCGATGAGGGCGGGCGGGGGCTGTATCTCGTCAACCGGCTGGCTCGACGGTGGGGGGCCACCCGGTTGAGCACCGGGAAAGTTGTCTGGTTCGAGTTGAATCGCGGCTAGTCGCCGTAAGGGAACTGCGCGTCGCCGAGTGCGGGTGCGTGGTGGCTGAGCGCGCAGTTCCCCGCGCCCCTGAAAGGGCGCTTTCCTACTGTTCGTTTCCGGGTCTGGCCGGGTCCAGGGTGATGTCGCCCGTCGGTTCGTCCGTCGGCTCGTCCGTGGGGGCCTCGGTCGTCGGCTCCTCCGTGGGCTCCTGAGTCGTCGGCTCCTCGGTCGGCTCCTTCGTCGTCGGCTCCTCCGTGGGCTCCTTCGTCGTCGGCTCGTCCGTCGGTTCCTCGGTCGTGGGCTCCTCGGTCGGGGTCGGGGTCCACGTCGGCTGGACGGCGGCGCCCTGGTCGGTGTCGAGGTCGAACCTGGCGTCCGGGTCGGTCACCCCGAACATGTACGCCGCCCAGATCTGCGCCGGGAAGCCACCGCCGTTGACGCGGTCGAAGCCGCCGGCGCCGTACATCTTGGTCTGCGCGTGGGTCTTGGCGTCCTCGCCGAACAGGCCCACCGAGGTGACGAGGTCGGGCGTGTAGCCGGTGAACCAGGCCGACTTGTTGTCGTCGGAGGTACCCGTCTTGCCGGCGACCTTCTGGCCGTCGCGCTTGGGGTTGTTCGCCACGGACCGGCGGGCCGTACCGTCGTCGACCACGCCGGTCAGTACCGAGGTCACGGTGTCCGCGGCCTCGGCGCTGATGACCTGTTCGCCGATCGGGTCCGGGATCTCGACCGTACGGCTGTTGTGCTCGGCCTTCTTGAGGATGCCGGGTGTGACCTTCTTGCCGTGGTTGTCGAGGGTGGCGTACACCCCGGCCATCTGGAGCGGGCTCGCGCCCATGGTGCCCAGGGTCTGCGCCGGTACGGCCTGCTCGTCCTCGGTGTTCATGCCGAGCTTGCCGGCCACGTCCATGACGTTCTTCATGCCGACGTCGACGCCCATCTGCGCGAAGACGGAGTTGACGGACTTGTTCATCGCCGTCTGGACGGTGATGTCGCCGTAGTCCTGGTCGTCCTCGTTCTCGGGCGCGAAGCCGACCTTCTTGCCGTTCGCGTCCACGACGGGGCGCTTGCTGGTGCCGTCGTAGACGGTGTTCGCGGTGATCGGCTTGCCGGACTGGGTCTCGGCGTCCCCTTCCAGCGCGGCGGCCAGGATCACCGGCTTGAAGGTCGACGCCGGCTGGTAGTCGGTGCGGGTGGCGTTGCTCGTGTAGTGCTTGAAGTAGTCCACGCCGCCGTACAGGGCGACGATCTTCCCCGTCCCGGGG
The DNA here is from genome assembly GCF_057710365.1 of Streptomyces sp. bgisy027. Taxonomy (NCBI): domain Bacteria; kingdom Bacillati; phylum Actinomycetota; class Actinomycetes; order Kitasatosporales; family Streptomycetaceae; genus Streptomyces; species Streptomyces sp. bgisy027. The sequence goes on from NZ_JBYIVZ010000022.1 coordinate 102,972, forward strand.
TCGACCGAGACCGCGCCGGCCTGGACGTTCCCGTCGACCTTGCGCTTCTTCTTGTCGAGCTTGCTCGTCAGCTGGGCCTTGACGGCCTTCTCCAGCGCGACCTGCTTCTTCTTGTCGACGTTCAGGGTGATGGTCCAGCCCTGGTCGACGACCGCGGCCTCGGCCTGGGAGCGGGTGATGCCCTGCTGCTGCATCAGCTGGTCCTCCAGCTGACGGTTGGCCAGCTCGATCAGATAGCCCTTCTGACCCTCCCGGCCCGCGGTGGGTTTGGGCTCCTCCGGCACCGGAAGCTTCGTCAGCTCCTGGCGCTCGGACCGGTCCAGCCAGCCCTCCTCGACCATGTTGTCCAGGACGTAGTTCCAGCGGTTGGTGACCAGCCGCTTGCCGGCGGGGGAGGCGGCATACCAGTCGTACTGGCTCGGCGCCTGGAGCAGCGCGGCGAGGTAGGCGCCCTGCGCGACGGAGAGCTTCTCGGCGTCCTTGCGGTAGTAGGCCTGGGCGGCGGCCTGGATGCCGTAGGCGCCGCGACCGTAGTAGCTGGTGTTGATGTAGCCGGCGAGGATGTCGTCCTTGGACATCTGGCGGTCGACCTTCAGGGAGATGACGATCTCCTTGAGCTTGCGGCTGACCGTCTGCTCCTGGCTGAGGTAGTAGTTCTTGACGTACTGCTGGGTGATGGTCGAACCACCCTGCGCGCCCTTGCCCATCAGCGTGTTGAGCACACCGCGGGTGGTGCCCTTCAGGTCGATGCCGTGGTCGTCGTAGAACGTCTTGTTCTCGGCGGCGACGAAGGTGTACTGGACCTTCTTGGGCACCTTGGACAGGTCGACGATCTCGCGGTTGACCTCGCCGTCGCGGGCCAGGGGCGAGCCGTCGCTGTACTTGTAGACGTTGCTCTGCCGCTGGGCGGCCTGGGCCGCGGCGTTGTCCTTGGGCACGTCCACCGCGAGGTAGAGCGCGATGAAGGCGCCGATGCCGAGCAGGCAGAGGCCGAGGAACGTGCCGAGGATCTTCTTCCAGGTGAACAGCCGGCGTATTCGGCCCCTGCCGTCGCCTCCCTTGGCGGCGCGCCGGGCGGCGGCCCGGCCGCCGGCGGCCGACGGGTTCCCGATGACGGTGGCCGACTCGCCGGCCCCCGCGTTCGACGGCGTCCCGGACGAACGCCGGGGCGCGGCGCGGCGGCCGCCGCGCTGCCGTGCTCGTCTCTCTTCCGCTCGTCCCATGGGTCCGTTCCGCTCCGCTTCGTTCTTGTGTGCGCTGCTGTCACACAGGTTCGCCGCTCAGGTCAGCTCAGAAAGCTAACACCGGAAGATGTGACAAAGCCCGGCCGATCCGGTCTTTTACGGACGTGACAATCAGCACCTGTCCCACCGGAACCGACGGCCGAGGGGTGCGTAGGGTTGCTCGGGCGGGGTAAAGTGTTATCACTTAGCTATACTCAGGCTAGCGGAAGCTCGCTGCAGCTTCCGGAGAAAACGGGGGATATGACCCATGTCGAACACGTCGAACACGTCGAGCGCACCCGCCGACAGGACCGACGCCACGTCTGCCACCGCGGACGTACCCGAGATGCCCGCGCCCCGCGTGCGGGAGTTCACGGCGCACAGCATCGGCGGCAGCCTCGCCCTGCTGCTGGGCCTGGTCGGACTGCTGGTCGGCGCGGCACTGATCGCCGCCGGCGGCACGGTCTCGGGCGGCGGCGCCAAGGCGGCCCTGATCATCGTCGGCATCCTGGTCGTCATCGCGGCGATACTGGCGATGTGCGGGCTGAACATGGTCGCGCCGGGCGAGGCACGGGTCGTCCAGCTCTTCGGGCGCTACCGGGGCACCATCCGCGAGGACGGACTGCGCTGGGTGAACCCCTTCACCTCCCGTACGAAGATCTCGACCCGGGTCCGCAAACACGAGACGGCCGTACTGAAGGTCAACGACGCCTATGGCAACCCGATCGAGCTCGCCGCGGTCGTCGTGTGGAAGGTGGAGGACACCGCGCAGGCCACGTTCGAGGTGGACGACTTCCTGGAGTTCGTCTCCACCCAGACCGAGGCGGCCGTGCGCCACATCGCCATCGAGTACCCCTACGACGCCCATGACGAGGGCGGCCTCTCGCTGCGCGGCAACGCCGAGGAGATCACCGAGAAGCTCGCCGTCGAACTGCACGCGCGCGTGGAGGCGGCCGGGGTGCAGATCATAGAGTCGCGCTTCACGCATCTCGCGTACGCTCCCGAGATCGCCTCCGCGATGCTCCAGCGCCAGCAGGCCGGGGCGGTCGTCGCGGCCCGGCGGCAGATCGTCGACGGTGCGGTGGGCATGGTCGAGGCGGCGCTCGCCCGGATAAACGAGCGGGACATCGTGGAACTGGACGAGGAGCGCAAGGCGGCGATGGTGTCCAACCTGATGGTGGTGCTGTGCGGCGACAGGGCCCCGCAGCCGGTCCTCAACACCGGGACGCTCTACCAGTGACGGATCCCTCCGGGGGCGCAGCCCCTCAGGGTCGGCCGCAGCGCAAGCAGGTGCTGCTGCGGCTCGACCCGGCCGTGTACGAGGCGCTCGCGCGCTGGGCGGGCGACGAACTGCGGTCCGCCAACGCGCAGATCGAGTTCCTGCTGCGACGTGCGCTGGCGGAGGCGGGCCGGCTGCCGGGCGACACCAAGCCGATCCCCCGCAGGGGCCGCCCCCCGGCGAAACCGCCCGGGTCTCAGTAGCAGAACCGTGACAATCGGCCCCCACCTGGGCCTTGATACCCGCAGCCATGATCTACACACTGCGCGTATACATGGGGCGTATACACCCCGTGTAGAGTCCTGGCCATGTCCATCGGTCACACCCTTCTAGGGCTCCTGGAGTCGGGCCCCCGCCACGGTTACGACCTCAAGCGGGCCTTCGACGAGAAGTTCGGTCACGACCGGCCGCTGCACTACGGCCAGGTCTATTCGACGATGTCCCGGCTGCTGAAGAACGGTCTCGTCGAGGTCGACGGCATCGAGCCCGGCGGCGGGCCCGAGCGGAAGCGCTACGCGATCACGGACGCCGGTATCACCGACGTCCAGCGGTGGCTCGCGACGCCCGAGAAGCCGGAGCCGTACCTCCAGTCGACCCTGTACACCAAGGTCGTCCTGGCTCTGCTCACCCGGCGCGACGCCGCCGACATCCTCGACACCCAGCGGGCCGAGCACCTGCGCATGATGCGCATCCTCACCGACCGCAAGCGGAAGGGGGACCTGGCCGACCAGCTGATCTGCGACCACGCCCTGTTCCACCTGGAGGCCGACCTGCGCTGGCTGGAGCTGACCGCCGCGCGTCTCGACAAGCTTGCCGAGGTGGTGACCAAGTGACTCCGCCTCCCGGTTCCCTGCTCGCGGCCGAGGACCTGCGCAAGGCCTACGGCCCGACCCTCGCCCTCGACGGCGCGGAGTTCTCCATCCACCCCGGCGAGGTCGTCGCCGTCATGGGGCCCTCCGGCTCCGGCAAGTCCACACTCCTGCACTGCCTCGCCGGCATCGTGCCGCCGGACTCGGGGTCCATCACCTACAACGGACGTGAGCTGGCCACCATGGGCGACGCCCAGCGCAGTGCCCTCAGGCGCTCGGAGTTCGGGTTCGTCTTCCAGTTCGGCCAGCTCGTGCCGGAGCTGACCTGCGTGGAGAACGTCGCCCTGCCGCTGCGCCTGAACGGCACCTCCCGCAAGGAGGCCGAGCGCACCGCCCTGACCTGGATGGAGCGGCTGGAGGTCGACGACCTGCGCAAGAAGCGGCCCGGCGAGGTCTCCGGCGGTCAGGGGCAGCGTGTCGCCGTCGCCCGTGCGCTGGTCACCAGCCCGCGCGTGCTGTTCGCCGACGAGCCGACCGGCGCGCTGGACTCCCTCAACGGCGAGCGCGTGATGGAGCTGCTGACGGACGCCGCACGCTCCACCAACGCCGCCGTCGTCCTCGTCACACACGAGGCCCGGGTCGCCGCCTACTCCGACCGCGAGATCGTCGTACGCGACGGCAAGTCCCGGGACATGGAGCGGGTCGTATGAACATCGGCCAGTGGGGCAAGGATCTGGCCCTGGGGGTTCGGTTCGCCTTCGCCGGCGGACGCGAGGGATGGGTCCGGGCCCTGCTGACGGCCGTCGGGGTCGGGCTCGGGGTGGCGTTGCTGCTGCTGACGACCGCCGTGCCGAGTGCGCTGACCGAGCGTGAACACCGAACCAGTGCCCGGGACGACTTCACATACGGCGCGGACAAGCTGTCGAAGTCGGACGACACGCTGATCATCGCGGACGTCGACACGGCCTTCCGCAGCGACGACGTACGCGGCCGGCTCGTGGAGCCCGAAGGCTCACGGGCTCCACTGCCGCCGGGTGTCGAGAAGTTCCCGGCGAAGGGCGAGATGGTCGCCTCACCCGCGCTGAAGCGCCTGCTGGAGTCCGACTCGGGCAAGCTGCTGCGCGAACGCATCCCCTACCGGATCACCGACACCATCCGGCAGTCCGGACTCGTCGGGCCCGCCGAACTCGCCTACTACGCGCGCGGCTCGGGGATGGCGGACCATCTGAGCAACGGTTCCATCGAGCGCATCGGCTACTTCGGGCCCTCCTCAGGGGCGCAGGACGACGAGCTGGACCCGATCCTGATCCTGCTCGTCATGATCATCTTCGTGGTGCTGCTGCTGCCGGTCGGCGTGTTCATCGCCGCCGCCGTGCGTTTCGGCGGCGAGCGCAGGGATCGTCGGCTCGCGGCGCTCAGGCTGGTCGGCGCGGACGGGCGGATGGCCCGCCGGGTCGCGGGCGGCGAGGCCCTCGCCGGGGCGCTGCTCGGGCTCGTCCTCGGTGCCGGATTCTTCCTGGCGGGGCGTCAAGTGGCCGCTCTGCTGAAGGTGCGCAACATCAGTGTGTTCCCGAGCGACCTCGACCCGTCGCCCGCGCTTGCCGCGCTGGTCGCCGTCGCCGTACCGGCCGCGGCCGTGCTGGTGACCCTGTTCGCACTGCGCGGGGTCGTCATCGAGCCCCTCGGTGTGGTGCGTACGGCGAAGCCCCCGCGCCGCCGGCTGTGGTGGCGACTGCTGCTGCCCCTGGCCGGCCTCGCGCTGCTGTACCCGATGACGGGACAGGGCAACAGCAACGGGAACTTCAACGAGTGGATGGTGATCGGCGGCACCGTACTGCTGCTGATCGGCGTCACCGCACTGCTGCCGTGGCTGGTCGAGGCCGTGGTGGCCCGGCTGAACTCGGGCTCGGTCTCCTGGCAACTGGCCGTTCGCAGGCTCCAGTTGAGCAGCGGCACGGCTGCCCGCATGGTCAACGGCATCGCGGTCGCGGTGGCGGGGGCGATAGCCCTGCAGATGCTGTTCGCCGGGGTCGAGTCCGACTACACCGAACGGACGGGCAACGACACGAGCCGGGCTCAGATGACCGTGTACGTGCGCGACGACGTCCCCCTGAGCGAGGTCGCCGGGCAGTTGGCGCACACCGAGGGAGTGCGGCGCGCGACGGCCCTGTCCGAGGGCACGCTCGGCGACCGGGCCAAGGAACCCGACAACTCGGTGGAGGTGGCCGTCGGCAACTGCGCCGAGTTGCGCGAGGTGGCGCGTCTGCGGTCCTGCCGGGACGGCGACGTCTTCCGGATCCTCGGCAGCGAGTACGACGAAGGCACGCGCAAGCTCACCGAGCAGGGCGGGACTCTGTACTTCGACCCGGCCTATCCCGAAACGAGGAGCCACACGACGTCCTGGACGGTGCCCGCGGGCATCGCGACGGCGGAGCCCCGTGAGGATCCGACCGGCTACGAGCGCGGCGGCCTGCTGTTCACCCCGGGCGCGCTGCCCGAGGACGCGGCGGCCGGCATGTTCCAGATGGTGTACCTCTCGCTGGACGAGTCGGTGCCGCAGGCCGCCGAGTTCGCGCGCAACACCGCCACGCGGCTCGATCCCCTCGCCAGCGTCAACACCCTGGCCGCCAGCCGGCAGACCGAGGAGTTCCGCGCCATCCGCAACGGCCTCTTCGTCGGTGCGACCTGCGTCCTGGTGCTGATCGGCGCGAGTCTGCTGGTCTCCCAGCTGGAGCAGCTGCGTGAGCGCAAGAAGCTGCTGTCGTCGCTGGTCGCCTTCGGCACCCGGCGCCGCACGCTGAGCCTGTCGGTGCTGTGGCAGACGGCGATCCCGATCGCGCTGGGGCTGCTGCTGGCGTCGGTGGTCGGACTGACGCTCGGCGCCGTGCTGCTCAAGATGGTCGAGGCCCAGGTGAGCGTGGACTGGGCGAGCCTGCTGTCGATGACCGGTATCGGAGCCGGCGTCGTCCTCGTGGTGACGGTCCTCAGCCTGCCGCCGCTGCTGCGGCTGATGCGGCCGGACGGACTGCGCACCGAGTAGGACGGACGGCGCGCACGGCTCGGGCGGTGGGCTCCCTTCGGGGACCCCACCGCCTTCGCGTTCAGAGGCTGTACTCCCGCACGACCCGCCGGACCTGGGCGAACAGCATGCCCACGTTGACCGACTTGCGGCAGACGACGACGGCCACCACGTCCTGCTGCTCGTTCAGCCGCACGAACAGGTGCGTGAGGTTCTCACTGTTGACCAGGATCTCCTGGAAGAAGTGGTTGTCGCTGGTGATGCCGCGGCGCTCCTTGAAGACGTCCTCGATCATCACGACCGTGCGCCCCTGGAACAGGTCGAGCGTCGCGCCCGCCAGCAGGTCCAGGACCTCCGGCGGATGGTTCTCGACGGTCTCGTACGACAGCAGCATCCCGGTGGACATGTCGACCACGCCGGAGGCCACGCAGTCCGGGGCGTCGGTGCGAAGGTGCTTGACCAGGCTCATCACCTGGTCGGAGAAACCGGAGGTCATGCGCTTCGTCGCCATCCCTTCAAACTCCCTCTGGTGCCTTGTCGGTGAGGATCAGATCGATGCGTCGCAGGGCGGCCTGTGTCGCCCGGTTCAGGTGGTCCACGTCCATGCCCTCGTCGCCGAGCACGACCATCAGGGCGGTGTCGCCGACGGCGAAGAAGGCGGCACAGCCATGGCTGCCGTACGTGACCGTCCGGCGCAGGGTGCCGCGGGCGGTGGCGTCGGCGGTGCGCCTGGCGAGACCGAGACCGGCCGCGGCCAGGGCGGCGAGACCCTCCGGGTCGATGGTGTCGGCGGTGTCCGCGGCGATGAGGAGGCCGTCGGCGGCGGCGACCGCGGTGTCGGTGATCCCGGTGACCTGTTCGCGCAGGCCACGCATTTCCAGTGCCAGGGCCTTGTGATTCATGTACGCGACTCTCCTGTTTCTTTTCACATCTGATCGGCTGCTTCATTTCGGACTCATCTCGTAATTCCGTTCCGCAGGCGGAAGAAGCTGCCGGGTTTTCGGCGGGGCAGAGCGGTCGGGGGCGAAGGCGGGTACGGCGGCGGCTCGACGGGCGCCGGTTCCCTCGGACGCAGCGCATGGCCGACCGGAAAGGGACGGACGGGGATCGGCGCGGGTGCCTCGGCGCACACCAGCAGTCCGTCGCCGAGCATCCGCGCGACCTCGACCGTCACGGCGTAGACGCCGCGCCCGACCCGGAAGGCGAGATCCCGGGCGGTGCGACGGCCGTCGGCGTGGGCGAGCAGCTCGCGCCGCAGGACGGTGAGCGGGGTGTCCGCGTCGGCGGGCGCCGGTGCGGGCACGGGCCGCTCGCGGTCGGGGTGCACGGGGTGCGGCAGTTCGTTGATCGCGGTGAGTCTGCGAGCCGCTCCCTGGAGCAGGCCGAGCGGCGGTTCACCCACCGGGACCTGCGCGAACGGCTCGGTGGTGGGGACGCGTTCGCAGCCGTCGACGCGGCCGGCGGCGATGGCGAACGCGGCGTCGTGCAGCGCCATCGCGCACACGACCCGCAGCTGCGCCGCCCCCGCGTACCCGCGTGCGATGAGGGCGGTCGCCGGCCAGCGCGATCCCCCGGACTCCCGCATCAGTTCGGCCCACTGCTCGCCGCTGACCCGGCCGGAGCGCAGCAGCAGCGCCTCGGGGCCCGGCGCGCCGGGGGACTCGGCGGCAACCACCCGGCCGTCGCCGAGGTGGAGGGTGCCGCCCGGCGTCCCGCCGACCCTGAGCTCTCCGGTGAAGCCGTCACGCGCGCAGACGGCCAGGGCCCGTGCCAGGTGCTCGTAGCCCGACATCACACCCCTCGTCGTTTCGCACACACGCCTGACGCATAGCGCTGAGGGGGGAATGTGTATCAGTCCGCGCGCATATTCCGGAGAGAGATGTCCGACCTGTCGCTTGTTGACGGAAGTTGAATTTCCGGGCGACTCAAAGAACTGTGTTCGGCGCTCATTTGACCGATTGGCACACCGATACCGGCAACGGCCGAAGCGCCTCTCGCAAGGCCGCCGCCAGCTCCTCGTACTCCGCTCCCCGCGCCGCTCCCGCCCGCATCGCGAGGGCGATCCGGCGGGTGGGAGCGGGTTCGGCGAAGTAGCCGGCGAGGAGTTGGCTGCTGCGGGTCGTCTCCACCTTCAGGGCGGTCCGCGGCAGCAGCGTGCAGCCGAGACCGCCCGCGACGAGCTGCACGAGCGTCGACAGTCCGGCAGCCGTCGTGGTCACCGGAGCGTCCTCGCGGCCCGCCTCCCGGCAGATGTCGAGCGCCTGGTCGCGCAGGCAGTGCCCCTCGTCCAGGAGCAGCAGGTTGAGCGCCCTGAGCTCCTCGCGCGGGATGCCCTCGCGGCCGCCGAGCCGGTGACCGAGCGGGGTGACGAGCACGAAGTCCTCGTCGAAGAGCGGGAGTTCGGCGACCCCGGGCACCCCGAGCGGTACGGCGAGCAGCAGCAGGTCCAGGCGGCCGGTGGTGAGCCCGTCGACCAGGCTCGCGGTCTGCTCCTCGTGCACCTGGAGGTCGAGCTGCGGACAGCGGTCGTGGACCAGCCGCAGCACGGTGGGCAGCAGGTACGGCGCGACGGTGGGGATGACGCCGAGCCGCAGCACGCCGGTGAACGGGGCCCGTACCGCCTCGGCCTCCTCCATCAGCGCCCCGACCTCCGCCAGCACGGCCTTGGCCCGTACGGCCAGGCGCTCACCGGCGGGCGACAGCAGCACCTTGCGGGTGGTGCGCTCCAGCAGCGTCACTCCGAGTGACTCCTCCAGGGCGGAGACCGCGCCGGACAGGGCGGGCTGGCTCATGCCGATCGCGGCGGCCGCGTCCCGGAAATGAAGGTGCTCGGCGACGGCCGCGAAGGCCCGCAGCTGGGCGAGACTCGGCTGTCTCCTCTTACTCACGGTCACTGATAGCACACTCCGATCAACCTGACCGAGTGTAGCTATTTCCCGTATCAATGCAGCCTGTGCCAGGATCGGTAAGGTCCAACCCAAGGGAGACACCTGTACCGATCAGGTGCCTCCTCGCTGCAAGGAGAGCGTGTGCTCACTGTCGGTGACAAGTTCCCCGAGTTCGAACTGACCGCCTGCGTCTCGCTGGAGAAGGGCGAGGAGTTCGAGACGATCAACCACAAGACCTACGAGGGTCAGTGGAAGATCGTCTTCGCCTGGCCGAAGGACTTCACCTTCGTCTGCCCGACCGAGATCGCGGCTTTCGGCAAGCTGAACGAGGAGTTCGCCGACCGTGACGCCCAGGTCCTCGGCTTCTCCGGTGACTCGGAGTTCGTCCACCACGCCTGGCGCAAGGACCACGACGACCTGCGCGACCTGCCGTTCCCGATGATGGCCGACTCCAAGCACGAGCTGATGCGCGACCTCGGCATCGAGGGCGAGGACGGCTTCGCCAAGCGCGCCGTCTTCATCGTCGACCAGAACAACGAGATCCAGTTCTCCATGGTGACCGCCGGCTCCGTCGGCCGTAACCCCAAGGAGGTCCTGCGGGTCCTGGACGCCCTCCAGACGGACGAGCTCTGCCCGTGCAACTGGAGCAAGGGCGAGGACACCCTGGACCCGGTCAAGCTGCTCGCGGGAGAGTGACCCACATGGCGCTCGACTCCCTGAAGTCCCGCATACCGGACTACGCCAAGGACCTGAAGCTCAACCTGGGCTCGGTCATCGGCAATTCGGACCTCCCGGCGCAGCAGCTGTGGGGCACGGTGCTCGCGACGGCGATCGCCGCGCGCTCCCCGATCGTGCTGCGTGAGCTGGCGCCCGAGGCCAAGGCGAACCTCTCGTCCGAGGCGTACACCGCGGCGAAGTCCGCCGCCGCCGTGATGGCGATGAACAACGTCTTCTACCGGACCCGGCACCTGCTGTCCGACCACGAGTACGGCAACCTGCGCGCCGGCCTGCGGATGAACGTCATCGGCAACCCCGGCGTCGACAAGGTCGACTTCGAGCTGTGGTCGTTCGCGGTGTCCGCCATCAACGGCTGCGGCCTGTGCCTCGACTCGCACGAGCAGGTGCTGCGCAAGGCCGGCGTGGACCGGGAGACGGTCCAGGAGGCGTTCAAGATCGCGTCGGTGATCCAGGCGATCGCGGTCACGCTCGACGCCGAGGCCGTGCTCTCCGAGTAGGCCGACCGGCACTGCGGGCCTCGCTCACCCTTGGTGGGCGGGGCCCGCCGCGTTTTCGGCAGCCCGGCCGAGGCCTGCGCCCGCGGACCCCCCTTCGGCCTGGACGGCCTCGTCCTCAGGCGCCGGACCGGCCGAGACCTGCGGACCGGCGCTCCTGAGCGCCGCCTCCTGCGAGTACGCCCGCAGATACCCGACGATCGTGTTCGACACCGCCACCAGCGGCACCGCCACCACCGCGCCGCCGATCCCGGCCACCATGCCGCCGGCCGCCACCGCCAGCACGACCGCCAGCGGATGCACGCGGACCGCGCGCCCGAGGATGAACGGCTGGAGGATGTGGCCCTCGATCTGCTGCACGGCGAGGACGACGACGAGCGTCATGACCGCGGTGAAGACGCCCTGTGTCACCAGGGCCACCACGACGGCCAGCGCGCCGGAGGCCACCGCGCCGACGAGCGGGATGAAGGAGAACAGGAAGATGAAGACGGCCAGCGGGACGGCCATCGGGACGTCCAGGAAGTAGATGCCGATGCCGATGAACACGGCGTCGATCAGAGCGACCACCACCGTGCCGCGCACATACGCCGTCAGCGTCGCCCAGGCCCGCGGCCCGGCGCCGGCGACTCCCGGACGGGCGGCGGCCGGGACCAGCCTGAGCGTCCACTGCCAGATGCGCTTGCCGTCGTAGAGCAGGAACAGCGTCGAGAAGGCCGCCAGCAGGATGCCGGTGAGCGCCTCGACGATGACCGTGACGCCTTCGAGGCCGGCCGAGGTGATCTCGTCGGTGTTGGCGCCGATCGCCTCGCGGAGGTTCTCGGCGATCTCGTTGATCTGCTTGTCGGTGACGTGGAAGGGGCTGTTGAGCAGCCAGTTGCGCAGTTCGTCGATGCCGTCCTGGACCTGGTCGGAGAGGTTGTCGATGTTCTCCATGACCTGCCAGGTCACGAACCAGCCCATCAGCCCGATGACGACGAACCCGAGAATCGCGGTCAGCGCCGTCGCCGGTCCGCGCGGCAAGCCCCGCCGGGTCAGCCAGGCCACCGAGGGCTGCATCAGGGCGGTGAGCAGCAGGGCGATGACGAAGGCCAGCACGACGAGTTGGACGGCACTGATGACCCGCATCAGCACCCAGACGGTGCCGGCGAGCACCAGCAGCCGCCAGCCGGCCTCCGCGGCGACCCGTACGCCCCACGGCACGACCTGTGCCGGGTCGGGGCGCGGTGCCGCAGCCGCGGGCGCGTGGTCGGGCGGCCGCGGCACGTGGTCGACGGGCGGCGGGTCCACGGTCGGGGGCGGCTCGGTGGCGACGGCGGTCCGCCCCACCGGCCCGGGGCGGGCGCTCTCCCGCTCCACCGCGGCCCGGCGCTCGTCCAACCGCTCACTCATCTCGGTCAGACCGGCACCGACCCGGCCGAGCCACCCTGGCACTCGCGACATGATCCGTCCTCTTCCCCCGTCTTTCCCCACCACTCCCCCCTGGAGTCGTTGAATCCGACCGTACATGGCACTGCGCGGGGAAACGCGAAAGCCCCTCACCGAAAGACGGTGAGGGGCGATGCAGGGTTGAGAAGCGCCGCCGGTTCCCGGCGGAGTCTCTAGTACCAGTTGTTGGCCTGCCAGAAGTCCCAGGCGCCACACGGGCTGCCGTAGCGGTCGTTCATGTAGTTCAGGCCCCACTTGATCTGCGTGGCGGGGTTCGTCTGCCAGTCGGCGCCGACCGACGACATCTTCGATCCGGGCAGGGCCTGGAAGAGGCCGTAGGCACCGGAGGAGGGGTTCACGGCCCGGTAGTTCCAGTCGGACTCGTGGTCCACGATGTTGCTGAAGCACTGGAACTGGTCGCTCGGCACCATCGAACGCGCCATCGACTGGATCTGCGAGATGCTGTACGAGCTCTGGACCGGGAAGTCGGCCGCGGAGGACCGGGAGGCCTTGGCCTCGGCCTCTTCGCGCTCCTTGGCTTCCTGCGCCGCCTTCTCGGCCTTCTCGGCGGCTTCCTTCTTCTCGATGGCGCTCTGGGCGGCAGCCTTGCGGGCGGCCTCCTCGGCGTCCTTCTTTGCGCTCACGTCCGCGGCGATGGCCTGGACATCCGCCTGCGCCGACAGGGACTCGGTCTGCACCTGGGCCTGCTGGCCCGCGGGTATGTCCGCGAGGAGCGTCGAATCGGCAGCCGTCGCCTCGGCGTCGTTGTTCTGCGCGGTGCTGCCCGAGGCAACGCCGACGACGCTTCCGACAGCGGTGACCGCGGTGGCAGAGGCCACTGCGAATCCCCTGACCGAAATCGGACTCACACGGTTTCCTTCCAGCATCGCCCGCTTCGGTGACCCTGGCGGACGCAATCGTGCCCCTGGCTCTGGCCTCCCAACTGCGGGGTCACGGGAGGCGCGGACCCGGTGGGCAACTCCCTCGCGAGGAGCGCCGCGTGAAGACTCGGGCGGCATACGACGACGTTATGGAGTTGGCTGTGGTGCTGGTGTGGTGCCGTACTGCTGGGGGCACAGATGTGTCGCATGCGGGGCCTGACAGGAGTGAGACTCTGCCGTACCCCGACGCCGCAAGGCAATTCTGTGTTGCGTGTGAAAGCTCACACCTCGTTTGCCCCAGGGATTTTGCGGAAAGCCGCACACACCGAGGCGCCGCCCGGATAGGCTCACTGCCTTTCCGGACGGCGCCAACCAACGAGTAGCTACCGCAAGTTGAGCACTTGGGTCAGATCTGGCCGTCCTCTAGCATTTCGGTCACAAGGGCGGCGATCTGGGACCTCTCGGACCTTGTCAGCGTGACATGGGCAAAGAGGGGATGTCCCTTCAGCTTCTCCACGACGGCGACGACACCGTCGTAGCGACCGACCCGCAGATTGTCCCGCTGGGCCACGTCATGGGTCAGAACCACCCGCGAGTTAGCACCAATTCGGGACAGAACGGTCAGTAGGACATTCCTCTCCAGGGACTGCGCCTCGTCCACGATGACGAACGCGTCGTGCAGCGAGCGTCCGCGGATGTGGGTGAGGGGCAGTACCTCCAGCATGCCGCGCGCGGTGACCTCTTCGATGACCTCGCGGCTGGTGACCGCGGACAGCGTGTCGAAGACGGCCTGCGCCCAGGGGCTCATCTTCTCGGCCTCGGTGCCGGGCAGATAGCCGAGTTCCTGCCCGCCCACCGCGTACAGCGGCCGGAAGACCATCACCTTCTGGTGCTGGCGGCGCTCCAGCACCGCCTCCAGACCCGCGCACAGCGCCAGCGCCGACTTGCCGGTGCCGGCCCGGCCGCCCATCGACACGATCCCGACGTCCGGGTCGAGCAGCAGGTCGAGCGCGATCCGCTGCTCGGCACTGCGGCCCTTGATGCCGAACGCCTCCCGATCACCGCGCACCACACGGACGTTGCCCTCGGGCGTGACCCGGCCCAGCGCCTTGCCGCGCTCGGAGTGGATCGTCAGTCCGGTGTGCACGGGCAGGTCGGCGACCTCGGGGACGTAGACATGCCCTTCCTCGAAGAGGATGTCCACCTGTTCGCCCGGCAGGGTCAGTTCGGACATTCCGGTCCAGCCGGAGGAGTCCGTGATGGCGAGTTCGGCGCGGTACTCCTCGGCGAGGAGACCGACCGACGAGGCCTTGATCCTGAGCGGCAGGTCCTTCGACACGACGGTGACGTCGAGTCCCTCGGCCTGCAGATTGCGGGCGACCGCGAGGATGCGGGAGTCGTTGTCCCCCAGGCGGTAGCCGCTGGGCAGCACGCTGGGGTCCGAGTGGTTGAGCTCGACACGGACGGTCCCGCCGAGGTCCCCGATCGGAATGGGGGCGTCGAGTCGGCCGTTCTTCACCCGGAACTCGTCGAGCAGACGCAGCGCCTGCCGGGCGAAGTAGCCGAGTTCGGGATGGTGCCGCTTGGCCTCCAGTTCCGTCACCACGACGATGGGGAGCACGACCTCGTGCTCGTCGAAGCGGTTCAGGGCGTTCGGGTCGGCCAGCAGGACGCTGGTGTCGAGAACGTAGGTGCGCCGGTCTGGCTTGTGGCGCTTTGTGCTGGTCACCACGGAAGGACGTACCCCCTCGGATGAGGTCGGGGAGCGACGGAGTGGGGCTGGACCGGTCGTCGGCCGCTGTGCACGGGCCGAAAACCGGCCCCCCGCGTCTTCTTCCGTGCCGTGACCGCACGGTGGGGCTGGTGCAAAGGGCCTCCCGGGCGGACGGCTCCGGCGCCGCCCGCTGAGATACGACACCCGTGGTTCGGGTGTCGACCTGCTTGGCTTATGCCCTCGAACAAGCGGTGCCATGCCAGTGCATATGACGGCGCGCTGGTGAACTCCTTGTTACTTCCGTCCCGGAGAAGGTCGGTTCTGTCGCGCCGGTATACGGCCGCGACAGCGCCGGAAGGGGCTCAGCCGCCGTAGCGCCGGTGCCGTGCCGCGTAGTCGCGCAGGGCACGCAGGAAGTCCACCTTGCGGAAGGCCGGCCAGAAGACCTCGCAGAAGTAGTACTCCGAATGGGCCGTCTGCCACAGCATGAATCCGGACAGCCGCTGCTCGCCGCTGGTGCGGATCACGAGGTCGGGGTCGGGCTGGTCACCGGTGTAGAGGTGGCGTCCGATCAGCTCGACGCTGACGGACTCGGCGAGGTCCTCCATCGAGGTGCCCTTGTCGTGGGCGTCGACGATCATCGAGCGCACGGCGTCGGCGATCTCCTGGCGGCCGCCGTAGCCGATGGCGACGTTGACCAGTATTCCGTCGACGTGCGCGGTGGACTCCTCGGCCTCCTTCAGCGTCATCTGCATCGGGGAGGGCAGCAGATCGGGGGTGCCGACGTGGTGCACCCGCCAGCGGCCGTCGGCGGCGAGGGAGCGCACGACGTCCTCGATGATCCCGAGGAGCGGGCCGAGTTCCTCCTGCGGGCGGTCGAAGTTGTCGGTCGACAGCAGCCACAGGGTGACCACCTCGACGTCGGTCTCGGTGCACCAGCCGAGGAACTCCTCGATCTTCTCGGCACCCGCCCGGTGACCGTGCATGGTGGTGGAGCCCGCGGCCTTCGCCCAACGCCGGTTGCCGTCCATGATGACGCCGATGTGCTTGGGCACCTGAGCGTGGTCCAGGTGACCTTCCACCCGGCGCGCGTACAGCCTGACCAGCAGGCCGCGCAGCTTGTCGCGCAGGTTCACGTGTTCGTCAGCCCCTCCGTACGGATCGGACAGGCGCGAGGCGCTGCGCGCGGCGCAGTCGAGTGCGGTTCCTGTCCGTATGGCGGTCCCCGGGGGCGAAGCCTACCCCTGCGGGGCCTGGGCCGTGGTTGTGGGGTGCGGTGGGTGGGGGCGCCGCGGGTGGGGGTGTGTGGGGCGCCGCGGGTGCGGGTTCGGTGGGGGCGTTGGCGGGTGCGGGTTCGGTGGGGGCCGGTCGCGCAGTTCCCGCGCCCCGCGCCCCGCGCCCCTGAGGGCGTTGTGGTCCCGCGCCTCAGGAAGTCGCGGTCCCGGGCAAATAAAACGGGCCGGTCCGTGGGGGGGAGACGGACCGGCCCGAGGGGGGGTTTCCACCATAACCCTTCGTAAGTGATGCTGCGTGCATCGGCGTGCCACAACTACTCTCCGAAGTCGCTCGGCAACGGGCCGGTGGCCACCGGAGGGCTCTTCCGTGGCGGATTCGTGGCGAGATCGGGCCTGATTTCCAGGGGAAACGCGGGGGATGCTGATGGATCCGGAGGGTTTGCCGCTCCTTGGGGCCCGAACTGGCGACTTGTCCGGCCTTCCCCCGCGCGGGTGACCCCGACCGTGAACGCCCCATTGACGGCCCCCGGGAGGCGACGGAGCGGAAGCGGTTCCGGCGCGACGCGCGTCCATCAGGAGGGGCGGCCGAGGGCATGGCACCGCGCAGCCCCCTCCTCTGCGCGGTGCCGCCGCGCAGCTTTGCGTACGCGAATTACCTTGGTCTGAACTTACGTGAGGGATAGGAGGAAATCGAGTCGGCCGCCATAACAATGTGGAAAAGGTCAGCCTTCCTTGGATGCGCAGGGGCTCAAGGGTGTTCGCTCATGGATGCACGGTTTGCACCTTCCGGGCACACGGCCCCTGGGGCGGCGGACAGGTTCTGACCTGTAGCCGGCCTACGGCCGGTCCGTGACAGCGACGTCGGGCAGTGCGACGGGCGGCGCGGGCAGGGCGATCACCTGGGACGAGGTGAGTGCGCGACGGCTGGAGCACCGACGGCTCGGCAGGAGCGGGAGCTGGGGGAACAGGTGGAGCGGGTGGGGAGGGGGAAGTGCTGGAGGCGGAGGCGAGGCGGAGGCGGAGGCGAGGCGGAGGCGGAGTCGGTGATCGGGAAGGTGACCGTCGGCCCGCACGCGCAGCCGGACGGCACCCGAAGCCCCCGGCGGGCTCGGCGGGCGGCTCGCGGCACCCTCACGCGTCCGGCTTGCGGGCCTCGAAGAGGTGGCGGGTGCTGTGGGCGACGAAGGGGCCGTCGGACTCGATCTGCTCGTGCAGGGCCCGGAGCCGGGGCCGGTGGGCCTCGACGGTGAAGCCGGGGACCATCCAGACGACCTTGCGCAGGAAGTGCACGACCGCGGCGATGTCGTGGAACTCCATGCGGAGTTCCTCGGCTCGCAGGTCGACGATCTCCAGGCCGGCGGCCTGGGCGTCGGCCCGCTCCCGCTCGGGGTCACGGCCGCCGCGCACCTCCTCGGGCTGGGGGCCGAGGAAGTACTCGACGAGTTCGAAGACGCTGTGCGGTCCGACGTGCTGGGCGAAGTACGTGCCGCCGGCCCGCAGCACCCGGGCGATCTCCGTCCAGTGGGCCCGAACCGGGTGGCGGCTCGTGACGAGGTCGAACGCCGCGTCGGCGAACGGCAGCGGCGCGTCCTCGGGCGAGGCGACGACCGCGACGCCGCGCGGGGCGAGCAGCGCGGTGGCCTTGGCGACGTTCGGGGGCCAGCCCTCGGTGGCGACGGTGAGCACGGGGGCCTTCGGGGCCCGGCCGAGGGCGAAGTCCAGGACCTCCCCTCCCCCGGTCTGGAGGTCGAGCGCGGCGGTCGCGCCGGCCAGCCGGTCGGCCAGCGAGACGGCGTAACCCCAGCTGGGCCGCGCCTCGGTGGCCCGCCCCCGGAACCAGGAGAAGTCCCAGCCCTCGGTGGGCACGGCGGCGCCCTCGGCGAGAAGCTCCTCGAACGGCCTGTTGTCCAGTCCCATACGGCTCATGATCGCAGGGCGTTGTCGGCGGCCGCTGCTAGTTTTCGGCGCCATGACGGACCCGACGTACACGGCGGATGAGAAGGAAACGCTCCGGGCGAGCCTGGACCGGCACCGGGACGCGGTGCTGTGGAAACTCCGGGGCCTGGACGACGAGGGGCTGCGCCGGCCGATGACACCGACCGGCACGAATCTGCTGGGCCTGGTCAAGCATCTCGGGTCGGTGGAGTACGGCTGGTTCGTGTCGAGCTTCGGCGGCGAGGTGGAGCCCCTGTGGTTCGACCCCTGCACCGACCAGGACATGCGGGCCGACCAGGGCGAGACGACGCAGCAGATCGTCGAGTTCTACGACCGTGCGCGCGCCGCGGCCGACCGTGTGATCGCCGGGCGGGCGCTGACGGAGCTGGGGCGGCCGGCGTGGCGGGACGTGGAGGTGTCGCTGCGCTGGGTGCTGGTCCACATGATCGAGGAGACGGCACGGCACGCGGGCCACATGGACATCCTGCGGGAGCTGATCGACGGGGCGACGGGGGATCAGCCGCGGGGCTGAGCACCGAGCACGAGCAGCACGTGCTCGTCGTCGCCGTGGTGCACTGACAACGCCCCCGAAGCGGCCCGCGCCCGGGACGGACCCGAGGCTACGGAACCAGCGGCCGTACTTCCTCCGCCACGAACCGCACGAACCCCTCCGGGTCCGGCTCGTCGCCCGTCGGCTGGAGCACGACGGTGTCCGCGCCGGCGTCCGCGAGCCGCTGTACGGCCTTCGCCACGGCTCCCGCGTCCCCGGCGACACCGAGGTCGGGCACGGATGCCACGCCCTCGGCGGCGAGTTCGGCCTTCAGCCGGGCGGACGCGTCGGGCCCGGTGGCGGCGAGCAGATACACGACGATCCCGTGCGGCTCGGCGCTGTCGCGTCCGGCTGCCGCCCGGCCCTCGTCGACGAGCTGCCGCGCCTTGCGCACGCCGTCCGGCGGTGTCGACGCGGTGAGCAGCGTCCCGTCGGCCGCCTCACCGGCCAGCCGCAGCGAGCGGGGCCCGGTGACCCCGGCGATGATCGGCACCGCCTCGGCGGGCGGCCAGTCGAGGGCGACGTCGTCGAGCCGGACGTACCGGCCCTCGACGGTGACCCGCTCGCCGCGCAACAGCGCCCGCAGCACGTCGAGATGCTCGCGCAGCAACGTCACCGGTGACTCGACCCGCGCACCGACCTGCCCCATCCAGTCCTGCACACCGTGCCCCACGGCGAGGATCGGCCGCCCC
Organism: Streptomyces sp. bgisy027; assembly: GCF_057710365.1. Lineage (NCBI taxonomy): Bacteria > Bacillati > Actinomycetota > Actinomycetes > Kitasatosporales > Streptomycetaceae > Streptomyces > Streptomyces sp. bgisy027. Next base: position 121,854 of record NZ_JBYIVZ010000022.1, read on the forward strand.
GGGAACATCCGGTACAGACCGGCCGCCTCCATGGCGGTGATCGCGACGTTCCGCAACGGCACGGGCAGCAGTCCGACGCCGACCCTGATCCGCTCGGTCCAGGCCAGGGCGGCGGCCGCGGTGGAGATCCCTCCTTCCCGGAAGCAGTCCTCCCAGAGCCAAAGCTCTTCGAGTCCCGCCTCGTCGGCGAGCCGGGCGACGGATCGGAGTCGTTCGGGGGCCAGCTGGGGACGGAATACTGCGCCGAGTCCGGTCATGGGGCCTTCCTACCCGGGCAGCACTCGGCGGACAACAGAAAATCCTGGAGGTGGCTGAGGATGGGGCGACGCCTGCGAGACGGGCGGGGGGTGCTGGTCGTTCACGGGGAGCACGGTGCTGTGCGGGTCCCCCTGGAGATCGCCGCGTCGTACCGGGCCCGTACGAAGGGGCTCCTCGGGCGGGACGGCATCGACGGCGCGATGCTGCTCACGCCGGCCGGCTCGGTGCACACGCTCCGGATGCGCATGCCCATCGACGTCGCCTACCTCGACCGCGGGCTGCGCGTCATCGCCGTGCGCACCATGGGCCCGGGGCGGCTGGGCCGGCCCCGGCTGCGCTCACGACATGTCCTGGAGGCGGAGGCCGGGGCGATGGCGGGGTGGGGGCTGGGGGCGGGGGTCCGGGTGAGCGTGACGGAGGAGTGAGGGGCAGGATCGCCGGTCAGCCGTCCGAGCGGGGGAAGGACACCTCCACACGCCGGTTCTTCTTGCGGCCCGACTCCGTCTCGTTCGAGGAGATCGGGTACTGCTCGCCGTAGCCGCGCACTTCGTACGTCACCGACGAGTCGTTCAGTTCGGCCTCCAGGACTCCCTGTACGGCGTTGGCGCGCTTCCGGGAGAGGACGTCGCCGTGGGCCGAGGAGCCCAGGTTGTCGGTGAAGCCGAAGACACGGATCCGCGTGGCGTTCTGCTTCCCGATCTCGTCCGCGATCGAGGCGATACGGGCTTTGGCCTCGCCGGTCAGCTTCGCGCTGTCCTTGGGGAACAGGACTTCGGCCTGGAGCGCGAACTTCACGTCCGCGTTGGTGTCTTCCCGGCGCTCCTCACCGGCCTGATCCTCGACGACCTGCTTGATGTCGAGAACCTTGGCTTCGGCCAGCGTGGCACCTTCCGGCAGCTTCAGGTCGGGGTCGTTGGCATCCACCTCGACGGGCGCGGTGGCGCTCGCCTCGGTCCCGGGCGGCACGCCGGGGTCGTCGTCCGCGTCGGCGGTGGTGGCGACGAGGAGGTTGGCGGCGACCATGATCGTGGCCGCGGTGAGGGTCAGGGTGAGGCGGGGGGCGCGGGTCATGGGGGCCTCACCCGGAGATCGTGATCGGGGCGCTGGCGAACGTGGGCAGTTGGAAAGTGACTTCGGCCGTTTCCTCCGGCGGCGAAGGGAACTGCATGAACACCGGGACGGACGCACCCGGCTTGATCCTCGGCATGTCCGTGGTCGCCAGGGGACGGCCGTCGGTGTCGCGCAGCACGTAGTACCGCTTCTTGTTGCTGGAGTCGACGAGCGTGGCCCCGCCCAGCGAATCACCGTGCCGGGTGATCTCGGTCTCGTCTCCCCGTGTCTGGATCGGGACCCGAACGGACTCGGCGCCGTCGTTCTTGATCTCGCCGCTCACAGTGACGAAGCCCCCGGAGTCACGCTGAGCGGAGGTGATCGTGAGGATCAGACCGTCCTCGCCCTTGAGTTCGGCAAGGGGATCATCCGTTCCCTCCTGGACACTCTGGTTGGAGCCGTCGTCCTTGGAGGCCGACGCGGACTTCTGCGGCTTCTTGCCGTCGTCGTCCCCACTGCCGCAGCCGGCCACACCGAGGGCCAGTCCGGCCGCGACGGTCATCGCGACCATCCCCCTACGGGCCTTCGTGGTGAACCGAATGCTCATTCCTCTGTTTCCTTCGTCATTCGTCGTTCGCGGTCAGTCGGCCAGATGGACGTCGAAGAGATCCTCGGGGTTCGGAAGGCTGGCCGGATCGTCCGGATCCGGGTCCCAGTTCCCGTCGTCACAGGTGAGTTGCGGCAGCGGCAGTGTGTCGTTGCCGTCGCCTTCGTCCGTGTCCTCGTCGGGGAGGTCGAACCCGCAGAGGGGCTCGATCACGGCGGTGGCCGACGCCGTCGATTTGAAGTCCTCCGTGCCGGGAACGATGGAGTCGCCCACGGACTTGTTGGTCTCCACGGACACCGTGTAGCCGAACAGCTCCGACTCCCCACAGTCCTCGACAGTGGCGTCGTTCTGGTCCGCCAGCTCGTACGCCCGCCAGCACCCGTCGAACACCGCTCCGTCGCCGTCGAGGATGTCCTGCCACTTCGTGGGGTCGTCCACGACCTCCGACCAGTCCCCCGCCATTTGGTTCCGGGTCTCCTGCGCCGCCGCCAGTGCCGCCGCGTCGGCGGCTGTCTGGGCGCCGTTCCTGTTTGCCGCGGCCTGGCCGACCGCAAGGTACGCGAACGCGAGAAAGAGCAGGCCCGCCACCACCATGATGTAGATGGGGAAAGCCTGCCCTGCGTCGCTGGACGTGCGGCGCCTGATCAGGTGAGTTCGTCGATCTTGTCGACGATGGCCTCGTAGATCGTCTCGCCGATGTCCGTCCCCGTGATCGCCAAAACAATCGCCACCACCACCGCGATGATGCCCAGATACTCCACCGCCGTCTGCCCCTTGTCGTCGCGCGCGGCGCGCGAGCGCAGGTAGGTGACGGTGGTGTTGATCCAGTTGCTCATGGTGTTCCCCTCTGGGCTCCAAGGTGCTGTGAGAAGTCTCGGGAGAAAAGTAAGCGGGAATTCCCCGAACACCAGAGGGTCCCTGGGCCCAATTCCGGGCCTCGGCCGAAAACCGTCGCTCCGTCATCGCCGGTCAGCTCCGTCCCGGGTGTGAACCAGGTGCCGTGCCGAGCCACTTGGCGGCGGCTTCCGCTCGGCTCGTGCTGTGGAGTTTGGCGAAGATCCGGTTGATGTGGTTCTTGACCGTCTTCTCGCTGATGAAGCAGGTGGCGGCGATCTGCTGGTTGTTCATGCCCGCCGCGATGAGGTCCATGATCTCCGCCTCCCTCCTGCTCAGCCGGAACCGTGACCTGTACGGGGACGACTGTCCCACATTTGATTGCACTTGCGAAAGCGATTCGAGGGGATTCCCTGTAACAGTTGGGAGTTCATCGTTTGCTTGCGCGAGCGAAGCCGTTGCTGCAGCTGCCGCCGTGGACGTGAGCCGGGTCCTGCCCGCCCTGATCTCCCGTACGGCCTCGATCAGTTCGTCCGTCGTGAACTCGCCGTGGACCAGATAACCGGAGGCCCCGAGCCGCAGCGCCTCGCGGACCGTCTCCGACTCTCCGCTGTAGGTCAGCATCATCACCGGTGCGATCCGCACGAGATGCGGAAGGGCGGTGATGCCGTCCGTGCCGGGCATCCGTACGTCCAGGAGGATCACGTCGGGGCGGTGGCGGCGGGCCGCCTCGTGGGCCTCGTGGCCGTTCGTCGCCTCGGCCACGACCTTTATGCCGGCGTGGGCGGAGAGCAGGGCTCTCAGGCCCGCCCGGACCACGGGGTTGTCGTCGGCCACCACCAGGCGCAGGGGCGTGGCGGGCGGGGGTGACTGGGCCGTCTTCATGGGTGGGTCGCCTTCGTCGTCGTGAGGGCCGCCAGCGGCAGTTCCAGGCGGACCTCCGTGCCGCGGGCGTGGATGCCCTTGCCGAAGTGGATGCGGGCGCCTATCGAGGAGGCTCGTTCGGCCATGCCGAGCAGGCCGAAGTGGCCGGTCCGGCGCAGGTTTTCGAGGGTGGTGCCGGGTGGCAGGCCCCGGCCGTCGTCCCGGACGGTCAGGCGGAGCACCTCGTCCTGGACACCGGCCCGCACCTCCACCTTCGTCGCGTCGGCGTGACGGTGGGCGTTCTCCATGGCCTCCGCCGTGACGGTGAGGAGCTGACGGGCGACGGCGGGCGGGACGGGAGGTGCTGGGGCGTCGCCCTCGGGGCCGTACGTCGCCGGTACGCCCGTGCGGGTCGTGAAGTCGGCGGTCTGTCGCGCCAGTTCGGGGATGACGTCCGTCATCCGGTCCGGGTCGGACTCGCGGCGCAGGTCCGCGAGGAGTTCGCGGGACTCCGCCGCCGCTCTGCGGGCGGAGCGGGCGACCAGTTCCGCCTGTTCCCTGATGCGGGCCGGGTCCATCGGGGCCGTCGCCGCGGAGGCCGCCAGGCCGTCCGCGGCCAGTGCCACACCGTGCAGGGTCTTCGCCACCGAGTCGTGCATCTCGCGGGCCAGCCGGGCCCGTTCCGCGCTCACCGCCTCGGTGACCGCGAGGCGTGCCTGGACCGTCGTCAGGGCCTGGGTGGCGGTGCCGAAGCGGAGCATGAGGTTGCGCAGGGTCGAACCCAGCGCGCCCGTGATGACGCACAGGCCCGGCAGGAGCAGCTTGTCCGCGAGGCTCGCCGACCTCGCGTCGGTGTTGATCGCGTAGGCCAGGAGCAGGATCAGGGACTGCACGCTCGCGAAGAGAGCGGCGCCCCGGTAGCCGTAGACGATGCCGGCCAGGAGCGGGGTGCAGACGCTGACGTAGGCCAGGGTCGTGTCCGGGCCGGCGGAGATGAGCAGCAGGGAGGTGAAGAGGGTGTCCGTGGCGAGCAGGGTGGGGTGGCGCAGGAGGAGCGGGCCGAAGCGTTCCCAGTCGCGGAACAGGGCGTAGGAGCCCATGAACGTGACCACGACCGCCGCGCCCATCAGCCGGGTGCCGAGCCCCGGCGCCGCGTTGAGCAGGGCCGCCGGTGCCGAGAGGGCGATCATGGCGAGCCGGAAGCCGAAGACCTGGCGGCACATCGCCTGTAGTGCGTTGACCTGGAGCGGTATCGTCACGGCCGGCTCGGTCCGCCGGGTGTGCGCGCCCTGCCCGGCAGACTCGCTCTGCGCACCCGGTCCGGCGAGTTCGCCCCGCGCGCCCTGCCCGGCAGACTCGCCCCGCACGCCCTGCCCGACGAACTCGCCCCGCACGCCCTGCCCGGCAAACTCGCCCCGCACGCCCTGCCCGGCAAACTCGCCCCGCACGCCCTGCCCGACGAACTCGCCCCGCACGCCCTGCCCGGCAAACTCGCCCCGCACGCCCTGCCCGACGAACTCGCCCCGCACGCCCTGCCCGACGAGCTCGCTCCGCGCGGCCGGTCCCGAGCGCCGCGACAGCCGGCCCCCGCGCAGGAACCCGGGGCCGAACCGAGACGTCCGCGCGTCCGGCCCCGCTCCCGTCCCGGTCCTCATCCTCAACGGCATGCCCGCCACGGCCCCTCCCCCCTACTCCCCCGTCAGCGACCCGAAGTCCGTGCCCGAGCCCAGCAGCAGACCCGCCCCCAGCAGGATCATCGTCGCCGGGACCATGAACGTCGTGATCACCAGCGTGGCCCTGGGGACCGCGCGGGCGGCCTTGCGGCGGGCGTTCTGGGCGTCGGTGCGGCGCATGTCCTTGGCCAGGGCGACCAGCGTGTCCACGATCGGCGCACCGAGCTCCTCGCCCTGCTGGAGCGCCGTCACGAACATCGCCACCTGTTCGGAGTCGTTCCTGCGGCGCAGCTCCGCGAAGGCCTGGCGGCGGCTCATGCCGAGGTCCATCTGGCGCAGGGTGATGCGCAGTTCGTCGGCCCAGGGGCCCTCGTACCTGGAGGCGACCCGGTCGAGCGCCTGGCGGAAGCCCAGGCCCGCGCTGACGACGACCGCGAGGACGTCCAGGAAGTCCGGCAGGGTGCGCTCGATCTCGTCCTTCCTGATCCGGATCGCCGACCAGATGCCGACCTCCGTCCAGAAGGCGCCGAAGGCAAGGAGCAGCAGTGCGACCAGGACCTGGCCGCGCAGCAGGAACACCAGGAAGCCGACCGCGCCGAGGAAGCCGTACACCGCGCGCCGGGCCGCGTAGCGGTCGATGGTCAGACCGCCGGGGTTGCCCGCCAGGTCGATCTTGCGGCGGTACCTGGCGACCAGCTTCGGGCCCATCAGGCGCAGTACGGCGGGCGCGTAGCGCATGCCCATGCGGTCGACGAGCGAGTCGACGGCGCCGGTGCGGGTCGCGCCGACCTCCAGGGCCAGCGCGAGGTCGCTGGGCAGCCTGGTCTCCGCCCGGTACAGGCGGATCGCGGCGAAGACGCCCCCGACGCCGAGGGCCATGACCGTCGCGAGGAGGATTCCGATTCCCATCAGCCGTCCCCGCCCCTCAGACGTCGATTCGCGACATGCGGCGGATCAGGACGAAGCCCACCGCGTACAGCCCGAACGCGATCAGCACCGCCGCCTGCCCCAGCGGCGAGCCGGTCATGCGGTCGAGGGCGCCGTCCTTCACCCCGTTCATCAGGAACAACGACCCGATGCCAAGGACCGGAACGGCGTACGACGTCATGCTGACCTGCGAGAGCTGGGTGCGGACCTCGCGCCGGGTCTCCTTGCGCTCCTCCAGCGTCTCGGTGAGGTTCCGCAGGGCGCTGACCACTTGGCCGCCGGCCCGGTTGGACAGCACCAGCGTGGTCACCAGGACGACCAGTTCGCGGGAGGGGAGGCGTTCGGCGAGCTCGCCGAGGGCGTCGTCCATCGAGGCGCCCAGCGCCAGCTGGTGGGAGACCTTGGCCAGTTCCTCGCCGGCCGGCGCCTCCAGCTCCTCCGCCGCGAGGCCGATCGCGGTGCGCAGGGCGAGGCCGGCGTGGGCGGCGTTGGCCAGGATGCGGGCGAGTTCGGGGAGTTGGTTGATGAAGCGCTCGATGCGCTTCTGCCGCTGCCAGTTGAGGAACTGGACCGCGGCCCACACGCCCAGCAGGCCGGCGATCGGGCCGAAGAAGGGGGCCAGCGCGGCCTGCCCGATCAGCCACAGGCCGGCCACCGTCGCCAGCATGCAGACGAAGAACTCTCCGGGGGTGACGTCCAGGCCCGTCGCCGCCAGCCGCAGTTCCAGCTGCTTGCCCAGCCGCGTACGGCGCAGGCGCCGGTCCAGGTCGGCGAAGCGGCGCCGCCGGCCGCCGGCCCCGGTGAGCTGACCGGTGGCGGAGAGCCGGTCGACCAGAGCCTGGCGCTGGGCGCGGCCGGCGGCGTAGGCGTGTACGCCCACCACGGCGAGCGCGCAGGTCATGAGCGCGACGCCGGTGGTGAGCGTGATGCGGGTCTGGAGGTCCATGGGGGGTCCTACCTGGCTTCTCGGGTGGCGAGCTCGAGCGGTGACTGGGCGACGCCGAAAGCCTGGGGGATCGGCTGGCTCGCCATGTAGAGGCGGTCCGCGGTGCGGCGGGGCAGCGGGAAGTACGCGAAGGCGCCGTGGACCCGGCCGTCCGGCGCCATGGGCTGGGCGTGGAAGCGGGCGACCGTCGCCAGCCGGTACGGCTCCGCCCCGTGGCTGTCCAGGATGGCGATCTCGGTGATCCGGCGGGCGCCGTCCGGGAACCGGGTCAGCTGGATGAGCACGTCGACCGCGCTGTTGATCTGGTCGTGCAGCGCCTCGAAGGGGACGGAGACGTCGGACATGGACGCGAGGGTCTTCAGCCGCATCAGGGCGTCCTCGGCGCTGTTGGCGTGCACGGTGGCCAGCGAGCCGTCGTGGCCGGTCGACATCGCCTGGAGCATGTCGAGGGACTCGCCGCCGCGGACCTCACCGACGACGATCCGGTCGGGGCGCATGCGCAGGGAGTTGCGGACCAGGTCGCGGATGGTGACCTGGCCCTTGCCCTCGACGTTCGGCGGGCGGGACTCCAGCCGGATCACATGGGACTGCTGGAGCTGGAGTTCGGCGGAGTCCTCGATGGTGATGATGCGCTCGGACTCGGGGATCAGCCCGGACAGGGCGTTCAGCAGGGTCGTCTTCCCGGTGCCCGTCGCACCCGAGACGATGACGTTGAACTTCGCCTGCACCAGCCCGGCCAGCAGATACACCATGGGTTCGTCGAGCGAGCCGAGGCCGGTCATCTCGTGCAGGGTGAAGGAGCGGGGGAAGCGGCGGATGGTGAGGGTCGCGCCGGTCAGGGACAGCGGCGGGATGATGACGTTCACGCGCTCGCCGGAGGGCAGCCGGGCGTCCACCATCGGGTTGGACTCGTCGACCCGCCGGTTCACCGTGGAGACGATCCGCTCGATGGTCTGCATCAGCTGGTCGTGGGAGGGGAAGCGCAGCGGCAACTGCTCGACGCGCCCCGCGCGTTCGACGAAGATCGCGTCCGGGCCGTTCACCATGATCTCGGTGATCGACGCGTCCTCCAGGAGCGGCTCCAGGATGCCGAGGCCGAGTGCCTCGTCCACGACCCTGCGGATGAGCTGCGAGCGCTCGACGGTCGAGAGGACCGGGCCCTCGCGGCTGATGATGTGCCCGAGCACCCGCTCCAGGCGGGCCCGGCGCTCGGCCGCGGCCAGCGAGCTCATCTCCGCGAGGTCGATCTCCTCCAGGAGCTTGGCCCGGTAGGAGGCGACCAGATGGCCGTCCTCGCCCCGGCCGGTGCTCTCCTCCGGGGTGTTGATGCGGGACCGCAGACTCATGGGTACCTCGTTCAGTGGTCGAGCGGCATGGTGGCGGTCTTCTGGGCATCGTCGAACTCCCAGCCGGGGACGATGGAGGGGATCTGGACGGTGGCGGTGACGGTGACCTCGTCGCCGCCTTGCGCCTCGGAGCAGGAGACGGTCAGCCAGTCGCTGATCGCGTTGACGCACCCGTCCTGCGCGCTGCCGGGAAGAAGGGAGGCGGCCCGCGCGCCCGCCCTGGCCGCCGTCCCCGCCTGCTGGGCGGTGTAGGCGATCAGCCCGACCTGCACGCCGGCCATGGCGACGAGGATCAGGACCGGGATGAACCCGAGGTACTCCAGGGCGACCTGACCGCGGTCCCGGCCGCCCGCACGGCGGGGGAAGAGTCGGTACGGCATCTCAGTCCTTCTCCTCCTGGACGGCTCCGGCATGGCCCTCGACCGTGAACGGGAAGCCGATCGCGCCGGGGAAGAGGACGGGCACCCGGAGGGTCACATCGGCCGTGACATAGCCGCCGCCCGCCCCGCACCGCACCGAGGCGTCCCCTTGCCACGCCTGGGGAAGGTGTTGCAGCCCCGCCTCCTCGCAGCCCGCCTGCCCCTCCGACGCCGTCCCCGCCCTGACCGCCTCGTCCGCAGCATTCCCCGCGAGCGTGAAGGTGTACCCCACGAGCACGAACTGCCACATCAGCACCAGGGTGACGACGATCAGCGGCAGCATCCCGAGGAACTCGACCGCCACCTGCCCCCTGTCCCCTCGGCTCCGCCGCCTCACCGCCCTATTTCCTTCCGCCTGCGGAAGGTGAGCGCCGCCCGGTCGCCGGCGCTGCCGCGTGCCCGGCCGTTGCGGCGCGGCTGGACCGCCCCCTCGGTGCCCTTGACCAGCCCCAGCTCCCCCGCGAGCCCCCAGAGCGCCTGCTTGACCGTGCTCTTGGGGTCGAGTTCGTGCACCCGGCCGGCGTCGACGGGGCCCTGGAGTTCCTTGAAGTTGGCGGGGACGGCGGTCGCGGCGATGCCCGTGCCGGTGATGCGCTGGATCAGGGCGGGCTGGATCTCCGCGCTGCGCGTATGGCGGTTGACGACGATCATGGTCTCCTCCGCCTTGCGGATCTGGAGGCGGTCCCACATCCGCACGGTGCGTTTGGCGCCGCGCACCGCGACCACGTCGGGGGTGGTGACGAGGAGGGCGGTGTCGGCCATCTCCACGGCGGCCGCGCTCGCGCCCGACAGCTGGGAGCCGCAGTCGATGACGACGACCTCGTAGCGTGAGCGCAGGGCGCTGACGATGTGGCGGGCGGCCCGGTCGGTGACCTCCTCGCCGCGTTCGCCGTCGCCGGGGGCGAGCAGCAGCGCCACGCCCGTGTCGTGCCGGAACACCGCGTCCGCGAGGACCCGCGGCGTGATGTCGTTGATGGCGGCGAGGTCGACGACCGAGCGGCGGAACTGGATGTCCAGGTAGGAGGCGATGTCGCCGGTCTGGAGGTCCATGTCGAGCAGCGCGGTGCTGCGACCCGACGCCTGGGCGGCCAGGGCCAGCTGGATGGCGGTCAGGGTGGCCCCCACGCCGCCCTTCGCGCCGCTCACCGTGACCACGGTGCCGCCGACACCGCTGAACACGTCGCCGCCGGCGCCCAGATGACGCCGTACGCCCATGGACCACTGGGCCACCGCGTTGACCCGGCTGGCCAGTTCCTCGTAGCTCAGGGGCAGCGCCACCAGTCCCCGTGCGCCGTAGTCCATGGCGGCCTGGAAGAGGCCGGGGCTCGCGTCGGAGGTGACGAGGATGACGCCGACGGCCGGGAAGCGCAGGGCGACCTCGCGGATGAGCTCCAGGGCCGGGACGGGGCCGATGCGTTCGTGGACGACGACGACCTCGGGGAGTTCGTCGATGGACTCGGCGGCCAGGCGGGCCAGCGTGTCGACGAGCTGGGTGGAGTCGGCGACCGGAGCGACCGGCTCGGCGTCGGGGAGCTGGCTGAGCAGCGTCGTGAGGGACCGGACCGCGTCCGCGTCGCCGACCGCCGGGAGGATCCTCGTGGGCATGGGGGCCTCTCACTTGTCCTTGGCGAGTTCGTACGTGCGGTTCGTCGCGGGGATGTCGGAGTCGGAGCCGGGCGCCACCAGGGCGAGCCGGACCTCGTCGGCGAACGACTCGGCGTACGTCAGGCGCTGGGCGTCGATCGGCTCCAGCGCGAAGGTGATCGGCACGGCCTCGGTGGGTTCCCGGCCCCGGTCGCCCTCGTCGGGCCTGAGCGAGGTCAGCTCGCCCACGTCGATGACGCGGGCGTTCTCCACGATGAGCCGGGACTGGTCGGGGTCGGAGTCGCGGGCGCCCTCGAAGGTGGCGTACACGTTGACCTTGGCGCCCGCGGTGATCTTGCCGGCCACGCCGGTCGCCGCGTCGATCATGATGGCGAGCTCCTGCTCGCCGGTCTGCAGGGCGGGCTGGTCGACGATCATGTCGCTCTGGAGCAGGGAGCCCGACTTGAGGGTCGTGACGGCGATCTTGCCCTGGATCTCACGGAGGCTGGTGACCGCGTTCTTCGACAGCCACCGCTCGGGCATCTCGATCTTCTCGAACTGGCCCGCGCTGAGCGGTGTGTAGGGGGCCACGTCCTTCTTGAGCCGGTACGCCGTGACCTCGGGGCCGACCTTGGACTTCACGTCGTTGATGACGGACAGGACACCGGCGAAGGCGCCGAGGGCGCAGACGATCGACAGGAGCAGGAGTATCACGCCGCGGCGCTGACGGGAGTTCATGAACCGTGGAACCTCATCGGGGGAATCGGTCGGGGGCGGTCGGACAGGGTCGTGGCGGCCTTGCGGCCTTGCCGGCCGGGGTCCGGTCAGCCTGCGCGGGCCGGTTGCTCGTGGGTGGGCGGGGTGGCGGAGCAGAAGACGCAGCGGTCGCCGATGACGTCGATGCCGCACCAGTGACAGGAGTTCTGCCGTACCGAGGTGACGAGCTGGTAGAGCACCGACAGGTCGGGCAGGTGGGCGCAGAACTCGATGAGCTTGCCCGTCCCCCACCAGGTGGCCGACTCGGCGGGCAGCACGACCTCGCGCAGCCCCTGCGCGTTCCAGGACTTGGCCAGGGTCGCGGTGACCCAGTCCGACTGCAGCTGTCCCTGTGCGACCAGCATCGACGTGCCGAACTCCGGGCCGGGCAGGGTGACTGAAGGGGCGATGCGCACGAGGTGCGGGGCGGGGTGGGCGAGGACGCCGAACTGGCTGCCGGGCATCCAGGACTTGGCGTGCGACTTGAGGTCGACGGGGACGCGGTCGAGCCGGGTGACGGAGCCGAGGAGCGCCCCGGCGTGTATGTAGTGGGTGAGCAGGCGGCCGGCCGAGGCGAGGACGCCGGGGCTGAGGTCGCAGGAGGCGAGCTGGCGCAGCTGGCGGGCCAGGACGGCCAGTGCGAGCGGGGGCAGTTCGGGACGGAAGACGGCGATCCGGTCGCTCTCCAGCAGGGACCGTACGGTGTGCAGCCGCTGCCGCACGCCCCGGGGGACGGCGGCCGAGCAGACGACGATCACGTGGCCGTGCTGCTCCACGAGCGTCTGCATGCCCGCCAGCGACCGCTCCAGCGGCTCGCGTTCGAGGTCCTGGAGCACGACGGCGGGCACGGTTCGCTCGTCCTGCGCCGGCAGCGCCATGTCGGCGCTGGTCACGGCAATGGCAGTTGGCACGCGTCGCTCCCCGTTCCCGCCCGGTCCGGTGAACCGGTGTTACTGCGGTGCACCGGAATGACTTCATTGCGTGACTATCTCAGCACTGTATCCACGGCTCGATGACCGGAGAACAGCGTTTGTGCAGCCGGGAAGGAACTCTGCGCGCACAACTCACGCCAAAACGGGGCAGGTTGCGCACACCAATTCTCCACGACCGGAATCTCTTGACACTCGGATTGGTCTGGACCAACTTGGTTGACATGTTCATACTTAGACGACAGAGGCGTCGTGGCCGACCGGCACGCCTCTGGGCGGCGGTCGTCACCTCCGCCCTCTCCCTGACCTTCCTCGGCGCGGGCCACGCGTCCGCCGCGGACGTCAACAACGCCAAGAACGCCGGCTTCGAGGCCGGCCTGAGCAACTGGACGTGCTCCGCGAACAGCGGCACGACCGTCTCCTCCCCGGTGCACGGCGGCGCGGCCGCGCTCAAGGCGACCCCGGCCGGGCAGGACAACGCCCGCTGCACCCAGGCCGTGGCCGTCAAGCCCAACTCGACGTACACGCTGAGCGCCTGGGTCCAGGGCGGCTACGCCTACCTGGGCGCCACGGGCACGGGCACGACGGACGTGTCGACCTGGACCCCGGACTCCTCCGCCTGGAAGCAGCTGTCGACCACCTTCACCACCGGCTCCTCGACGACCTCGGTGACGGTGTACACGCACGGCTGGTACGGGCAGGCGGCCTACCACGCCGACGATCTGTCGGTCTTCGGCCCCGACGGCGGCGGGGGCACCGACCCGGCCCCCACGATCCCCGGCGCCCCGGGCGGGCTCAGCGTCCCGGGTACGACCTCCTCGTCGGTCTCGCTGGCCTGGAACACCGTCTCGGGCGCGACCGGCTACAACGTCTACCGCGGCGGCACCAAGGTGACCGCGGTGACCGGCACCTCCGCGACCGTGACCGGGCTCGCCGCCTCGACGTCGTACTCCTTCCAGGTCACGGCGACCAACTCGGCCGGTGAGTCGCCGAAGTCGGCGGCCGTGACGGGTACGACCACGGCCGGGCCGGTGGGTCCCGCGCTGCCCAAGCACGCGGTGACCGGCTACTGGCAGAACTTCGACAACGGCGCCACGGTCCAGAAGCTCGCCGACGTCCAGTCGCAGTACGACATCATCGCGGTCGCCTTCGCGGACGCGACCGGAACGCCGGGCGCGGTGACCTTCAACCTGGACTCGGCCGGGCTCGGCGGCTACACCGTCGACCAGTTCAAGGCGGACATCAGGGCGAAGCAGGCCGCGGGGAAGAAGGTCATCGTCTCGGTGGGCGGCGAGCGCGGCACGGTGGCCGTGAACGACTCCGCCTCGGCGGCGAACTTCGCGAACTCGGTGTACTCGCTGATGCAGACGTACGGCTTCGACGGCGTCGACATCGACCTGGAGAACGGCCTCAACGCCACCTACATGACGCAGGCCCTGCGCTCGCTGTCGTCGAAGGCGGGCTCGTCGCTGATCATCACGATGGCGCCGCAGACCATCGACATGCAGTCGACGTCGAACTCCTACTTCCAGACGGCCCTGAACATCAAGGACATCCTCACGGTCGTCAACATGCAGTACTACAACAGCGGTTCCATGCTGGGCTGTGACGGCAAGGTCTACAGCCAGGGCTCGGTGGACTTCCTGACCGCGCTGGCCTGCATCCAGCTGGAGGGCGGCCTGGCCCCGTCCCAGGTCGGCCTCGGCCTGCCCGCCTCGACCCGCGGCGCGGGCAGCGGGTACGTGTCGCCGACGATCGTGAACAACGCCCTGGACTGCCTGGCCAAGGGCACCAACTGCGGCTCGTTCAAGCCGTCCAGGACCTACCCCGACCTCAGGGGCGCGATGACCTGGTCCACGAACTGGGACGCGACGGCGGGCAACGCCTGGTCCAACGCGGTGGGGCCGCACGTGCACGCGCTGCCGTAGCCACCGCGCCCGACCCCGGTGGGGTGAGGGGCGGCGGCCCCTCACCCCACCGGCCGGTAGTGACCGAGCACCCAGGCCAGCTGCTGGAACCACTCCTGGAGCCGTGCCCGGGGCCTGGCCTCCACCACGCATTCGAAGAACCGGCCGTCCAGGTGCACCACGGCCACCATCAGGGCCTTGCCGTCCGGGCTCGCCTTGTAGTGCACGCCCTGGATCTCCGGCCAGCGGAACTCCATGGTGAAGGCCGACATCTCGAAGACGACGCCGGACGCGTCCACGACGACCGCGTTGCGCTTGTCGACGGCCAGGAACTCCGGACCCGCCGGCTCCGGCTGGGGCGGGACGGGGGCATACGGGGGTTGCGCGGGCGGGTACGGGGGCTGCGCGGGCGCGTACTGCGGCGGGGGCGGGCCGAAGCCCGGGCCGGGTGGGGGTGGCTGCTGGGTCATCCGTCGGGTCCTGGGTCCTGGTCTCTCGTGGTCGCGGTGAACTTCTCGGGCTTGCGGTGAAACATTCTCCCCGGCCCGCCGCATCAGTGAAGTGGGGGACCTCACGAACAGCCGGCGCACAGCAGCAAGGGGGACACATGATCCAGGCCCGTGCGGACGACTACGCCCAGTTCGCGGTGGCCAGGGCCGGGCATCTGTACCGCTCGGCATGTCTGCTGACCGCCGGGGACACCCATCTCGCCGAGGACCTGGTGCAGGAGACCCTCGGGCGGCTGTACGTCCGCTGGGCGCGGGTCTCCCGGACGGAGAACCCCGCCGGCTACGCGCAGACCGTCCTCACCCGGACCTTCCTCGCCCATCAGCGGCGGCGCAGCAGCACCGAGCGGGCCACCGACGTGCTGCCCGAGCACGCGGCCGAGGGCGGGCCCGGTGACGTACCGCTGCGGCTGACCCTGCTCCAGGCACTCGCCGGACTGCCCGTGAAGGACCGGGCCGTGGTCGTCCTGCGCTACTGGGAGGACCGCTCCGTCGAGGAGATGGCGGACGTGCTGAACTCCAGTTCCGCGGCGGTGCGCACGCGGTGCACCCGGGCGCTCGGGCGGCTGCGCGCGCTGCTCGGCGAAGACCTCGGCGAGTACGCGACCTCCTGACCCACGGCCTGCCGGCCGCACGGCCCCCTCCTGACGACCCGACCCTCACGAACGGTGGTTTGCCATGCCTGTGGAACACGACGAGGAACACTTCGAAGGGCGGCTCGGTCACGCCCTGCACGACCTCGGCGACCGCTTCGAGGCCGACCGCACCGCGCTCGCCGACGCCGGCCGGGCACGGGGACGCCGGCTGCGGCTCAGGCGCCGGGCCGCGGTGGCCGGCGGCGCCGCCGGTATCGCCCTGATCGGCGTGGGCGGGGCGCTGCTGGTGCCCTGGGGCGGCACGCCTGCCCCGCGGCCGTCGGGCTCCGACGTGGCGCAGCAGCCCTCGGGCACCCCGACCGCGACTCCCGTCACGGGCAGCCGGCTCATCGAGGCGCTCGAAGGGCTGCTCCCCGAGGGCGAGTTCAGCGCGCAGGAGGCACGCGGCACCGACGAGGGCCCCATGCTGCCGCCGTACGTCCGTCTCGTGTTCGACGACGGAAAAGGCCCCGCGGCCGTCGCCGTGGGCCTCGACCGGATCGAGCCCGGCAGCGACCGGGCCCGTGAGACGACGGACTGCCCGGACAAGGCGCTGGTCCCGCACGACAGCTGCGTCACCGACCGGCTGCCCGACGGATCCCTGCTCAAGCTGTTCCAGGGCTACGAGTATCCCGACCGGCGCGCCGACACCAAGCTGTGGTCGGCCGACCTGCTCACCCCGACCGGGCAGCACATCTCCCTCAGCGAGTGGAACGCCGCGGCCGAGAAGGACGCGCCGATCAGCCGGCCCACGCCCCCGCTGTCCACGGCCGGGTTGAAGGAGCTGGTGACGGCGCAGGTGTGGCGCACCGTCGTCGACTCCCTTCCCGAGAACCCGAAGAAGCCCACGACGGCGGCCACCCAGGACGACGCAACCGGGGAGCCGGGCACCGAGGCGGTCCTCGGCACCCTGCGGCCGCTCCTGCCCGAGAACGTCGACGTCGTCGACAAGGGCAGCGACTACACCTACCTCGTCCTCGACGACGGCAAGGGCCGCAGCTACGTCCAGATCGACGTCCAGCACGGCATGGGCGACGTGGCGGACGAGCTGTTCGGCGGCGGCTCCGAGACCCTGCCCGACGGCACGAAGGTCGCCTTCCGCGAGAGCGGCGGCGACAAGGGCGTCGCGGGCGCCGTGATGTGGACCGTCGACACCCTGCGCACCGACGGCTTCCGGGTCGTCGTCAGCGCCCTGAACGCCGGGACCCAGCACGGCGCCCCGACCCGCAAGGCCCCCGCCCTCACCAAGGACCAGCTCAGGGAGATCGCCCTGAGCCCCGAGTGGGACCGGTACCGCTAGAAGAACTCCGACCACGGCTGGTCCCAGACCTGCTTCACGCACAGCACCACGAACAACAGCCCGGCGATCGCCAGCATCACGTTGCTGAGCGGGCCGTTGCGCCATGGCGCGGGCGTGCGGGAGGAGTTGAGGAGCCAGATCAGGGTGCCGGCGAGGAACGGCAGGAAGGCGGCGCCGAGGACGCCGTAGATGATGATCAGGCGGAAGGGCTGGTCCTGGAAGAGCAGGACCATGGGCGGGAAGGTCAGCCACAGCAGGTACGCACGGAACGGCCAGGAGCGTTCGCGTGCGCCGGAGGCGACCTCCTCGCCCTTCTGCTCGTCCTGGCCCCGGAAGCGGGCCACGAAGTCCGCGAACATCAGGCTCACGCCGTGCCAGACACCGATCAGGGACGTGAAGGAGGTGGCGAAGAAGCCGATCAGGAAGAACTTGGCGGTCGCCGTGCCGTACTCCTCCTCCAGGATGCCGCTGAGCTGGAGCAGCCCCTTGTCGCCGCTCGCGATGGCCACGTTCGCGGAGTGCAGCAGCTCCGCGCCGACGAAGAGCATCGCGACCACGAAGATGCCGGTGGTGATGTACGCGACGCGGTTGTCGAGCCGCATCACCTTCATCCAGCCGGTGTTCGTCCAGCCCTTGGCGTTGACCCAGTAGCCGTACGCGGCAAGGGTGATGGTGCCGCCGACGCCGCCGATCAGGCCCAGGGTGTTGAGGATCGAGTCCTTCTCGTCGGGCAGGACCGGCAGCAGTCCGGCGAAGGCGTCCCCGAGGTTGGGCGCGACACGGATCGCGAGATACACCGTCACCACGAACATGACGCCCACCAGGACCGTCATGACCTTCTCGAAGACCGCGTACTTGTTGAACCAGACGAAGACCAGGCCGACCAGACCGCAGGCGATGGCCCACCACCGAAGGTCCATCACGTCCGGGAACAGGGCCTGCAGCGGCAGCGCGCTGGAGGACATCGCGGCGGCGCCGTAGACGAAGCCCCAGATCACGACGTAGACGCCGAAGAACCAGATGGTCCAGCGGCCGAGGCTCGCCCAGCCGTCGAACAGGGTGCGGCCGGTGGACAGATGCCAGCGTCCGGCCGCCTCGGCGAGGGAGATCTTGACCAGACAGCCGATGACGGCGGCCCACAGCAGGGTGTAGCCGAAGTTGCTGCCCGCGATGAGGGTGGCGACCAGGTCGCCGGCGCCGACGCCGGTCGCGGCGACGACGATGCCGGGCCCGATGTAGCGCCAACGGGACTTGCCCGATGGGGTGTCGGAGGATGCCTCAGTGTCCGTGGGGTTTCCTGTGGTGTCCGCCATGCAGATCAAGAAAGCCTAAAGAGGCGGACCCGGCAAGGGGGCGGGAGGGGATCAGTCCGCTCCGCGGAACGATCCGCCGACGACCAGCCCGGGCGCACACCGGCACGTGCCGAGCTCGAACCACACCGTTTTGCCCACCCCGTCGCGCACCTCGCAGCGCAGGATCCCGTGCGCGGCGGACAGGGTGAGCCGGAAGCGGGTCGCAGCCTGCCGCAGCGCGTTCGCGGCGAGGTCGCTCACCAGGCGCTCCGCCACGTCCACCAGGTCGTCGAGGTCCGCGAGCCCCCATCCCTCCAGCTGCCGGCGGACCGCCGCGCGGGCCTCGCCGACCGCGGCGGGGCGGGGCTCGTACTCGACGCTCAGATGACCTGCGCCCAGGGGCGGCTGGGGATAGGAGCCGTACAGCATGGGTCCAGGGTGACGGGTGCGAGGGCACGGCCGCAGGGGGAGAAATACCCGATTCCATACCTGCGTGCGCACTCCGCTACCCGTACTGGAGCCGTACGCTCGCACCCTCCCGGTCGTCGCGGACGTCGACATATGCGCACACCTGGCGGGCGAACCACAGTCCCTGCCCGGGTTCCGGTTCCACGCGCGGCGGCGGTACGAACCCGGCCAGCGGGTCCTCGACGCGGCGCACGGCACGCAGTTCGCAGACGCATGCCGGGGCCTCGCCCCACAGCAGGGCGCCCTCCAGCGGGCCGAGCGCGGCGGCCGCCTCGGTGACGGCCGTGGCGAACAGCTCCCCGTCCGCCGCGGACAGTCCCTGGACGGTGGCCCAGGTGCGCACGGCGTCGGCGGCGGGGACCGGACCGGACAGGTACTCGGCGTCGGCGGGCGGCGAGGGCAGCGGCACGGCGTCGAGCTCGGCGGCGAGCCGGACCGGGTCCACGTACACACCGGTGTGGGGGTGGGCCCGGCGTGCGGCGGCGACGATGGCGTGGCCGGCGACCCGGGTGTCGTAGGCGCACAGGGCGGTCGTGGCGAGCGGGGCGAACAGGAGGTTGGCGAGCGCCTCGTAGCGGATCCACTCGGCGGTCTCGCGCGGCGAGCGTCCGGCCCGCCCGCCCCAGACGGGTTCCATGAGCAGATGGATACGGCCGCCGGGGCCGGCGTTGGCGGCGAGGTGACCGGCGCTGCGGGCGATGGCGTTGGCGGCGGAGCCGGTGTACCACTCGGTGTGCGGGACGAGGACGACGTCCTTCACCTCGTCGCCGAGGGCGTCGCGCAGGAGGTCCAGGTTGCCGGGCGCGGCGATGGCGACCGGCGGCGGCTCGTCGGGCGCCCCGAGGGCCTCGGTGAGGAAGGGCAGGGCGGCGGCGAGGAATTCGTCGTCGCTGCGGAAGACCGCCATGCGGTGGTCGAAGCAGTCCTGCGGCGGGGTGGACGGGACGGGTCGGGTGGTCATCGGTACGGACTCCCCTCGGATACGGGTCGACGGCGGTGGGGCGGCCTCGTGGGCCGTGGGCGTCAGCGCTGCGCCGCCACCCAGGCGGCGATCTGACTGCGCTTGTTGAAGCCGAGCTTGCGCAGGACGCGTTCGACGTGGCCCTCCGCTGTGCGCCGGGCGATGACCAGGCGGTCGGCGATCTGCTGGTTGGCGAGGCCCTGGGCGACGAGTTCGGCGACCTCGCTCTCGCGGCGGGTGAGGCGGACGCCGGTCGTCGACGGGGCGGATCTGTGACGGCCGTTCGTCCTGCGGCCGGCCGTGGGCCGGGTGGCGTCGCCGACGGCGTACTCGACGGTCCGGGCGAGGTCGAGCGCGGCGCCGCGCTCGTAGGCCCGCCGGTAGTCGGACGGGCCAAGTCCCGCACGTGCCCGGGCCTCGCTGTCGCGGCGGGCGGAGGTGAGGGTCGCCGAGCCCCAGCGGCCGCGGTCGATGGCGGTCCAGGTGCGGTCGGCGGCGCCGAGCAGGGCGGCCGCTCGCTCGTGGGTGCCCTGCTCGACGGCGGTGCGGGCCAGCAGGTCGAGGGTGAGGGCGATGCCGATGACGTCGTGCACGGCGATCTTCAGACGCAGGGCGTGGCGGGCGTGGTGCTCGGCGCGGTGCCAGTCGCGCCGCACGGTGTGGGCGAGGGCGAGCATCCGCAGGACGTAGGAGTGCACCCACTCCTCGCCGTGCCGCTCGCACATCCGGCGGGCGGTCTCGCAGACCTCCACGGCACGGTCGGCCTCGCCCAGGAAGCCGAGGGCGCAGGCGAGTTCGACCTGGTCGAGCCCGTGCAGGCTGAGGTGCTGGCCGGGGACGGGGCCGCGCGCGACGCTCGCCTCGAAGTGCCTGAGCGCGGTCGGCAGGTCGTCCATGAACAGGGTGATGACGCCGATGACGTACTCGGCGTGTGCCGTCTCCGCCGCGTCGTCGAGGTCCTGGGCCAGGAGACGGGCGTCGCGGGCGAGGGCGAGGCCCGCGGTCAGGGCGTGGGTGGCGGCGGCCAGGAGGCCCGCGATCCACAGGCCGCGCGCCCGCTCGGGGGTGGGCTCCGGGTTGGCGGCGAGGGCGCGGTCGAGCCAATGGCGGCCCTCGCGCGGGGCACCGCAGGCGTGCCAGTAGAACCAGAGGGTTCCGGCGAGCCGCAGGCCCGCCAGGCGCTCGTGCGCGGTGGTGAGGCTGAAGTCGAGGGCGGTGCGGAGGTTGTCCTGGTCGGCCCGCAGCCGGGCGGCTGTTTCGCGCTGGCCCGGCCCGAACCAGCCCCGCTCGCAGGCGGCGGCGCGGCGCAGCATCCAGTCGCGCTGGAGCCGGCGTGCGGCGGCCTCCTCGCCGGGCAGGGCGCGCAGGCGGTCCAGGCCGTAGTGGCGGAGGGTGTCGAGGAGGCGGTAGCGGATGCCGTCGGGGCCGGACTCCCGGGACAGTACGGACTTGTCGACGAGGCCGGTGACGGCGTCGAGGACGTCGTGCCGCTGGATGGCCTCCTGCTCCTCGTCTCCCCCGTCGGCCGCGCCCGTCGCCGTGCACACGGCCTCCGCCGCCTCCAGGTCGAAGCTCCCCGCCAGTACCGACAGCCGTGCCCACACCGACCGTTCGCGTTCGGTGCACAGTTCGTGGCTCCAGTCGACCGCGGCGCGCAGGGTCTGGTGGCGGGGCAGGGACGCGGGGCTGCCACCGGTGAGGAGGCGGTAGCGGTCGTCGAGGCGGTCGAGGAGCTGCTCGACGTCGAGGACCCGTATCCGGACGGCGGCGAGTTCGATGGCGAGGGGGAGCCCGTCGAGGCGGTGGCACAGGCGGGCGACGGCGGCCCGGTTGGCGGCGGTGAGGCGGAAGCCGGGGACCACCGCGGCGGTCCGGTCGGCGAACAGGGCGAGTGCCGGTGAGCCCTCGGGCGCGGACAGGTCGCCGTCCGGGTCGGGGACCGGCAGGGGCCGCACCTCCAGGAGGTGTTCCTCGGTGAGGCCGAGGCGGTGGCGGCTGGTGGCGAGGATCCGTACGCCGGTCGTGCCGTGCAGCAGGGCCGCGGTGAGTTCGGCGCAGGCCGTCGGCAGGTGCTCGCAGTTGTCGATCAGCAGGAGCAGCCGGCGGTCCCTCAGCTGTGTCACCAGCGCGTCGAGCGGTGGCCGCGCGGAACGGTCGGGCAGGTCGAGCGCGTCGGCTGCGGCGAGCGGCACGAGCGCCGGGTCGTCGAGGCCGGAGAGCGGCACGAAGCGCACGCCGTCCGGGAAGGTGCGCCGCAGGCCGGCCGCGAGACGTGCGGCGAGGCGGGTCTTGCCGACGCCGCCGGGCCCCGTCAGGGTGACGAGCCGGGCCCTGGCCAGCAGTTCGCGTCCGGCGGCGAGTTCACCGCGCCGGTCGACGAAGCTGGTCGTCTCGACCGGCAGCTGCCGGTCCCGTCCAGGCGCCGATCCGCCCATGATCAGCCGTTCCTCCGGGGTGATGTCGAAGGGAGCGGGAAGTCCGCGGCCCGGGAGGCGGCGGGTGCGCCGGTCCCCACCGACCCGTCGCTCCCGCCGTTCCCCCCTTGCGCGGATCACCACACTCCCCCACCCGGCACCGTCCCGCATGCCCGGCTCACACCCGCGGGTGGACTTCCCCGTGGACCGCTCGGCACCAGGGCCGTACGCGTACACTGCGCGGCCGATTTTCGGATGGTTCACACCCCCGAGCCCCTTCGCACCCTTGACCTGTTCATGCCACCGCCGCACCATGAGCGCCACACCCGCACCAAGTACGTACGTCGCACTGAACCCCACCCCCCACTCCCACAAGGAGAATTCATGCGACTTCGCATACGCGGCTCAGGCGCCCGGAGCGGCAGACGGACCGCCGCCCTCGCCGGCCTGCTCGCCCTCGCCCTCGCGGCGCCGCTCTCGGCGAACGTCTCCGCGAACGCCGACAGCGCCACCAAGGCGGCCTCCTCGGCCGACGACATCCGTCAGTACGAGGTCCGGCTGCACGGCGGCGCCGAGGCCCGCACCGCACTTCAGCGCACCGGCGTGAGCGTGGACGCCACCGACGACCACGGCGTCGTCGTCTCCGGCCGGGCCGACCAGATCAAGAAGCTCAGGTCGCTCGGCTACGACGTCACCCCGCTCGGCGCGGTCCCCGACCGGTCCGCCGGCGAGGACGACGTCCGGCTCCACGACTTCCCGTCCGGCGACTCGCGCTATCACAACTACGCGGAGATGACGAGCGAGATCGACTCGATCGTCTCGGCCAACCCCTCCATCGCGAGCCGGCGTGTCATCGGCACGTCGTACCAGGGCCGCAACATCGTCGCCATCAAGATCAGCGACAACGTCGGCACCGACGAGGCCGAGCCGGAGGTGCTGTTCACCCATCACCAGCACGCCCGTGAGCACCTCACCGTCGAGATGGCGCTGTATCTGCTGCGCGAGCTGACCTCGGACTACGGCAGCGACTCCCGGGTCACGTCCATGGTGAACAACCGTGAGATCTGGATCGTGCCCGATCTCAACCCGGACGGCGGCGAGTACGACATCGCCACCGGCTCCTACCGGTCGTGGCGCAAGAACCGCCAGCCCAACTCCGGTTCGTCGGCCGTCGGAACCGACCTCAACCGCAACTGGGCCTACCGCTGGGGCTGCTGCGGCGGCTCGTCGGGGTCGACGTCCTCACAGACCTACCGTGGCGCGTCCGCCGAGTCGGCGCCCGAGGTGAAGGTGGTCGCCGACTTCGTGCGCAGCCGCGTCGTCGGCGGCAAGCAGCAGATCACGGCCGGGATCGACTTCCACACCTACAGCGAGCTGGTGCTGTGGCCGTTCGGGTACACGTACTCGGACACCACGACCGGGATGACGGCCGACGACCGCAACGCGTTCGCCGCGGTCGGGCAGAAGATGGCCGCGAGCAACGGCTACACGCCGGAGCAGGCCAGCGATCTGTACATCACCGACGGGTCGATCGACGACTGGCTGTGGGGCAACCAGAAGATCTTCTCGTACACCTTCGAGATGTACCCGCGGTCCGGCGGAGGCGGGTTCTACCCGCCCGACGAGGTGATCGAGCGGGAGACGTCCCGCAACCGCGATGCGGTGCTGCAGCTGCTGGAGAACGCCGACTGCATGTACCGGTCCATCGGCAAGGAGGCCCAGTACTGCTCCTAGCTACTGGGCGTCGGACTCCTCGGCGGCCTCGGCTTCGGCACCCTCTTCGAAGTAGGCGTCGAGGACCGCGTCGAGCTGTTCGTCCCACTCCTTGAAGCTGCTCCTGGCCGTCGCCTCGATCTCGATCGGGTACCAACGGCGGTCAGGAGTGTGCACCGTGACGGTGTAGCGCTTCCCGAAGCGCGGGGACTCGGTCTCGATCGCGCCGATCTCGTCCCAGCGGAATTCGCACTCCTGGTCGTCGAGGGTGAGCCGAACGCCCTTGTGATCGACGACGATCCGGGCCCGGCGGTCGGCGGCCTCGAAGACGGGGCCGTCCACGGGGGCGTCCTCCTCGTCGTCCTCGTCGACGGCGTCTTCCACGTCGTCATCGGCCTCGTCGATGCCGTCGGCGGCCTCCGTCCCGGGCTCGTCGGCGTCGTCGAGGGCGGTCTCCTCCGCGTCGGCCTCGTCGGCCGCGTCCTGCTTCTTCGCACCCTTGGGCGCGACGGACGCGGGCGAGGTGAGACCGGGGATGAAGGCCGGGTCGAACCCGGCGCCCTCCAGGGGCTGGCTGCCTGAACCTATGCGCTGCTCCACAGCCGAGCAGTATGGTCGACAACCCTGTGTCCCGCGCAACCAGCCCCCGCATCGTTATACGAACAGGCTCAGCGCCGCCGCCACCACGAACCCGGCCACCGACAGGACACTTTCCAGCACGGTCCACGTCTTCAGCGTGTCCCGCTCGCTGATGCCGAAGTACTTGGCGACTATCCAGAAGCCGCCGTCGTTGACGTGCGAGGCGAAGATCGAGCCGGCCGAGATGGCCATGATGACCAGGGCGACGAAGGCCTGGGAGTGGTCGCCCCCGGTGAGCAGCGGAGCCACGATGCCGGCCGTGGTGACGATGGCGACCGTCGCCGAGCCCTGGGCGACCCGAAGGACCACCGAGATGAGGTACGACAGCACGAGCACGGGCAGCCCCACGTCGTTGAAGGTGTCGGACAGGGCCTGGGCGACGCCGCTGGCCTTGAGGACGGCGCCGAAGACACCGCCCGCGCCGACCACCAGGAGGATGTTGCCGACGGGCTTCAGGGAGGAAGTCGACACCGCTTCGAGGGACTTGCGGGACCAGCCGCGGCGGATGCCCAGCAGGTAGTAGGCAAGCAGCAGGGCGATCGTCAGGGCCACGAACGGGTTGCCGAAGAACTCGACCACCGAGCGGAGGGTGGAGGGGTCCAGGGCGATCGAGGAGAACGTGGCGGCCAGGATCAGCACCAGCGGCGTACCGATGATGCCGAGCACCGTGCCGAGCGGGACCGGGTTCTCCTGGGGCTCGACCCCGGCCTCCCGCTGCTCGTTGACGACCGCGAGCTTCGCCTCGGCGGCCGCCTCGACCATGTCCTGCGGCACGGCGACGAAGATGCGCTTGCCGATCCAGGCCGAGAACACCCACGCGGCCAGCACCGCCGGGACGCCGCAGACGATGCCCATGAGGATGACCCAGCCCAGCTCGACGTGGAGCAGGCCGGCCGCCGCGACCGGACCGGGGTGCGGGGGCAGGAAGGCGTGGGTCATCGACAGGCCCGCCAGCAGCGGCAGGCAGTACAGCAGGACGGACTTGCCGGAGCGCTTGGCGGCGGCGTAGACGAGCGGCGCGAGGACGAAGATGCCGACGTCGAAGAAGACCGGGATGCCGAAGATGAGGCCGGTGAGGCCCATCGCGAGCGGGGCGCGCTTCTCGCCGAAGAGGCGGAGCAGACGGGACGCCAGCACCTCCGCGCCGCCGCTGACTTCGAGGATCGCGCCGAGCATGGTGCCCAGGCCGATGATGATCGCGACATGGCCGAGGATGCCGCCCATGCCGGACTCGATGGTGGACACGGCGTCCGAGCGCTGGACGGTGCCGAAGAGTTCGGTGACGGAGAGACCGGCCATCAGGCCGACGGCTATGGAGACGGCGAGGAGCGCCACGAACGGCTGGAGGCGCGTCTTGATGATCAGGAAGAGCAGCAGGGCGATGCCGATGGCGGCGACGGTGAGGAGACCGGCCGTGCCGTCGATCAGGAGGAGCAGGCCGCCGGTGTGGGACGGGGTCTCGGGGGTGGCGGCCGCGGCGAGCGGATGGGGCATTGGGGGGGGTCCTCTGCGTAAGTACATGGAGCTTTCGGGCAGGGGGGATCGCGGCACGGCGCCCAGGGGGTGCGGGCCGCCGTGCCGTTCACGGGTGCGGGGGGTTGAGGAGGCGTCAGCCCAGTACGGCCAGCGCGTCGATCTCGATGAGCAGGCCCGCGGGCAGACCGACGTAGACGGTCGTGCGGGCGGCGGGCGGCTGGGTGAGCCCCTGCTCCCCGAAGTAGGTGTTGTAGAGGTCGTTCATCTCGGCGAAGTGAGCGACGTCCGTGAGATAGACGCGGATCATCATCACGTCGTCCCAGGAGGCACCGCCCTCCTGAAGGATCGCCTCGACGTTGGCGAGGGTCTGGAGGGTCTGCTCGCGCAGGGTGGGACCGGCCGGCGTCGGGGGCTGCCCCTCGACCGCGGGGAGGAAGCCGACCTGACCCGCGACCTGGAGGATGTTCCCCTTCTTCACGCCGTGCGAGAACTTCGCCGGGGGCGTGGTGTGGGTCTTCGGGGTGAGTGCGGTCTTCTCGGTCATGCCGTGCCCTTCGCTGGGTTTCTGCCGGAGTACTCGCCGCTGATGTCGTCCGCCGTACGGCGCACCAGCGGGAGCAGGGTGAGGAGTTCGTCGGCGGTGACGACCACGTTCGGGGCGGAGACCGACATCGCGGCGACGACACGGCCGTCGGCGCCGCGGATCGGCGCGGCGACGCAGTTGATGGACTCCTCGTGGCCACCGAGGTCGGTGGCCCAGCCCTGTTCGCGCACCTTGGCCAGTTCCCTGAGGAAGGCCTCCGGGTTCGGTGTCGAACGGGCCGTGTACATGGGGTAGTCGAGCTTCTCGGCCAGCGGGCGGCGCTCGTGCTCGGGCAGGTCGGCGAGCAGCAGCTTCGCCACCGCGGCGACGGTGATGGCGACGGGCTTGCCGATCCGCGAGTACATCCGCACCGGGTAGCGGCTCTCGACCTTGTCGATGTAGAGCACCTCGTCCTCCTCGTACACGGCGAGGTGGACGGTGTGCCCGCAGCTCTCGTTCAGCCGGACGAGATGGGGGTGGGCGATCTCGCGGATGTCGAGGTTCTCCATCGCCTCCTGGGCGAGGGCGATGAGGCGGGCGCCGAGGCGGTAGCGCTGGTCGGACTGGCGGTAGACCATGCCGTGCTCGTGCAGGGTGCGCAGCAGGCGCAGCGCGGTGGACTTGTGGACGCCGAGGCGGTCGGCGACCTGGCCCAGGTCCGCGGGGCCCGCGGCGAGCAGCGGCAGGATGCTGAGCGCCCGGTCGACGGTCTGGCTCATGGCGTACGTACCTCCTCGTCGGCCCGCTCGATGGCTTGCGTCCAGCCGGGGCCGAGTCGAAGTCTCTCCCACCCGGCGTCGCCCAGGGCGGCCAGGCGGTCGGCGGTGTCGCGGGCGGGGGGTGCGGCGAGGTCGCCGGGGGCGGTGAGGGTGGCGGCGGCCCAGAGGTGGCCGTGGCGCAGGCGATCCCGTACCGGCAGCCCGCGGAGGGTGGCGGAGAGGAATCCGGCGGCGAAGGCGTCGCCGGCCCCGGTCGCTGCCACGATCTCGACCGAGGGGGCCGGGACGAACACCGTCGGCTCCGAGGTGTCCGGCGCCGCGGCTCGGGCGGGCCGAGGGGGCTGTGCCGGCCCAAGGGGCGCGGGGAACTGCGCGACCGGCCACGACGAACCGGCAGCCGACACGAATGCGGCCGCCCCCGCCCCTCCTTGCTTCACCACCAGCACCAGCGGCTCGGGCAACGCCGCCCGCACCGCGTCCGGTCCGCCCGTGATCCCCCAGACCTCCTCCGCCTCGTCCTCTCCCACGAACACGACATCGGCACCACGCGCCAGTTCCAGCAGCACCCGCGGACCGTCGGCGTCACGCCACAGCCCCGATCGGTGATTCACGTCGAAGGACACGAGCGGGCGCCCCGCACGCGGTGCCGTCAGCTCCCGCATCAGGCCGAGACAGTCCTGCGACAACGCCGCCGTGATTCCCGACAGATGCAGCACCCGCCCTGACCGCACCGCGGCCAGGTCCACGTTCTCCACGGACATCGCCGACGCCGCCGAACCCGCCCGGTAGTACGCCACCTCGTGCGCGTCCGACGCCCGGTCGCCCGCCGTGCGGAAGTACACGCCGGTCGGACGCCCGCGGTCCCTCCCCACCGCCGAGACGTCGACGCCGTGTCCCGCGATCGCCTCCAGCAGATGGTCGCCGAACCCGTCGGACCCGACCCGGCTCACCCACCGCACGGTGTGCCCCGCGGCGGCGAGCCCGCAGGCGACGTTGGACTCCGCGCCCCCGATCGCGCGCTCGAACGACGGCACGTCGGCGAGGCGTCCGGGCCGCGAGGGAAGGAACGTGACCATGGACTCGCCGAGCGCGACGACATCCACGCCGTCGGGGGCATTGCAGGGTCCGGTGATGGTCACGATCGTCGTAGCTCCAGGGCTTGTGCGGGTGGAACGGCGGCTCCGTTGACCCGCGGTTGGCCGAGATGTTAGACAGCGGTAAGCGATATACGCAATGGGCGTTGCAGCAAATGCAACACCACAGATCAGGGAGGTTCCATGAGCAACGAGGCGCTCGCCGGTCTGGCCGAGGAACGCGTCGACCACCGCTTCAAGGGCCTCCCCCCGGACGCCGACGGCCTGACCGTCGCCGAGCTCGCGGCCCAGCGCCGCAACCTCTTCACCGGCGGCTTCGCCACGCCCGTGCTCGCGCTCTCCGCCGAGCGCCTGGAGCACAACCTCGACCTGATGGAGACGTACGCCACCCGGCACGGCCTCGCCTTCGCCCCGCACGGCAAGACCTCCATGGCTCCGCAGCTCTTCCAGCGGCAGATCGAGCACGGAGCCTGGGGCATCACGCTCGCCGTGCCGCACCAGGTCCGGGTGGCGCGGGCGTACGGCACCGAGCGGATCTTCCTGGCGAACGAACTCGTCGACGCCGCGGCCCTGCGCTGGATCGCGGCCGAGCTCACCGCCGACCCGGCCTTCCGTCTGGTCTGTTACGTCGACTCCGTGCGCGGCGTGGAGCTGATGGACGCGGCGCTGCGCGACGCCGGGGCCACCCGGCCGGTGGACGTCGTGGTCGAGCTGGCGGCCGGTGAGGGCGCCCGGACCGGGGTCCGTACGGAGGCGGAGTGCGCCGCCGTCGCGGACGCCGTGGCGGGCGTGACGACGCTGCGGCTGGCCGGAGTGGCCGGCTACGAGGGCGAGGTCCCGCAGGCGGACCCCGAGCGGGTGCACGCATGGCTGCGCCGGCTCGTGGCGCTGGCCGTCGAGTTCGACAAGGCGGGCCGGTTCACGGGGCTGGAGGAGATCGTCGTCAGCGCGGGCGGCAGCGCCTGGTTCGACGCGGTGGCCGACGTGTTCGCCGAGATCCCCGAACTCTCCGTGCCCGTGCTGAAGTTGCTGCGCTCGGGCGCGTACGTCTCGCACGACGACGGCCACTACCGCAAGCTGACCCCCTTCAACCGGGTCCCGCAGGAGGGCGCCCTCGAACCCGCCTTCCGGCTCTGGGCCCAGGTCGTCTCCCGCCCCACCCCCGAGCAGGCCTTCGTCAACGCGGGCAAGCGGGACGCGGCCTACGACCTCGACCTGCCGTTCGCGCAGGTGGTGCGGCGCGACGGCGCCGAGCGCCCGGCCACCGGCATCTCGGTGACCGCACTGTCCGACCAGCACGCGTGGCTGGCGACGACCGGGGAGGCGGACCTGGAGGTCGGTGACTGGGTCGGGATGGGGCTCTCCCACCCGTGCACGTCGTTCGACAAGTGGCAGCTGATCCCCGTCGCCGAGGCGGACGGGACGGTCGTCGACTACATCCGTACGTTCTTCTAGGAGGGGGCGGTCGTGGAAGAGCTCGTCATCCGGGACGCGGAGGTCGTGGACGGCGGCGGCGGTGCGTCCTACCGCGCCGACGTCGTCGTGGACGGCGGCCGGATCGTCTCGATCGTGCAGGAGGCCGCGGCGGCCGGCTGCCAGCGCCCGAAGGCGCGCCGGGAGCTGGACGCGGAGGGCCTGGTCCTGGCGCCCGGCTTCATCGACATGCACGCCCACAGCGATCTGGCGCTGCTGCGCGACCCCGACCACAGCGCGAAGGCCGCGCAGGGCGTCACCCTGGAGGTCATCGGCCAGGACGGCCTGTCGTACGCGCCGGTCGACGACCGCACCCTCGCCGAGGTCCGCCGCGCGATCACCGGCTGGAACGGCTCCGGCGACGACATCGACTTCGACTGGCGGTCGGTCGGCGAGTACCTGGACCGGCTCGACGCCGGATTCGAAGGCCGTGGCATCGCGGTCAACGCCGCGTATCTGATCCCGCAGGGCACGGTCCGCGCGCTCGCCGTCGGCTGGGAGGACCGCGAGGCCACTGCGGACGAGCTCGACCGGATGCGCCGGCTGGTCGCCCAGGGCCTGGAGGAGGGCGCGGTCGGCCTGTCGTCGGGGCTGACGTACACGCCGGGCATGTACGCGGGGGACGCGGAACTGACCGAGCTGTGCCGGGTGGTGGCGTCGTACGGCGGCTACTACTGCCCGCACCACCGCTCCTACGGGGCCGGGGCTCTTGAGGCGTACGAGGAGATGGTGGCCCTGACCCGGGAGGCGGGCTGCTCCCTGCACCTGGCGCACGCCACCATGAACTTCGGCGTGAACGAGGGCCGGGCGCCGGAGCTGCTGTCCCTGCTGGACAAGGCGCTCGCCGACGGCGCCGACATCAGCCTGGACACCTATCCCTACACGCCCGGCTGCACGACCCTCGTCGCCATGCTGCCGAGCTGGGCGAGCGAGGGCGGTCCGGAGGCGGTTCTCGCCCGGCTGGCTGACGACGACACCGCCGAGCGCATCCGCCACCACATGGAGGTCATCGGCGCGGACGGCTGCCACGGCGTGCCCATCGAGTGGGACACGATCGAGATCTCGGGCGTGAGCGACGCGTCGCTGGGGGACTTCGTGGGCCGCACGGTCCAGCAGTCCGCGCAGGCACGCGGAGAGGCGCCCTGGACGACCGCCCGCCGGCTGCTCCTCGACGACCGGCTGGGCCCGACGATCCTCCAGCACGTCGGCCACGAGGAGAACGTGCGCACGATCATGCGGCACCGCGTCCACACGGGTGGTTCGGACGGCATCCTGCAGGGCGCGAAGCCGCACCCGCGGGCGTACGGCACGTTCCCGCACTATCTCGGCCACTACGTGCGGGAGTTGGGGGTGCTGTCGCTGGAGGAGTGCGTGGCCCGTCTGACCTCGCGCCCGGCGGCGCGGCTGCGGCTGCCGGACCGGGGTCTGGTCCGCGAGGGACACCGGGCGGACCTGGTGCTGTTCGACCCGCGGACGGTGGCGGCGGGTTCGACGTTCGAGGAACCGCGGCGACTGCCGACGGGCATCCCGTACGTCCTCGTCGACGGCCGTTTCGTGATGGAGGACGGCCGCAGGACGGATGTACTGGCGGGACGGGCGGTCCGCAGGACGACTCGATGACGTACGGACCGCCCGCCGCGGGGCCTTACGGCTTGGGCAGCACGCACCCGCTCGCGTTCAGGTCGAGCTTGTTGTCGACGCCGAAGCAGGCGGGGATCTGGTAGGTCTGCTGGGCGTAGTTGATGCCCTGGTGAACGGTGACGTTGCCGCTCTCGTCGACCTCGCACGGGTTGTTGACCGTGCAGCGCTGGCCGTCCTCGTTGCCGGTGTTGTTGACGGCGACGACCTCGTTGGTGGCCTGGTCGATGACGGGGGAGCCGGAGGTGCCGCCGATGGTGTTGCAGGCGGAGGTGTAGCGGACCGAGTCCTTGAAGGTCCAGTCGCCTTCCTTGAGGCGGTAGGCGAACCCGTCGATGTTGCAGCTGTACAGCCGCTTCCAGTAGCCGGAGGCGACCGTGATGGCCGTGCCGGCGGTCGGGTGGCTGTCGGCCACGGTCAGCGCGTTGATCCCGTACGAGCTCTTGATCTGCGCGTACGTGGTGGTGAGCTGATAGATCGACACGTCCGTGTCGGTCATCGTGCCGTAGGCGATCTTGCCGGCGCGCAGGGTGGCGACCCGGCTGCCGTTGGCGTTGAGCAGACCGAACGTCCGGCTGGAGGCCCGGTCGACGACGACCTCACCGGGGCCCGGCATGCCGGTCTCCAGACAGTGGCCGTTGGACATCACCAGCGCGGGGTCGTTGTCCTCCGAGGCGGGGAACCGGACGACCGAGCCGGAGCAGTTGCTGAGCGAGACGGTACCCGCGAAGTTGACGGCCTTGACCTTGGGGGTCAGGACCTGGCCGAGCGTCTCCGCCGTGGCGGCGAGGGTGTCGTTGGCGACCGACGTGACGGAGGCCGTGTCCACCCCCTTGCCGAAGGAGCCGGCCGAGTCCACGTCAGCCGCGGCCGCGGGTGCGGCGCCGGCCCCGGCTATCGCCAGGGCGAGGAGGGCGGCGCCGAGCGGTTTTCTCATGTGGGGGTCCCCTCGTACGAGGAGGGTGACCGAAGAATCTCCGGCCACCCGCACTTTTGTCATGCGCATTGTCACGCAGGAGGGGGGCTCGGACAAGGAGTTGATTACCGGCGGGTTCGGGCCGTAGGGGTTTCCCTATCACGGGGAGCCAGGGGTGGCGGGCGGGCGGCGCAGGACGTTCACGGGAGGGCGATGAGATCGCCATACCCAGCACACCGGGGCTCCCCGAAGCGTTCCTCCAGCCCGGCGCGCAGCCTCCGGTTGCCGTCCACTATCCGTCAGGGCGTAAACGAAGCAAGCGCGAACCATGCCACAGGCAGTATCGCCGGTGGCTGACGGAGCCGCAGATGTCTCACACGTACTCGAAGTACCGGTCGTGCCAGTACGCCTTCCCCGCCTCCTCCTCATCGTCCTCGTCTCCGGTCACCTCGCCCGCCGCTACGAGCGCCGCGACCAGTTCCTCGTCTCGATGCGCCTCCAGGAACGTCGGTCCGTCGTACGGCTCACGGAGCAACTCGGCCGGGACGAAGGTGCACCCCGCTGCCGTACAGACGCCGTCGAGCCACGTCACGAGCTCCTCGGTCAAGCCCGCATCGCCGCTGGGCACCCCCTCACCGACCACCACGTCAGCAGTGACGAAGTAGTCGCCGAAGTTGCTCATCACGAACCGCATGGGCCGGCCAGGACCCGTCGCGTCCGCCGGGACATCGATGACACCGTAGAAACTGGCGTCCTGAGCCAGGCCCCCTGAGCAGGACGGACCGAAGCGTTCCCTCAGTGCGCTCACCAGCCGGGCGAAACACTCCCGCGAAGTGTCCAGGTCGAAATCCGCGGGGCGTTCCAGGTCGTGAGGGTCATCGTGCTCCAGCAGGAGCGCCCGGATCCGGTC
>NZ_JBYIVZ010000023.1:0-150642 GCF_057710365.1 Streptomyces sp. bgisy027
GGAGGCGGCACCGGGTTCGGGGCGCGGGTCACGGACGGTCGGGGCCAGATCACGAACCCGCTCCACGACCTGCCGCAGGTGCTCCGGCGTCGTACCGCAGCACCCGCCCACCAACGCCAGGCCGTACTCCCGCACGAACGACTCCTGCGCATCCGCCAGCTCGCCTGCCGTCAACGGGTAGTGGGCACCGCCCTTGGTGAGCTCCGGAAGGCCGGCGTTGGGCATGCAGGACAGCGGCACGCGCGCATTGCGGGCCAGGTGCCGTAGGTGCTCGCCCATCTCGGCGGGGCCGGTCGCACAGTTCATGCCGATCATGTCGATGCCGAGCGGCTCCAGCGCCGTGAGCGCGGCACCGATCTCCGAGCCCAGCAGCATGGTGCCGGTGGTCTCCACCGTTACCGACACCAGCACCGGCACGTCCACGTCCAGTGCGCTGCGGGCTCGATTCGCGCCCAGGACCGCCGCCTTCGTCTGCAGCAGGTCCTGCGTGGTCTCCACCAGCAGCGCGTCCGCGCCGCCCGCGATCAGACCCTCGGCGTTCTGCTGGAAGGCGTCCCGGAGCACGCCGTACGACACATGGCCGAGCGTGGGCAGCTTGGTGCCCGGCCCGATGGAACCGAGGACCCACCGCTGGTGTCCTGTCCTGACGGTGAACTCGTCGGCCACCTCACGGGCGACGCGGGCACCGGCCTCGGACAGCTCGTGCACACGGCCGGCGATGTCGTATTCGCCGAGAGCCGCGTGATTGGCGCCGAAGGTGTTGGTCTCCACACAGTCCACGCCCACTGCGAAGTACGCCTCGTGCACCGAGCGGACGATGTCCGGACGGGTCACGTTCAGGATCTCGTTGCAGCCCTCCAGCTGCTGGAAGTCGTCCAGTGAGGGATCCTGCGCCTGCAGCATGGTGCCCATCGCTCCGTCGGCCACCACCACCCGGGTGGCGAGCGCCTCCCGGAGCGCATGGACGCGTTGCCTCTGCTCGCCGCTCATGACGCGCTTACCAGCAGAAACTCGAGATCCTCGGCCGCCGAACGGCCGTAGGCGCGGTCGATGCGGGAGACGAGGTCGCCGGGGACGAGCTTGTACTCCTGTGTCCCCACCGACTCGAGCACCACAGTGGCGAAGGCGCAGCCGAGCTGGGCCGCTCGTGGGTACGGCAGTTCCCAGGCGATGCCGGCGAGGAAGCCGGCGCGGAAGGCGTCACCGACGCCGGTCGGATCGGCGATCGCCTCCGAGGCCACCGCCGGGATGTCCACGCGTGCGGAGTGGACCGAAAGGAGGGAAACCCCGTCCTCGCCGCGTGTGATGACCCAAGTGCCGACTCTCCTCAGCACGTCGGATTCGCTCCAGCCGGTGCGTTCCTGGAGCAGTGCCGCCTCGTATTCGTTGGTGAACAGCCAACGCGCCCTGTTCACCAGGCGCTTGGTCTGTTCGGCGTCGAGGCGGGCGAGCTGCTGCGAGGGGTCGGCTGCCACGTCGATGTCGAGATCGTGCGCCACCGCGGTGTGCCGCAGCATGGCCTGCGGATCGTCGGCTCCGACCAGCACGAGGTCGAGGCCGCCGACGGCGCGCTGTACGACACCGAGGTCGATGTTGCGGGCCTCGGCCATGGCCCCCGCGTAGAACGTGGCGATCTGGTTCTGGTCGGTGTCGGTGGTGCACACGAAGCGCGCGGTGTGCAGCCCTTCGCTGATGCGTACCGCGGACGTGTCCACACCGGCTGACCGCAGCTTGTCGCCGTACTCGGCGAAGTCGGCGCCCGCCGCCCCGACCAGGGTGGGGTGCAGTCCGAGCCGGCCGAGGCCGAAAGCGATGTTGGCACCCACGCCGCCTCGCCGCACATCGAGCCGGTCGGCGAGGAAGGACAGGGACACCCGGTCGAGCTGCCCGGAGATGAGCTGGTCGGCGAAGCGGCCTGGAAAGACCATCAAATGGTCGGTCGCGATCGAGCCGGTCACTGCGATGCGCACGGCGTTTCTCCCTAGGAGGTCGTGGGCCCGGTGCCGGGGCGGCGTGGGGCGGTTCACTCGGGCGGCTGCCACGTCGGACGTGGCACGGAGAGCCAGGTGCCTGCGGCGCGATGAGCTCCCTGACGAAGGGCCCAGCCGGCTCCCGGCCGCTTCAGCGCGGTTCGCAGGGCCTCCTCGTCCCGTGCCGCGAGGGAGAGCAGCACCGCGGTGACGGCGGCCAGTTCCTCGGGGTCCGGGTCGCCGCGCAGAACCCGTATGGCGGCGCTCATTGCGGCTGGTTCCCGTGTTTGCGGCTCGGCAGCGGCGCGTGCTTGGCCCTCAGGGCGGTGAGCGCGTCGATGAGCCGGGTGCGGGTGTCGGCGGGGTCGATCACGTCGTCGACGAGGCCTCGCTCGGCGGCGTAGTACGGGTGCATCAGCTCCCGCCGGTACTCTGCGAGCCGCTCGGCCCGGGTGCGGGCCGGGTCGTCGGACGCGGCGATCTCGCGTCGGAACACCACGTTGGCCGCGCCTTCGGCGCCCATGACGGCGATCTCGTTGACTGGCCAGGCGAGCGCCAGATCGGTGCCGATGGAGCGGGAGTCCATGACGATGTAGGCGCCGCCGTACGCCTTGCGCAGCACTACGGAGACCCGCGGGACGGTCGCGTTGCAGTACGCGTACAGCAGTTTGGCGCCGTGCCGGATGACACCGCCGTGCTCCTGGTCGATGCCCGGCAGAAAGCCCGGGACATCCACCAGCGTGACGAGCGGGACGTTGAAGGCGTCGCACATCTGGACGAAGCGTGCGGCCTTTTCCGAGGAGTGGATGTCGAGCACCCCGGCCAGGCTCGACGGCTGGTTGGCGACGACGCCCACCACCTCTCCGCCGAGCCTGGTCAGGGCACAGACGACGTTGGTCGCCCAGCGTTCGTGGACTTCGAAGTACTCGCCGTCGTCGGCGATCTCCTCGATCACCCGGCGCATGTCGTACGCCTGGTTCGGATCGGCGGGCACGAGGTCGAGCAGCGCGTCGCAACGCCGGTCCGCCGGGTCGTCCGTCGGTGTGGTGGGCGGGAGTTCGCGGTTGTTCGACGGCAGGAGGGACAGCAGATAGCGCACGTCGGTGAGACAGCTCTCCTCGTCGTCGTGGACGAAGGCGGCCACGCCCGAGGTGGCGGCGTGCACGTCGGCGCCGCCCAGCCCGTCGTGGGTGATCTTCTCGCCGGTCACGGCCTGTACGACGTCGGGGCCGGTGATGAACATCTGGGAGGTGCCGCGCACCATGAAGACGAAGTCGGTCAGGGCGGGGGAGTAGGCGGCGCCACCCGCGCACGGGCCCGTGATGACGCTGATCTGGGGGATCACCCCGGAGTTGCGGACATTGCGTTGGAAGATGCCGCCGTATCCGGCGAGGGCGGTGACCCCCTCCTGGATACGCGCGCCGGCCCCGTCGCACAGGCCGATCAGCGGTGCGCCGGCGGCCTCGGCCAGGTCCATGATCTTGTGGATCTTCTGGGCGTGTGCCTCCCCCAGAGCCCCGCCGAAGATGCGGAAGTCATGGGCGTACGCGAACACCCGGCGCCCGTCCACCAGGCCCCAACCGATGACGACCCCGTCGGTGTACGGCCGCTTCGCCTCCAGGCCGAAACCGGTCGCGCGATGCCGACGCCACGGCTCCACCTCGGTGAACGTCCCCTCGTCGAAGAGGAGTTCCAGACGTTCCCGCGCCGTGAGCTTGCCCTTGGCATGTTGTGCCTCGGTCGCCTCGGGGCTGGGGCCGCTGCTGACCCGTTCGCGCAGTCCGGCCAGTTCGGCGGTCCGTTCGCGCAGTGTGGGCACACGCGGCTGCTGCTGGGCGGGGGCAGGTGCGGAACGCGGAGCCGGGATGCGGGTGGGCGCCACCACGGTGAAGGCGTGCAGTGGATGCGCCGAGTTCCTCTCCTCGACGATGCTCATGGGCTGTCCTTTCGGCGGTGGGTGGACGTGTGGGGCGTACGTCCTACAGCCCGGCTGCCGCGCGCAGTGCCTCCACACGGCTTGTCCGCTCCCAGGTGAAGTCGGGCAGCTCACGGCCGAAGTGTCCGTAGGCGGCGGTCTGGGCGTAGATCGGGCGGAGCAGGTCCAGATCGCGGATGATGGCGGCCGGGCGAAGGTCGAAGACCTCGGTGATGGCCTTCTCGATGACGTGCTGGGCGGCGGTCGCGGTACCGAAGGTCTCGACGAACAGGCCCACGGGCTCGGCCTTGCCGATGGCGTAGGCGACCTGGACCTCGCAACGGCGGGCGAGGCCCGCGGCGACGACGTTCTTGGCGACCCAGCGCATCGCGTACGCGGCCGAACGGTCCACTTTCGAGGGGTCCTTGCCGGAGAAGGCACCGCCACCGTGGCGCGCCATGCCGCCGTAGGTGTCGATGATGATCTTGCGGCCGGTGAGGCCGGCGTCGCCCATCGGGCCGCCGATCTCGAAGCGGCCGGTCGGATTGACCAGCAGCCGGTAACCGTCCGTCTCCAGATTCACGCCACTCTCTGCGAGTTCCTTGAGGGAGTGCTCGACGACTTGCTCGCGGATGTCAGGTGTCAGGAGCGAGCCGAGGTCGATGTCGGAGACGTGCTGCGAGGAGACGACCACGGTGTCGAGACGGACCGGCTTGCTGCCCTGGTACTCGATGGTGACCTGGGTCTTGCCGTCCGGGCGCAGATAGGGGACGTCGCCGCTCTTGCGGACCTCGGCCAGCCGGCGGGACAGCCGGTGGGCGAGACTGATGGGCAGCGGCATCAGTTCGGGTGTCTCGTCGGTGGCGTAACCGAACATCAGGCCCTGGTCGCCGGCGCCCTGCCGGTCCAGCTCATGACCATCACCTTCGACCCGTGCCTCGTACGCGGTGTCGACGCCCTGTGCGATGTCGGGCGACTGAGCGCCGATGGAGAGGGAGACGCCGCACGAGGCGCCGTCGAATCCTTTGGCGGACGAGTCGTAGCCGATGTCGAGCACGGCGTCGCGCACCAGGGTGGGGATGTCGGCGTACGCACTCGTCGTGACCTCACCGGCCACGTGTACCTGGCCAGTTGTGATCAGGGTTTCCACCGCGACGCGCGCTGTGGGGTCCTGCGCAAGGAGTGCGTCCAGGACGGTGTCGCTGATCCGGTCGGCGATCTTGTCCGGATGGCCCTCGGTCACGGACTCCGAGGTGAAGAGCCGAGAAGACATGCGGTTCTCCCGTTCGGGGCGTGGTTGGTTCCTGGTGCACCGATGGTCGGAAGGTCCGCGGAGGCGGGGCAACGGACGGCGGGCCCGGTGTCCCGAAAGGAGTAGCGCGCCCCCACCACCTTCGACGTAGCGGCAGGTCAGAGCGATGCTCTGGGGGAATCCACCTTCTAGCTTCGAAGGGCACGCGGTCCTGCGGAAGGTTTCGCACTCGCAGCAACAGCAGAACGACTAGTACGTGCTGTCTGTTCAGTGTATTCTGAACAAACCAAAGGGGGTGAAGGTTGATGACGGGAACGACGGCCACTTCGGAGGAGCTGGAGTTCGTCGAGGCAGTCGCTCTGCAACTGGAGCAGCAGGGTTTGATCCGCATGTCCGGCCGGGCCATCGGCTGGCTGCTGATCTGTGACCCGGCCGAGCAGACGCTCGGTCAGATCGCCGAGGCGCTCTCCGTCAGCATCGGCTCGATCAGCACGGCGTTGCGGCACCTGGTGCCCAGCCAACTGGTCGAGCGGTTCCGCAGGCCGGGAGAACGGGGTGACCGCTATCGCATCAACCCTCACGCCTGGATCGAGCACGCCATGACCCAGGCCTCCAGATACGGCGAATTCAAGCGGGTTACTGCGCGCGGACTGGAGTTGCTGGCAGACGAGCCGCCGGTACGGAGCCGGCGTCTGCAGGAGATGTACGACTTCTACGAGTGGCTGGAACGCGAGATGCCCCTCGTCTGGAGTCGCTGGGAGCAAGAGAAGAAGGAGCGGATGCAGCATGACCCCTGTGGCGCTGGCCGAGGGACTCAGTAAGTCCTACGGGAAACACAAAGCCCTGGATGGACTCTCGCTGAGCATCAACCAGGGGGAAGTGTTCGGTTATCTCGGCCCCAACGGTGCGGGCAAGACCACGACCATCCGGCTGTTGCTCGATCTGATCCGTCCCTCCGCGGGCCGGATGGAACTCTTCGGCAAGAACCCGCGCGACGGCGGCAGTGAGCTCCGCCGGCGTGTCGGATACCTGCCGGGCGAGCTTCCGCTCGCGGGGCGGGGCAGCGGCCTGGAACTCCTGGAGTTCCTGGCCAAGGTCCGTGGCGGGGTGGACAAGGCCACGATCCCGTCGCTCGCCGAGCGGCTGAACGTGGACCTCAAGCGGCCCGTGCACAACCTGTCCAAGGGCAACAAGCAGAAGGTCGGCATCATCCAGGCCTTCATGCACAACCCCGACCTGCTCATTCTCGACGAGCCGACGACCGGTCTGGACCCACTGGTCCAGCAGGAGTTCCTGGCGATGGTCCGCGAAGCGAAGCAGAACGGGCAGACCGTCCTGATGTCCTCGCACATCCTGTCGGAGGTGCAGCACGTCGGCGACCGGGTGGCCATCATCCGCGGCGGCAGGCTCATCTCGGTCTCGGACGTCGACACCCTGCTGGAGCAGGCGCAGCGCCGGGTGGAGATCCGGTTCGCGGACCCCGTGGATCCCCGCCACTTCGCCGTCCTGCCAGGTGTGCGTGACGTCGACGTCCGGGCCAACACGCTCAGTTGCACGCTCGACGGCGCGGCCGACGCGCTCGTCAAGGCGGCTGCTCAGCACACCGTGGTCAGCCTGGTGTGCGAGGAGCCGGATCTCGAGGAAATCTTCCTGCACGCCTACGCGCAGGAGCCCAAGGAGGAGATGCACGGTGTCCGCTGAACCACTCGCCGTCTTCGGCAAGGCGCTGCGCGATCAGCGCCGCGGCCTGATCTTCTGGGCGGTCGGACTGGCTCTGGTCACCCTGATGTACACCTCCAGCTTCGACCCGGACAAGGTCACCCAGGACCCCAGCGGCTTCCAGAAGGCTCTGGCCTTCGACGACCTGTCGACCGGGCCCGGCTTCCTGCGGGCCACGATCCTCGGCATGATCGTGCCGCTGCTGCTCCTCGTCTACGTCACGATCACCGGCTCGAAGTCGGTCGCCGGCGAGGAGGAGACGGGTCTGCTCGACCTCTACCTCGCTCAGCCGATCGAACGCGGCCAGCTGCTGGTGCAGCGGTTCGCCGCGACGTGCCTGGCGGTGGGGGGTTTCTCGCTCGTCGTCCTGCTCGAACTCGCGGTGCTCAACTCCGCGCTCGACATGAAGGTCGAGTTCGGCAACCTGCTCGTCACGGTCGTCGGACTGGCCTTCCTCGTGATCACCTTCGCGGCGGTCGCCTTCGCGACCGGCGCGATCACAGGACGCCGTACGCTCACGCTCGGCGTGACGGCCGGCTACGGGGCCTTCTCCTTCATCGTCAACGCGCTGGCGACCCAGTCCGAGGCGATCGAGCCGCTGAAGTATCTGTCCGCCTTCCACTACTACCTCGGCGGCAGCCCGCTGCGTGAGGGCTTCGACCCGGCCATGCTCGTGCTGCTCATCGCTCCCGCGGTGCTGTTCGGACTGGGCCTCGCCCGGTTCAGGAACCGCGACCTGAACGTCTGACCGGCGTTCGGACCCATCACTCTCGGCCGCCCTCCTACATCCCCCGGGGAGGGCGGCCGAGGCGTAGGGGGAGACTTCCATGAAGACCGGGGTCGCGTTCGACCCCACTCCGGCGGCCTCAGCCCTTCGGCTCCGGGGCAGCCGGGGCCTCGCACAAAGAGCCGCACCACGTCCCTCCCGTGACACGGTGGCGCGAAAGGCGGTTCGCCTTGTGTCATCGATGAATTCCGTCGCGCAGGAGAGCCGTGCAGGCAGTGTCCGACCACCTTTCCGATCTCCTTCGCTGGGCGTGGGCGCGTCACGCCAATCCTTTGAGCTGGTACATCAGGCCCCTGTTCTTCCTGCCGCTCGCCTACTTCGCATGGCGCCGCAGACCCTGGGCGCTCGCCCTCACCTTGGTGGCCCTGCTGACGAGCTTCTTCTGGTTCCCCGCCCCGGCTCATCCGGACCCGCGGATCCAGGGAGTGCTCGACATGGAGCGGGAGTTCCTCACCCGGCCGAACCCGTTCCAGGTCCTGATGCTCTGTCTGGCGCCTCTGCTGCTCACGGGATTCTGCGTTGCCTTGTGGCGTCGCTCCCTGGGCTGGGGGATCGTCGTCTTCGACGCGGCGGCCCTGGCCAAGATCGTGTGGACGGTCACCGAAGCGGGCGCCGACGGAACGGCGACCTATGTGCCCGTCGGCGGCGGTGCCCTGCTCGTCACGGTGCTCCTGGTGACCGTCGCTCGCCGGACGGGGATCAGCCTGGCCCTGAGGTAGCGGGTTGCCCCCTCGTGCGGCGATCTCAGTCCGCGCGCGGCAGAACCGCGACCGCGCGTAAGCCCCCTGAGGGTGCGCGGCCGAGTTCGAGACGCCCGCCGGAGGCCGAGAGGAGGGCGGCGGCGATGGTCAGTCCCAGTCCGGTCCCCTGGCGCCCGTGTCCTGCGGTGCCCCGCCAGAACGGCTCGCCCGCATGGGCGATCTCGTCCTCCGTCATGCCCGGCCCCTGGTCGCAGACCTCCACCCGGATCTCGGCGGGCCCCTCGTGGACGGTGACCAGAACACCGCCGCCATCCGGCGTGACGTGCAGCGCGTTGTCCAGAAACACGTCCAGACACTGCTCCAGGGAACCGCGCACCTGGGTTCCCGTGACCGCGATGCCGTCCAGGCACAGCCGTACGCCGCGCGTGGCGGCCGTGACGTGCCAGGCGTCGACCCGGGCGGCGGCCACGCCGAGTGCGTCGACCGTCTCCACCGGGGCATCGTTCTCCTGCTCGACGGTGCCCCAGGCGAGAACCTGCTCCAGTACGTCTGAGAGACGCTCCACTTCGTGCAGTACGCCGTGGACCTCACGTCTCGTGGCCGTGTCCGACGCCCCCGGGAGCCGGTCCAGCAGGAGCTCCAGGCGCAGGCGTACGGAGGACAGAGGCCCGCGCACCTGGTGTGCGGCCGCCGCGGCGACCGTGGGGGAACTGCCGCTGGGAAGGGGCGGCACGGGAACCGGTGCGGGGGCGGGCAGGCTGATCGTCATCGTCGTCGGTCCTGTCTCAGGTATGTGCGGCTGTCGGGACCGCCAGCCGGTAGCCGACCCCGCGAACGGTCTCGATCCACCGCGTGTCGCCGAGCTTGGTACGCAGCGAGCCCACATGGACGTCGAGCGTGCGGGTCGATCCGAACCAGTTCTCGTCCCACACGCGGGACATGATTTCCTGGCGCGCCACGACCGTGCCGGGCTCCTCCAGCAGCATCGTCAAGAGGTCGAACTCCTTGCGGGTGATGCGTATCTCCTCGCCGCGTACGAACACCTTGCGGGTACGTGGGTCCAGTTGGATCGGGCCCGCCCGCAAGGGGTCCTGGGCGAGCCGAGGTTGTTCGCTGACGGGCTGCTCCGCGGCCGACTGCGACCGCATGACGAGTGCAGGTGCCGGGACAGCCGCGGTGACCGGCGAAGTCGCCGCCGGGACCATGGCCGGTGCCACGGCCTGGGCGGGAATCAAGGAGGGGAACACCGGCTGGTACGACGGTACGGGGGCCGCGGCGGAGGTCTGGCTCGTCCCGTGCACGGAGCAGCCGCCGGCCCGTCGGAGAATGGCCCGGATCCGGGCCACCAACTCATGGCGGCTGAAGGGCTTGGCGACGAAATCGTCCGCGCCCATGTGCAGGGCCATGACCCGGTCCAGTTCCTCGGTCCGTCCGCTGAGCGCGACAACCGGTACGCACGACACCTCGCGGATACGACGGCACACCTCATGACCGTCGAGGTCCGGCAGGCCGAGGTCCAGCAGTACGAGGCCGACGTGCGCGACATGGTCAAGTGCCTCGGCCCCGGTGTTGACGCGTCGGGTGCGGAACCCGTGGACGCCCAGTGCCTCTTCGAGCGCTTCGGCCATCCCGTCGTCGTCCTCGACGATCAGAACGTTCATGTATCTGATGCCTCCCCCGGCCGACAGATCCCCTCTCGCGGTACCGGAGAGCGGTTGTGCGCTGTCTCGCTGATACGAGGTTAATAATACTGGTCGACCGGTATCAACAAAGAGCGGAGTGTCGGCGCCCAGGGAGGCATCACCGGATGTGTCTTTCGGGGTACATCGCGCGCCGGACCTGGACCGCAAAGGTGATCTTGACGCCTTCTTAACGTTGCTTGCTCAAGCGGTCGATGTAGTCTTCGAAATTCAGACACAGGTGCAATGAGGATGTGTTCACCTGGTCAACGGGGGTGTCTCAGCATGGAGACGAAACAGGGCATGCGCAGCAGTGCCGCTGCTGTGCTGGAACGCCGTATGGACGAGATCCTCGCGGCATATGACGCGGCACTGCACAGCACCGACTCTTCCCTGCTCAGGGGGGAGCAGAACGCCGAACGCTATCTTGCCGAGGCGCGGCGGATCATCGCTCACGTCATCTCCGAGCTGCACCGCGGAACCTACCTGCCGCACGGTACGGACTACTTGGGCGCGGACGCTCCGCAGCCCGGTGGTCCGCGTACCCACCCGGTCGAGTCCGGGCGCGCCGCGGCGGCGCTGTTCGACGCGGTGGTCGTCGTACTGATGGACGAACCCGAGGCCGGCCGCCCCAGTGCGGCCGAGACGGCCGTCCTCTTCTCTCTGTTGCACCGGCAGATCGTGGCCAGTCACACGGCCCGGTCGGTGGCCCACATCGGCTATCTCCTGGAGCGCATCGGCAGTGCGCACAACGACGAACGCCGACGTATCGCGAGAGAACTGCACGACGAGGTGGCCGGCCACCTGGGCACCGCCCTCAACTGGTTCGAACTGCACGAGCTGTACCAGCAGGAGCAACCGGCCCTCGCGCAGCAGAAGCTCGATGCTGCTCGCGCGACCGTGCGCGAGTCACTGAGCAGCCTGCGCGATGTGATGACGGGCCTGCGTCACCGGATCGACACGGCGTCGCTGCGCACGGCACTCGACCGGGACCTCGAGGGTATGGGCGAACACGGCGCCGAGGTACGGGTTTCGGTGACGGGGGACGAATCCTGGCTGCCGCCCGGAGTGGCGGAGGAGCTCTTCCTCATCGTCCGTGAGGCACAGCGCAACGCAGTGCGCCACGCCCGCGCCACGCTCATCACCGTCGAGGTGCACGTGGCACCCGGCGAAGTACGCGCCGCGGTCGAGGACGACGGCGTCGGGTTCGACCCTGTGACCACCGCGCCCCGTGGCCACAGCGGAGTCCTCTCCATGAGGGAACGTGCCGAACTGCTCGGCGGCAGCGTCGCCGTGGAGTCGCAGCCGGGCTGCGGCACACGCGTCTTGGCCTTCTTACCGCTGAAGGGGGATACGGGTGGCGATTCCACGTAGACCGATCAGGATCCTCATAGCCGACGACCACACGCTGTTCCGGGAAGGCGTGACGGAGATTCTCACGGCGGCCGGCGGCGTCGAGGTCGTCGGCGAGGCCCACAGCGGAAAGGACGCCTGCGAGAAGGCATCCGAGCTGCGTCCTGACGTCGTCGTCCTCGACGTCGAGATGGCCGGCCAGGGCGTCCGCGAGACCATCCCCCAGCT
This sequence comes from Streptomyces sp. bgisy027, assembly GCF_057710365.1. NCBI lineage: Bacteria > Bacillati > Actinomycetota > Actinomycetes > Kitasatosporales > Streptomycetaceae > Streptomyces > Streptomyces sp. bgisy027. The sequence goes on from NZ_JBYIVZ010000023.1 coordinate 11,605, forward strand.
GCGCCGGGTGTCGCCGCGTTCCCGTGTCGTCGTGCTGACGATGCACGACGACGTCGTACTGGCCCGGGAACTGCTCGCCCTGGGCGCCAGCGCCTACCTCGTCAAAGGGTCGACGCGCCACGAACTGATCTCGGCGATCCACAGTGTCGTCGTCGACCGCGGACCGGGTCACGTGATTCTCTCTGTGTCCCAGCAGGGCCTCGCTCGGGTCAATCAGGCCCCGGAGGACGTCCTCTCGGAACGCGAACGCGAAGTCCTGGCCCTCACCGCGGATGCCTTGAGCAACTCCCAGATAGCCCGCCGACTGAACATCGCGGAGGGGACGGTCAAGCGCCACCTGCGCAACGTCTTCCGGAAGCTCGGAGCGGTCTCGCGACTGGACGCGGTGAACAAGGCGGTGGCGGCGTCGCTCATCCCCGCGCCGCAGCCGAGGGATGACTGAGCAGGCTCACCTCACGCTGTGATTCTCCTCGTCCTCGGCGCCGTGATGGCGTGCGAGGAGGACTCGGTCGTGGACACATGCGCAGCAGCCGGCCGGCGGTGAGGGCTTCAAGTCAGGGGATCGTCGCGGCATGGAGATCCCCCGTGATGTCCGTGACCAACTCGGCACGGCAGGAGTTCAGGAAAAAGTGACCGCCCGGGAACACACGCAGGCGGTAGGCGGACGCGGTGTGCTGCTCCCAGCCCTCCAACTCGCCGGGACCGAACTCCGGGTCGTCCTCGCCGCCGTAGGCCGTGACGGGGCAGGGCAGCGGTGCTGCCGGCGTGTGGACGTACGTCTCCAGCAGCGTGACGTCCGCGCGGAGCACCGGCAGGTACAGGGCGCGCATCTGAGGGTCGTCGCGGATCGCCGGCGGGATGGCGTTGAAACGCCGGTCGAGTGCCTCCAGGAGCAGGTCGTCGGGGAGTTGGTGGACGACGGCGTGGCGGAGGGCCAGGTGGGGGGCCGAGCGGGCGGACACGGTGAGGTGGACGGGCTCCTTGCCATGGGAACGGCGTAGTTCGCGGGCGAGTTCGAACGCGATCAGCGCGCCCAGGCTGTGGCCGAACAGAGCGTACGGGCCGCCCAGTGCGGGTCCGAGGACGGCCGCCGCCTCCTTGACCAGAACCGGCACGTCGGTGCGCGGCTCCTCACGGAAGCGGGCCTCGCGGCCGGGCAGACGGAGGAACCAGGGCTCGACGGTGTCCGGCAGCAGATCGCTCCAACCTTGGAAGGCGGCGGTGCCGCCTCCGGCGTACGGCACGCAGATGAGCCGGAGGAGGGGGGCGGTGCGAGGAGCGGGGCGCAGGACCCAGCGGTCGAAGTCGGACAGGGCCGTGGTCATGGGAGCACTCCAGGGAGGAGGGGCGGCGCCGGCGGCAGAGGGGTGGTTTCTGCCGCCGGCGCCGCACTGCGGCTGTCACATGCGGGCGTAGTACCAAGCGAGGGCGGCGTCCTCGCCCGGAGCCGGAGCGATGGCAGGTGTCGGAGAGGCGAACCGGGCCCTTAGCCCGTCGAGTTGGGGCAGCATGCCCAGGACCGTGTCGAACGGGACGCCGAAGTCGACCAGGCAGGCGATCTCACCGACGCCGATGTCGCTGAGCCGCTGCACCACCTTCGCGCACTTGTCGGGCGTGCCGAGCAGCGAGCGGCGCTGGTAGAAGTCCTCCGCCGCGATGTCGACGAGCGCCTTCTGCTCGGCGTCGCTCATCGCCGACGACCCGCCGTCCACGGCGGCGTCGTTGCGCTTCTGCGTGACGAAGGACGAGAGGTAGCTGCGGACCGGGTCGTGCACGATCCGCTTCACCTCCGCCTCGTCGTCGCCGACGAACGTGTGCAGGCCCACGGTGACGACTCCGGCTGCCGGGTCGAGCCCGGCCTCCGACCGGGCCTTGCGGTACGCCGAGATGTTCTCCTCCAGACGCTCCCAACTGTCCAGCAGAGTCAGCACGTTGAGGCCCGCGCCGCCGGCCTGGAGCCATGTCTGGGGGTTGGAGGTGTGCACCAGCCACAGGGGCAGGTCCGGCTGGTGCGGGCGCGGATACGTGCGCACGTTCAGGGACTGCCCGTCCGGGCCGGGGAATGCGAGCTGGTCCCCGCGCCACAGGGCGCGCAGCGTCTCGATGTGCCCGAAGGTGTACTCCCGCCGGGTGTCGTACAGGTCGGGGTGGAAGACGAAGTCCCCCTTGTGCCAGCCGGTGGCCAGGCAGACGCCGACGCGTCCCCCGGAGAGCTGGTCCACCAGGGCCCACTCCTCGACGACCCGAACCGGGTGGTGGTGCGGCAGGACGATGCTGCCGGCCCGCAGGTGCAGGTTCTTCGTCGTGACGGCGAGGGCCGCGCTGAGCACCGAGGGGTTGGGGAAGCTGCCGCCGAACTCCTGGAAGTGGCGCTCGGGGGTCCAGATCGCCTTGAAGCCCTTGTCGTCGATGTAACGGGCGACGTCGAGGATGAACCGGTACCGGTCCCCGAAGCCGCCTCGGTCGTTCGAGGAGAAGAAGTAGACGCTGAAGTCGGTCATGAGCGCGGTCCGTTCGGGGTGAGAGCGGGCAGGGTGCGGGTCACGACCTCGGCGATGGCGCGCAGGTTGTCCTCGAGGACGATCGTGAAGTGGTCCGCGTCCAGGTCGTGGACGGTCACGTCGTCCCCGGCGAGCGAGCCGAGCCCGTTGGTGGTGTCGGAGTCGTCCCGGCCGATGGCCGGCATGCCGTACGGGTTCTCCGCGGCGGAGAAGCCCTTCGTGGCGTGGAAGACCGTCGTCTGCACCGGGCGGGCGAAGGGCCGGGCCGCATAGTCGAGCAGCAGCTTGCCGTTGAGGTCGAGGAGTGCGAAGCGCGTGCGGATCAGTCGGTGCACCTCGTCCGCCGACAGTCGGGCCGGGGATCCCTCGACGACGTGCCGGGTGACGTGGTCGATGGCCTCGTCGGCGGACATGCCGATCAGCTCGTCGATGGTCAGGGTCGGGTCGGCCTTCCACAGCTGCGAGGCGGAGTTGCCGATCAGCATCAGGGTCACCGCGTCCTGGTTCTCCTCAGTGATCACTGTGCTGTCGACGCCGGTCCAGGCGCCGGTGCCCGGCAGCAGAGCGTCGACCAGGTAGAGATGGGACACCTCCTGGCCCGCCTCGACGAGCTGGCGCGCCATCTCGAAGGCCAGGATGCCGCCGAACGAGGCACCGCCCAGCACGTACGGGCCCTCGGGGTGCTCCTCGCGGATCTCTGCCACATAGCGGGCCGCCATCGCCTCGATGGACTCGAACTCGGTGAAGCGCAGGTCCGGGTCGAGCTGCTCCAGGCCGTACAGCGGGTGGTCCATGCCGAGGTGGCGCGACAGGTAGATGCAGTAGCTGACGTCGCCGAAGAGGTGGTGCACCCAGAACGACGGCGCCTTGCCGCCGCTGCGGTTGATCGGTACCAGGAAGCGACGGTCATCCGCCGGTGCGGTGCGGATCTCGCGGTCGGTGATCTCCAGCGGCGCCACGGTCCCGGGCGCCGGCTCCGCCTGGCGTGAACCGAGCTGGGCCGCGCCCTCCCGGGACACGGTGCCGGCCGGTGCCGTCACCGGCTCCAGCAGGGCGGGCGGCGGCACCAGCGCGCGGTCCCAGGACTTCGCGTCCGGTGTGGCCAGGACGGCGGTGCGGCCGGCCAGGGCGAGCGGGCGTACGGCCGTGTCGCCGGCCGCCCGGCGCAGCGCGCCGCGCCAGTCGGCCGCGAAGGCCAGGCGCTCGGCGAGGTCCGTGCCGCGCAGCGGAATGCCGGGCAGCGCCGAGAGGGACTCCGCGGCCGAGCGCAGGGCCGACTCGCGGTCGGGTCCGGTGCCGGTCGTGGTCAGCGGCCTGCCTGTCCATACGGCGGCGAACTGCTCCGCCACGGCCCGGACATCGGCGCCCTCGTCCTCCGCGTGAGTGGCGTCGGGCTCGGGCGCGTCCAGCAGGACCAGCTGGGTCACCTCGTGACCGGCGTCGGTCAGGATCCGGGCGGTCTCCACGGCGAGGCGCGCGGCGACCGAGTGCCCGGCCAGCCGGTACGGACCCTGCGGACGGTCCGCGAGGACGGCCCCGGCGCACGCCTCGGCGAGCTCGGTCAGACCGTGCCCGTTGTTCGTCCCTCGCGGCGCCGGAGAGGTGAACTCCACGCCCCGGACCGGGCCTTCGGCGCCGAACCAGGAGCCCAGGTGCAGCAGCCAGGTCAGCTCACCGGTGGCTCCGGGCAGGCCGTGCAGCGGGGTGCCCGGGCCGTCATCGCCGAAAGGGACGACGGCTGCCCGGGGTGCGGCGGCCTCCGGGGCCGTGGCCGGTTCGGCGCCCACCGCGCCCGGCGCGCCCGGTACGGCCTGTCCGGTGTCCGCGGCCGCCGTGCCCTGGGGCGAGACGCCGTACTCGTCGATCAGGTGCTGAACCAGGCTGTTGAGCGTCGTGCACTCGAAGATCGCCGCCATCGGGATGTGGTCGCCGAAGGCCGCCTGCAGCCGCTGCATGATCCGCAGCGCGGAGATCGAGTCGACGCCGTACGCCGCCAGGTCCCGGTCGGGGTCCACGGACTCCGGGGCCAGGCCGATGCCCTCGGCCAGCAGCACCCGGACCTGTGCGGCCAGGTCGCCGCCGGCTGCGGCGGTGCGACCGGCTGGGGCGGGCGCGGTGGAGTCGGCCGCGGTGGAGTCGGGCGCGGTGGAGTCGGGCGTGGTGGCCGGCGTGGCCTGGGCGGGGACGGCCGGTGCCGTGGAGCGGGGCGCGGTGCCGGTCGTCGGCGTGTTTCCGTTCACCGACGGGGCGGCGCCGTTGACCCGGGGAGCGACGGCCGGCTGCGCGGCGATCACGGGGGCGGCGAGCGCCGGGGTCGTGCGGGAGACCGGGGCGATCGGCGTCGGTGCGGCCGGAGCCGGCGCGGACTGTGTCGCGGGTGCTGGAGCGGAAGACGCGGCCAGGGCGGGAGCGGCCGGCTTGAGGGTGGGAACCGGAGGCAGCCAGTACCGCTCCCGGGCGAACGGATACGTGGGCAGACCCACCACCCGACGCCACGGTGCTCCGCCGTGCAGCGTCGCCCAGTCGAGGTCCGTACCCCGTACCCACAGCGCCGCCGCCTTGCCCAGCTCACCGGCGCGCGCCAGCTCCAGCACCCGTGCACGGTCGTCCTCGTCGAGCAGGCCCGCGGCGGTCCGGTCGGACGTGACCGGAGTCGTGTGGAGCGCGATGCCGCTCTCCGCGCCGGCCGCGAACGCCCGGCATGCATCCGCCAGTTCGGCGGCCGATCCGGCCACGACGGCCAGGCGGCGCTCCAGCGCGGGCCGGCCACTTTGCAGGGTACGGGCCAGTGCCAGGGTGTCGACGGTGTCGCCGCCCCGAACCGCGGCCCGGTCGAGGTGGTCGGCGAGCAGCGTCGCGTACTCCTTGAGCTGCTCGTCGGTCCGGGCACTGAGGGCGAAGAGCTGGGGTGCGCCGCGGTGGACCCCGGCCGGACGCGGGGCCATGAACTCCTCGACCACCACATGGGCGTTGACGCCACCGAAGCCGAACGAGCTGACGCCGGCCAGGCGTGGCGCCTCGGCACCGGACGCGGTGCGCGGCCGGTCCCACGGACGCGCCGAGTCGACCAGGTGGAACGGGCTGCCCGCCAGGTCCAGCAGCGGGTTGGGGCGCTGCACGTGGAGCGTCGGCGGGAGCATGCGGTGGCGGATCGCCAGCACCGTCTTGATCAGCCCGGCGATTCCGGCGGCGGTCTCCAGGTGCCCGACGTTGGTCTTGACGCTCCCGAGCCCGATGAACTGCCCCTTGTCCTCGGTCACTCCGAGTTCGCGGAAGGCCTGCGTGAGGCCGTTCAGCTCCACCGGGTCACCCAGGGCCGTTCCGGTGCCGTGTGCCTCGACGTACCCGACGAGCGAGGCGTCGGTGCCGCCCCGCCGGTGGGCCGCGGTGATGACGTCGGCCTGCGACCCGGAGTTGGGTGCGGTCAGCGAAGCCGCGCGGCCGCCGTGGTTGACGGCCGTGCCGCGCACCAGCGCGTACACCGTGTCGCCGTCCCGCAGGGCGGCCGACAACGGCTTGAGCAGGACCGCGCCGACACCCTCGCCGCGCACATAGCCGTCGGCGCGGTGGTCGAAGCTCTTGCAGCGGCCGTCCGCGGCCAGCATCCCGGACTTGCCGAAGGCCAGATGGCCGGTGGGGGTCAGGGTGAGGTTGACCCCGCCGGCGATCGCCGCGGAGCACTCGCCGTCCTGGATGGCCCGCACCGCACGGTGCACCGCGACCAGGCCGGAGGAGCAGGCGGTGTCCACCGGCTCGCTCGGACCGCGCAGGTCCAGCAGGAACGAGACACGGTTGGCGAGAACACTGTGCGCGTTGCCGGTGGCCAGCTGGCCGTCGATCTCGACGCCGGACTGAAGCAGCAACGTCGCGTACTCCGTGGAGCCGCAGCCGACGAACACGCCGGTGTCACTGCCCGCGAGGGCGGCGGGGTCGTGGCCGGCGTCCTCGACGGTCCGCCACACCGTCTGCAGGAACAGCCGGTGCTGCGGATCCATCAGCTTCGCCTCGCGCGGCGAGATGCGGAAGAAGGCCGGGTCGAACAGGTCCGCGTCGGCCAGGAACCCGCCCCAGCGCGAAGGCACCTTGTCCGGCTCGGTGCGCGGGTCGCCGTAGATCTCGCGCCAGTCGAAGCGCTCGGCGGGGATCTCGCCGACCAGGTCGCGTCCCGCCAGCAGGTTGGCCCAGTACGTCGGCAGGTCGGGCGAGCCCGGGAAGGAGCCGGCCATGCCGACGATGGCGACGGGCTCGTTGCGGTCGGTGGCCGACTGCTCGTAGGACGGGTGGGCTACGGGCGCCGGCTCGACCGGGCTCGCTCCTCGCGCGGGGAGGTCCTCGCGTACGGCGGACGCAGCCGCGGTCGTCTCCGGTACGGGCGGGAGAGGCGGCGCCGGTGCCGACGCGTCGGCGGTCTGCCGGGCCAGCGAGTCGACCAGCGCGCCCACGTTGCGGAATCCGTACAGGTCGGCCGGGTTGAGCGTGGTGTCCAGCTCGGCGTTGACCCGGTCGGCCAGGTCGACGACCGTGACCGAGTCGAAGCCGAAGTCGCTGAGGTGCTCGTCCAGTCCGATGTCGTCGGGCTGCACCCCCAGCACCGCCGCCACCGCGTTCACCACGGTCGCGCGTATGTGCTCGACGGCCTGTGGTGCGGGGTGGCCGATGGTCTCTGACACGTCGTTCTCCTCCAGGTCTGAGGGTTGCCAGGGCCGCTGTGGCGGAGCTGCGGTGACGGTGGGAAGCGTGGTCGGCGCCGGTGCGGGTTCCGCTTCGGGGGGCCGCGTGGCGATCGTGGACGTCGTCTCCGCGGGCAGCCGGTGCACGGTGCGAGCGAAGGGATAGCCAGGCAGCGAGACGATCCGCCCGTCCTTGAGTCCGAGCGCCGTCTCGGCACCGGTCAGCCGGGCGCCGCTCGCCCAGGCCTCCCCGGCTGCCGTGAGTGCGGTTTCGTCCGCCCCGGTGAGCACCGCGTACGTCGCATGCGCATCGGCGGGGGCATGGCCCGTGCCGTTCCGCTCTGTCCGCTCACCCGCCAGGTGGCGGTCCAGCAGGTGTACGAGATCCGGGACGTCCCGGGCGACGACGGCCAGTCGCCGACCGAGGTGCTCCCGGCCCGCCGCGAGCGTCCGGGCCACGTCCGCGAGCGGAGGTGCAGCGTCGCCGAGCGCTGCCAGGTGGTCGCGCAACCGCCGGGCGTGGGTGCGCAGTTGTTCCTCCCGGCGCGCTGACAGAAGGACCAGCCGCGGGCCGCTGCGCGGACCCGGGGTGAGCGCGGTGGCCGCAGGACCCGCCAGCACCACGTGGGCGTTGGCCCCTCCCGCCCCGAAGGAACTGATGGCGGCGACGCGTTCGGCGGGCTTGACCCGGCCTGGCCATGGCTCACTCTCGCGCACCAGGCGCAGCGTCCGGCCGTCGAACTCCGCGACCGGCCGCGCGCAGTCCAGCGTGGCGGCCAGCTCGCCGTGCCGCATCTGCAGCAGCACCTTGGCCAGCTGGGCCATGCCCGAGGCCGCTTCCAGGTGGCCGAGCGACGGCTTGACCGAGCCGACCGCTGTGCCGTGCCCGCCGAACACCCGCGCCAGCGCCGCCGCCTCCACGGGGTCGGCCAGCGGCGAGCCGGTCGCCTGCGCCTCCACGTAGTGCACCGCCTCGGGGCCCAGACCGGCACGCGCGAGCGCCCGCCGGAGCAGCTCCTCCTGGGCCTCGGCGCTCGGCGTGACCATGCTCTCGGTCGCGCCGTTGGCGTTGACCGCGGAGCCGAGCACCAGCCCGTGGATCCGGTCCGCGTCGCGCAACGCCGCCGACAGCGGTTTGACGACGACCGCGCCCACGCCCTCACCCGGGACCATGCCGTCGGCGTCCTGGTCGAAGGAGCGGCTGCGGCCGTCCGCGGAGAGCATCTTCATGCCGGCCAGTGCGGAGTGGTGGGACGGGTCGAGGATCAGATTGACACCGCCCGCGACCGCCGCGCCGCAGTCCCCACGCCGTACGGCCTCGCACGCCAGGTGCAGTGCCGTCAGCGCGGACGAGCACGCCGTGTCCACGGCGAGGCTCGGACCGGTGAACCCGAAGACATGTGAGGCGCGGTTGGCCACCGACCAGTGCGAGGAGTGGGCGTGCGCGTCGGAACCGGCGCCGCGCAGCTCGGCCGCCAGCACCTGGTAGGGGCTGTGCATCAGGCCCACGAACATGCCGACCCCGGTGCCGGTCGCGGCGCGAGCGGAACGCTCCAGCCCGACCCGCGTCGTCCCGGCGTCCTCCAGAGCCGTCCACACCGCCTCCAGGAACAGCCTCTCCTGCGGGTCGGTGCGCTCGGCGTCGCGTGGCGACATCCGGAACACCAGTGGGTCGAACGCCTCCACGGCGTCGAGGAAGGCGCCCCAGCAGCCGGTACGGTCCGCGCCCTCCGGGTCCCAGCGTTCGCCGGGCACCTCGGTGACGGCGCGCCGGCCCGCGGACAGGTGCTCCCAGAGGGCGTCGAGCGTGTCGGCGCCGGGGAAGCGGCCGGAGATCCCGACGATCGCGAGGGGTTCTTCGCCGCTCGCCGGCATCGAAGGGGCGGGCGGTGCCGTCACCGACCCGGCGGTTTCCCGACGAGGCCGTTCGGGGGTGGTCCGCGCTCGGCGCCGTGCGGGGACTGTCGGCGTACTGGTGTCGACCAGTCGGACGAGCGGCTGCGCCGGATCGTTCAGCAGGGACTCGACGACGCCATCGAGCGATGTGGACTCGTAGGGGATGGTGCGCGGGACGGGTCCGAGATCGGCCTCGATCCGGTCGACCACCTCCATGCTGACGAGAGAGTCGGTGCCGTACGAGGACAGGAGCGCGGCCGGATCCAGCTCGGACTCGTCGAGCCCGAGGACCTCGGCGAAGATCCGCTTCAGATAGGCGGTGGCCACCTTGGCCAGGTCGGAGGCGGGTTGCCCTTGTCCGGCCGGCTCAGTGCCGGCGTCGTACCCGGGCTCTGCCGACGGTACTGCCGCGAAACGGGCGAACGGCTCGGCCGCGGTCTCCAACAGCGCCTCGACCACACCGCTGAGCGACATGGACTCGAAGGGGACGTGCCGCGGTGCGGTCCCCAGGTCCGCCTCGATCCGGTCGGCCGCCTCCATGCCGACCAGGGAGTCGGTGCCGTACGAGGACAGCGGTGCCGCAGGGTCCAACTCGGCCTGGTCCACCTTCAGTACGCCGGCGAAGACGCGCGTGAGGTACGTGGTCGCCGCCTGCGCCAGGTCCGCAACTCGCGCCTGGGGCGCGGGCGACGCGGCCACCGCTTCCGCGGGAACCGACCGTTCGTCCGGTTCAGGAGCCCGGGGCTCGGGAACCGGCCACACGTCCCGTTCGGCCAGCAGGACATGCTGCCCCGCCGTCGCGTCGTCCGGCCCGGCCGTCCCGACGACCCGCACTCCGCGCAGCCCGGCGTCCAGCAGCACGGAGCGCCAGGCGCCGGGCGTCAGCAGCGGCGAGTGGGGCTGGCGCAGCTCCCCGTCGTCGTACGCCCACCAGCCGTCGGTCAGCCCGAAGATCATGGTCACGGCATCCAGTACGCGGGTGCCCTCGTTGATCACCAGCAGCCCGCCGGGCCGGAGCAGCCGTGCCGCGGCGCGCACATTGTGCCGCACGTCCGGGGTGGCGTGCAGGACGTTCGCCGCGAGGACCACGTCGTACGTGCCCTCCTCGAAGCCCTGGGACGCCGGATCGCTCGCGATGTCGAGGACCGAGAAGCGGGCCTGCGGATACGGTTCGCAGAACCGTTCGCGGGCCTTGCGGACCAGACCGGGGGACAGGTCCGTGAACGCGTAGTCGAAGCGGTCCCCGAAGGGCTGGAGCGCGTCGAGGACGGGGCGGCTGGTGCCGCCGGTGCCCGCGCCGATCTCCAGCAGCCGCAGCCGCTCGGCACCTGCACCGGAGCGCTGTCCTACGTACGCGGCCACGGCCGCCGCGCACACGGCGTTGAAGTGCTCCGAGCGCGGGTCGTCGTGGTACAGCGGAGCCACTTTGTGGTCGCTGCCGCCGGGGAAGAGCACCGACAGCCCGTTGCGGCGGCCGCACAGCACCTCCGGCAGCACCTCCGTGCACTCGCGGAGCAACTCGGCCAGCGCGGCGGCGTGGGGATACGCGGACACCAGGCGGTCGTGCAGGGCCCTGGCGGCCTGCGGGTCCGGTACCTCCGGCTCCGTGGCAGGCACGGTCAGCGTTCCGTCCGCGTTCCGCGAGAGATGCCCGCCCCGGACAAGGGCGTACATGGCGGCGTTCAGCAGCCGCTCCTGGGCGGGCAGTACCCCGAGGCGGCGGGACAGGTCGCCCCGCGTCACGGTCGTGCCGGGCTCCGGCCAGGCACCGTGGCCGAGGAACGCGTCGCGCAGCAGCACTCGCGCGTACGGCTCCAGGGCGGCGAAGAACTCCGCGCCGGTCAGCCGCGCGTCGTCGGCGGTCCGGGCGTGCCCCGCCGCCTCGGCCAGGCGCACCGCCTCGGACACCTCCCGGGAGCCGGACACAGGGCGCGGCGCCGGGCCGCCGTCGGATCCCGCGACGCGGACCGGAGCCACCTGCACGGCGGGCCCGGCGAGCACCCGTCGGAAGGCGTCAAGGCCGGCCGTGTCGCTGATGGGCTCGACACCGAGCCGGGCGGTCACCCGGTCCCGGTAGTCGTCGGTGGCCACCGATCCGCTCTCGCCCCACAGACCCCAGTTGAAGATCCGTACGGGCCTGCGCAGCCGGGCGGCCAGGAAGCGCCCGTACGTGTCCTGGAACGTGGACGCGGCCGAGTAGTTGGCCTGCCCCGCGTTGCCGTTGTGCGAGATGGCGGAGGAGAACACGGCGAAGAAGTCGAGCGGCTCGTCGGCCAGGACGCGCTGAAGCACGACCGTGCCGTACGCCTTCGGCCCGAACGACGAGCGCAGGGTCTCCTCGTCCATGCGGGAGAGCGTGCGGTCGTTGAGGACGAACGCCGAGTGCACGACTCCGTCCACGCCGCCCCACGCGGCGCGCATCCGCGCCACGGCGGACCGCAGCGCCACCTCGTCGGTGACATCGGCGGACGCATACGCCACCTGGTCCGGCAGGGCGCTCAGCAACGCCTGGACGCGCTCGGGAAGTTCCTCCTGCGGCCGCCGGCCCGTCAGCAGGACGCGGGCTCCGTAGGCACGGGCGAGGTGCTCGGCGACGACCGTGCCCAGACCGCCGGCGCCGCCGGTGATCAGGTAGCGGCCGCCGTCCCGCAGCGGCGGCGTCTCCTCTCCGCCCGGCAGGTCGATGCGTTCGAGGGACTGGGTGTACCGCACTGCGCCGTGCAGCGCGACCGGGTGCGCGGGACGGGCGGCGGGCTCCGCCGCCAACTGGGCCACCACAGAGGTCCAGTCGCCCAGCCGTGCGCAGCGCACCAGGTCGTCGCGGGCCACGTCGACGCAACTGAGGGCGAGGAACCCCAGCTCGCGCGATGCGGAAGCGACGAGCCCGGGCAGCCCGCCGGCGAACGGATTACGGGCCGCAACGGCCTCGTCGGTCTGCTGCACGCCGGACGTCACCACATGCAGGCGCGTCCCGGCCCGGGCACGCCGTGCGTCCAGGGCCTTGAGCAGGTGGAACAACGCCACCGGGCCCCGGTCGAGCGCCGTGCTGAGCTGTTCGAGGTCATCGGCCGAGTAGAGCCGCCCCTCCACGCCGCCCAGGAACCAGACGGTGCTTGGATCGCCGGCCTCCGCCAGGACCCGGCCGAAGGCCTCGGCCGACGGCGTGACGTCTTCCAGCAGAACGTGCCCGACCTGGCGGCCGGCCCTACGGTGGTACTCGGCCACGGCGCTGCCGAGGCCGTGGTCGTGAGCCGTGCCCAGGACGAGGACCGGGCGGTCGTCGTCCGTCTCGAACGGTTGGCCCGCGGGTGTCGGCCGCCACACCGAGCGGTACAGCGGAACAGCCTCGTCCGCCCCGGTCTCCTGCTGCGGAGCCGTCCCGGACCCTCCGGCGGGGCGTGCGATGCGCAGCCCTTCGAACCGGGCCAGTACGGTGCCGTCGGCGGCGGCCAGGGCGACGTCGACCCGCGCGGTGCCGCGCTCGGCATCGAGCGCCGCGAGCTCCACGTGGGCGTAACGCGCCCGCAGCGCAGATCCGCTGACGGTGAGCCTGGTCAGCGACGCCGGCAGCGCGGCACGGTTGTCGCCCTGGGGCAGCACCCCCTGCACAGCGTGCAACGCGCTGTCCGTGATCGCCGCCTCGGCAGCCCAGGCCGGTACGTCCGCATCCGGCCCGGACAGCTCCGCCAGCGCCTCGCCGTCACCGCGGTGCAGCGCGACGAGCCCCCGGAACAACGGTCCGTAGCGCAGCCCGGCGGCCTGCGACTTCCCGTACACCTCGGCGGCGTCGGTGCGGTGCGGGCAGCGGGCGCGCACCGTCACCACATCGACGTGGCCGAGTGCCGCACCGCCGCCCGCGGTCAGCACGCCGCTGGAGTGCACCGTCGTGGCGCTGCGCACCTCGTACGACCTGCCGTCGCGGTCGAAGCGGACGTCCACGGCGAGTTCGTCACCCTCGACCTCCAGCGGAACGCGCCAGCGGACGTCCTCGAACACCACCGCGGTGTCGGCAAGGCCGGCAGCTTCCCGCGCCAGCCCCAGCTGGAGGACCCCGGCGACCACGGCCCTGCCCAGCACCGTGTGGTCTGCGATCACCGCGTCGGTGCGGCGAAGGACGGGCAGTTCGGTGCGCGCGGTGTCGTCGGCCGGCTCGTCGACGAGGTCCGCCCAGTAGCGCTTGCCGCCGAAGGGATATGCCGGGAGCGGCACGGGCGCCGGGCGCGGCCCGTCGCGGAACGCGTCCTGCCAGTCGATCCGCGCCCCCGCCACCCAGGCGTCGGCGAGCGCTTCCCGACGGCCGTCCGCCTGCAACTCCCGCAGGGGCGCCGGGGCTTGGTCGGCACGCCCGGTGCGCACCTTCGCCGACACCCTGCCTTCCAAGTGGGCGCGCAGGCAGGCGCGCAGCTCGTCCACCGAGGTGGCGACGACCGCCAGTCGGTGGTCCCACTCGTCCCGGCCGGTCAGGAGGGTGAAAGCGATGTCCCGCAGTGAGCGTTCGTCATCGCGCGCGAGATCCTCCACGAGCCGCTGGGTGGCTTGCCGCAGTTGCTCGGGAGTGCGCGCGGACAGCCCTACGACGTAGGGGCGACCATCGTCCGGGGACCCCTGCGGAGCGGTCCATTCCTCCAGCACCACATGGCCGTTGGCGCCTCCGGCCCCGAAGGAACTCACCGCAGCACGGCGGGGCGTACCGTCCGTGGCGTGCCAGGGTCCGGTGGTCCGCTGCGGATAGAAGGGCGTGGTCGCGAGGTTCATCTTGGGGTTGACCGGTTCGCTGTGCAGCGTCGGGACCAGGGTGCGGTGTGCGAACTGCAGCACGACCTTGGTGATGCCGCACACCCCGGCCGCCGCCTCCAGGTGCCCCAGGTTCGACTTCACGGAACCGAGGGCGCAGAAGCCGGTGTCGTCGGTGTACTCGGCGAAGGCTCGCTTCAGTCCCTCGACCTCGACCGGATCGCCCAGAGCCGTTCCGGTGCCGTGCGCCTCGACATAGGTGACGGTGCGCGCGTCCACGCGGGCGGCGCGCAGCGCGTCGGCGACGACCGCGCCCTGGGCGCGCGGGGTCGGCACGGTGTAGCCGTTGCTGCGTCCCCCGTGGTTGACGGCGGTGCCGCGCACCACCGCGTGGACGCGGTCGCCGTCGGCGAGGGCGTCGGACAGCCGCTTGAGGATCAGTGCGCCGGCGCCCTCGCCCGGCACGAAGCCGTCACCGCCCGCGCCGAACGCGCGGCAGCGGCCGTCGGAGGCGAGCAGCCGCATGTCCGTGAGCGTCGCGTACTTGATCGGGTGGATGTTGACGTTGACCCCGCCGGCGATCGCCAGCTTCGTCTCGCCCGACAGCAGGCTGCGGCAGGCCAGATGCAGCGCGGTCAGCGAGCCCGAGCAGGCCGTGTCGAGGGCCATGCTGGGGCCGTGCACGTCCAGGACGTAGCTGAGCCGGTTGGCGATCGAGTAGTCCATGGAGTGCGCGAACACCTTGTTGCCGCGGCCCCACTGTTCGGCTCCGACGAGCCCGTACTGGGAGCCCGTCACGCCGACGAAGACACCCACGGAGTGCATGTCGCCGACGCGGGTGGTCCGGTGCAGTCTGCGCCGCGAGTACCCGGCGTGCTCCAGCGCGGACCACGCGACCTCAAGAAAGATCCGCTCGTTCGGGTCGAGCCTGGCGGCCTCGCCGGGGGAGATGGCGAAGAACAGCGGGTCGAAGCGGGCCACGTCGTCGAGAAACCCGCCCCACTTGCCGGTGATCGCACCGGGTGTGCCCCGCCGAGCGGCCAGGTAGCGGTCGTTGTCCCAGCGGTCCTCGGGCACCTCGCCGATCAGGTCGGCGCCGGCGGTCAGCGACTGCCAGAACTGTGCGAGGTCCGCACCGCCCGGGTAACGGCCGGCGACCCCCACGATCGCGACCGCCTGGTCGTAGGGCAGTCCTCCGGCGAGTTCGGCCGGCGAGCTCTCCTGGGGACGGTCGGTGCTCGCGGGGGTGGCCGGTGCCAAGAGCGGCAGCCTGCTCGCCTCGGCGGTGCGGGCGGCACGCAGGCCGAGGACCTCGCGCAACCCGTCCGCGCGTTCCTCGGCGAGGAAGCGTGCCAGCTCACCCACGGTCCGGTACTCGAAGAGCAGGGTGACCGGCAGGTCGCCGAAGCGGTCCTCCAAAGTGGCGGTGAGCTTCTTGATGAGAATCGAGTCGACGCCGAAGGTGGAGAACTCCTGGTCGGCGCGGAGCCGTCCGGAGGGAAGCTTCGCCGTTTCGGTGACGAGATCCAGCAGGTACGACTCCGCAGCGGTTACCAGGCCGTCGCCGCTCACGGCGGGCACGGCCGAGTCCTCGGCCGCTTCCTCCGCCAAGGCCTCTTCGGCACACACCTTCGTGATCCAGGCGTCGATGCGTTCCGCCCGCCCGTACACCACCAACGTCTCGGGTTTCCCCGTGGTGACGGCGTCGGACAGGACGCGCAGGCCCACCTCCGTCGGCATGGCCAGCATGCCCTGCATCTTCTCCAGCACCCGCCGGTTGCCGGCGGAGATCTCCATGCCGCCCTCGGCCCACAGCGGCCAGGCGACCGCAACCGACGCGCCGTGGCGCGAACCGGCGGTGACACGCCGGGCCCGGGTGGCGGCCAGTTCGCCCAGCGCCCGGTTGGCGGCGGCGTAGTCGGCCTGCCCCGCGGCGCCGAAGTAGGCGGACGTCGAGGAGAACAGGACGAAGAAGTCGAGCGGCAGACCGGACGTGACCCGGTCCAGGTGCGCCGCGCCGTCCAGCTTCACGGACAGCACCCGACGGGCCGAGTCGGTGTCCTTGTTGACCAGGTAGGCGTCCTCGTTCAGGCCCGCGGCGTGCAGTACGCCGTCCAGGCCGCCGAACTCGCGCCGGGCGGCATCGACCGCGGCCTCGGCGTCCGGGTGACGGGTGATGTCGCCCCGGACGTGGACGACCCGCGCTCCGGCCTCCTCCAGGCGGCGGAACTCGGCCAGTTGCGCCTCGCTGGGCTCGGAGCGGCCGGTCAGCACCAGTCGGGCGTGGTGGTCACGGGCGAGCAGCGCCGCCAGGCGCAACCCGATGCCCTTGGCCCCGCCGGTGATCAGATAGCGGCCGCCGTCGCGGAACGCGGACGGCCGGTCCTTGCCGGCATGGGAAGGCCGCAGCACCCGTATCTCCCGGCCGTCCACGCCGTAGCGCACCTCGGCCAGTCCCGGCCGGGCCGCGGACAGCTCGGCCAGGGCCACCTGGAAGGCGTCCCCGGCCCACGCCGGCACGTCGTCGACCCGCACGGAGACCGCCCGCAGCCGGCGGTCCTCGGCCCTCGCCACCTGAGCCAGCGCGCCCAGTGCGGCACCCACCTCCGGACGTGCCCGACCGGTGGTGAGGAACACGACGGGCAGCGGTCCCGCCGCGCGGTCGGTGATCAGCGCGCGCAGCGCCGGAAGCACCAGCTGAACCGCCCGTTCAGGGGCGGCGGTGCCGGCCGACAGGTCGAAGACCAGGCCGCGCGGCTGCCTGCCCTGCGGACCGGTCTCGCGCAGATACGCCGTCCATGACGCCGTCTCTCCATCGATGTCCTCACCGAGCCGGAGGACCTGGACTCCGGCCGGGACGGTCGCGCGGTCGCCGTCCACGACGAGCAGGACGTCCCCGGCGGTGACGGCGCGGTGTCCGGCGGGGCGCGCGGGCGCCGGTTCCCAGACGGGGGTGTAGGCGACGAGCTCCGCCCCGGCCGCGGGGTCGGCTGAGGCCCCGGCACGGGCGAGGAGCCGGGCGGCCACCGCCGGGTCGAGCTGTCCGCCGCGGACTCGCTCGAGTACCAGGCGGCGGACCGTTTCGGTGTTCGGTGTCATCGTTCCATCCCGTCGTTCCGGACCAGGCTCAGGTCCACGTCGTCAACGGTCAGTTCGCCCCTGCTGAGGGCGTCGAGCAGGGCGACCAGCTCCTGGGAAGCGTCGCCCTCGCCCGTGGCGGGCGCCGGCTCCGCGCCGGAGCCGTCCTCGGCCTCGGCCCAGAAGCGGGTGGGGGCGAACGGATAGCCGGGGAGCCCCACGCGTCGTACGCCGGGCGCGGTCAGGGCGGCGAGCGCCACGTTTCCTGCCCTGCCCTCGACCCACTGGCGACCCAGCGCCCGCGGGTCGTCGGTGGGCACGGCGGCCGTCCCGGAGTTCCCGGCCCGGCCGGTGAACAGGCGGTCGTCGGCGCGCCCCGAGACGTGGGCGCGCAGTGCCGCGACCAGCTCCGGCAGGCTCTCGGCGACCACGGCCAGTCGGCACTCCATCGCGTCACGGCCGCTGCGCAGGGTGTGGGCCACCTCGGCGGCAGAGACCGTACGGTCGCCGTCCAGGCGGTCCGCCAGGGCGTGCGCCGCCTCCCTGAGCCGGTCCCCGTCGCGAGCCGACAGCACGAACATCTCGGCCCGCCCCGCCGCAGTCGCTGCGGCGGGATGCGGGGCGTGCTCCGGGTACTCCTCCAGGATCACGTGGGCGTTGGACCCGCCGAACCCCATGGAGCTGACGGCGGCCCTGCGGGGCAGGGCCCTGCCGCGTGAGTCCACGGACGGGGCCCAGTCCTGACGGCGGTCGGCGATGCGGAACGGGCTGCCTTCCAGGTCCAGGAGCGGGTTGGCCTCCTGGAAGTGGATGCTCGGCGGGATCACGCCCCGGCGCAGGGCGAGTACGGCCTTGACGACGCCGGCGAGACCGGCCGCGGCCTCCAGGTGGCCCATGTTGGACTTGATGGAGCCGACCGCGCACCAGGCGTCCACCCGCTCGTCCTCGCCCAGCCCCGCGCGCTCCGCGAACGCCCTGCGCAGCCCACGCAGTTCGATCGGGTCGCCCACCTCGGTGCCGGTGCCGTGCGCCTCGACGTACCCGATGGTGCGCGGGTCGGTGTCCGAGTCGCGCAGAACGCGCGAGATGAGCGCGGCCTGCGCGGTCGGGTTCGGTACCGGCAGCGACTGGGCCCGGCCGCCGTGGTTGACACCGCTGCCGCGCACCAGGGCGTGGACGGTGTCACCGTCGGCCAGCGCCCGCGACAGGGGCTTGAGCCACAGGGCGATCACGCCCTCGCCCCGGCTGAAGCCGTTCGCGGACCGGTCGAAGGCATGGCACTTGCCGTCCGCGGACAGCGCGCCCATCTGGCCCAGCGCGACATACATGTCCGGAGCCAGCAGCAGGTGCACCCCGCCGACCAGGGCGGTGGAGCACTCGCCGTCCTCGATGGCCCGCACCGCGCGGTGCAGTGCGGTGAGCGCACTGGAGCAGGCCGTGTCCACGGCCTCGCTGGGGCCGTGCAGTCCGAGCTCGAAGGAGATGCGGTTCGCCAGCACCGTCTTGGCGTTGCCGTTGACGCAGTACGGCTCCCGGTAGCGTCCGACCCGGGCCAGGTGCGCGGTGTAGTCGTGCGAGGTGGCGCCGACGAACACGCCGGTGTCGCTGCCACGCAGCGACGAGGGAGCGTGCCCCGCGTCCTCCACCGCGTGCCAGGCCGTCTGGAGCATCAGCCGCTGCTGGGGGTCCATCACCTCGGCCTCGCGCCCCGAGATCCCGAAGAACTCGGCATCGAACTCGGTGACGCCGTCGACGAACGCGCCCCACTTGCTGTTGGTCTTGCCCGCCTCACGGTGCGGCTCGCCGAACAGCGGGCGCCAGTCCCAGCGGTCCGCCGGTATCTCGGCCATGTGGTCGGTGCCCGCCAGCAGGTTCCGCCACAGCTCGTCAGTCGTGCGCGCACCCGGCATGCGGACCGCCATGCCGACGATGGCGACGGGGTCCCGGTGCGGGGTGGCGCCCGCCTCCGGCCGCACCACTGCCGCGGGCTCCGCGGCCGTGTCGGACCGCGGTACGGCGGTGGGGGCGGCCTCGCGGGCGAAGCGTGCGCAGGATTGCGGTGCGCGCGTCAAGAGCTCCCGGGCCAGCGCGGCGACCGTGCCGGCCTCGTAGAGCAGGACTTTCGGCAGCTTGCCGAAATCCTCCTCCAACTCGCGCACCAACTGGATCGTGCCGAGCGAGTCGACGCCGAGTTCAGTGAAGGACGTGTCCTCGTCCACGGTGTCCGCCGCGACGGAGAGGAAGGAGGCGACCACCTCCCGCAGGTGCGCACGTACACCGGCCTCGGGGGTGGTCGGCTCATCGACCGCGGCGGGGGCCGCCGATGTCCCGTGCGCGGTGGAGGACGCGGCCGACGCGGTCGCGACCAGGGACGCGGACGGCGCACCGACCTCGGCACGTGCCACGATCACGCACTGGTCGTCCTCGTCCGGAACACCGTTGTCGTGGGTCTGCACCCAGCTCTCCGCGAATCCCGACCGACGCAGGACGTCCTGCCACCGCCCCTGCGCCAGCAGTGGCGCTCCCGGCATGCGCTCGGTGTCCTGGCACGTCCACCAGCTGGGGATCATCCCGAACAGCAGGAACTGGTAGTCGATGTTCGACGTGATCTCGTTCAGGAGCAGCAGGCCCCCGTCGGCCAGCAGCCGGCGCAGATGGGTCGCCGAACGGGTGACGTCCTGCGTCGCGTGCACCACGTTGGACGCCACGAGCAGGTCGTACGCGCCTTCCCCGATGCCCTGCGCGGACGGATCGTGTTCCAGGTCGAACGGCGTGAACACCATGGGCACCCCCGCGTCGGCGAACTTGCGGCGCGCCTGGCGGAAGTACGAGGCGGAGATGTCCGTGAAGGTGTACTCGACCCGGGCCCCGTAACGCGCCAGTCGCTCCAGCACCGGGCCCGTGGTGCCACCGGTGCCCGCGCCGACCTCCAGGACCCTGACCGGTCGGCCGGAGTCCCGTTCGGTGCGCGCGCGGACAAAGCCGTCGGCGAGGTGCGCGACCACCGAGTTGTAGTGGTCCGCGATGGCGTTGCCGTGGTAGATGCTGCTGAGCAGGTCCGTGATCTCGCCGCCGAAGTACAGATCGAGCGCGGAGGTGCCGCCCGTGACGACGTGGGGTATGTGCGGGATCACAGCCCGGGCCAGATCCACATGGCGTCCCACTTCCGGGTGGTCGTGCGCCAGGTCCCTGAACTCCCGTTCGATGAGGTCCCGTTCCGCGGTGATGTCGGGCAGCGGGCGAGGAGCGGCGGTCACCACGTCGGCCAGCCTGGCCACATAGCGTCCGTACGGCTCCACGGCCGGCAGGCCGCCGAGCACGTCGGCGCCCGACAGCTCTCCGGTGACTCCCAGATGCTCGCGCACGGAGAGCGCGGCGAGCCGGGCGCCCACGACGCCGAGCCGCGCCAAGCCGCGCCGCACACCGATGGCGTCGTAGCCGCACGAGTCCATGAACTCCTCGGCGGCAGCGAGGGCTTGGGCGACCGGGCCGGCGGCCTCGGGTGCGAGGGCCGGAGCAGGCACAGGTGAGGTAGCCAGTGCCGGTGCCGGCGAGATGGCCAGGGCAGGGACGGACGAGGCGGTCTGCTCGGGCTCGCGCAGCCAGAACTGCTCGCCGTGGAAGCGCCGGCCGGGAAGATTCAGCCGGGGCGCGTCCGCGCGGCCGGACTCCGGGGTCCAGTCCACGGACTCTCCGGCTGCCCACCGCCGCGCGGCAGCGACGGCCCCGACGTCGGATCCGGGCGCCGCCAGGACCGTCCCCGCCACGACGGGGCCCGCGAGCAACACGTCGAGTTCCGCGCGCAGTTCCCGGTCCGTAGCGGCCACCACGGCGACCCGGGCGGACAGCGGATCACGGCCGTGCTGAAGCGTCGCGGCCACGGCCTCGAAGCCGGGCCGCGCGTCGAGGGCGGCACGGTGGCGGCGAAGCACCTCGGGGAGTGCCTCGGCGGACGCCGCGGAGAACGGCACGACCAGACTGCGGTTGCCGTCCCGCACTGGACGGGTACGGTCCGGCGCCTCCTCCAGGACCACGTGTGCGTTGGCACCGCCGAACCCGAAGGAGCTCACGCCGGCCCGGCGCGCAACGCCCGCCTGCGCGGGCCACTCGACGGTCCGGGCGGGGACGCTCAGTGCGCCGTCGTCCAGGCGCAGATACGGGTTGGCCTTCCGGAAGTCCGGCATCGCCGGGATCCGGTGCTGCTCCAGGGAGAGCACCGCCTTGACGACGCCGACGACGCCCGCGGCGCCCTCGGCGTGGCCCAGATGCGCCTTGGCCGTGCCGACCACTACCGGCGGGGCGTCGGCAGGACGGCCGGTCAGCGCGCCGCGCAGGCCCTCGATCTCGATCGGGTCGCCGAGCTTCGTCCCGGTGCCGTGGGCCTCCAGCAGGCCCATCGTGTGCACCGGCACGCCGGCGTCGCGCCAGGCGCGTTCGATGAGTTCGGTCTGCCGCTGCGGGTTCGGTGCGGTGACGGTGCCCGCGTGGCCGCCGTGGCCGACCGCGACGCCCTTGACGACGGCCCGGACGGGGTCCCCGTCGGCGAGCGCGGCCCTCAGCGGCTTGAGCAGGACCGCGGCGACCGCCTCGGCCGGCACGTAGCCGTCGGCACGCTCGTCGAAGGCGTGGCAGCGGCCGGTCGGTGACAGCGCTCCCGTGCCCGACAGCGACAGGTAGTGACGCGGGCTCAGCATCAGGTTGGCGCCCGCCGCGAAGGCCATGGAGCACTCCCCGCGCCGCAGCGACTCCACAGCCAGCTGCAGCGCGTGCAGCGACGAGGAGCAGGCGGTGTCGACCGTCAGGCTCGGCCCGGACAGGTCGAAGCAGTGGGAGGGCCGGTTGGCCGCCATCGTGGTCGCGATGCCCGTGGCGTCGTACGGCCCCGGCCTGCGACCCCGGGCGATCATCTCGCCCTCGTAGTCGCGGAAGCACTCGCCGACGAAGACACCGGTGTCGCTGCCGCGCAGCCCCGGCAGGACGGCCGCGTCCTCGGCGGCCTCGTACAGCACCTCCAGCAGCAGCCGCAGCTGCGGGTCCATCGCCTCCGCCTCGGCGTGCGGGATCCCGAAGAACGCGGCCTCGAAGCGGCTCACGTCGTCGAGGAACCCGCCTGCCGGGCATTCCGTGGTTCCGGCCGCGCCGTCGGCGTCCAGGTACCGGGCGTGGTCCCAGCGACTGGCCGGGACGTCACCCACGAGGTCGCGCCCGGCGAGCAGCGCGTCCCAGAGTTCCCGGACGTCCGAGGCTCCCGGAAAGCGGCCGGCCAGGCCGATCACGGCGATGTCGCGATCGGTCACGGCCGGTGCGGGAGCCGGCTCGGTCACAGAGACGGCCGTCGTCGCCTCCTTCGTGCCGCCGGCGGCCGTCGGCAGAGCCGGCTCGGACGCCGTCCCCTTGAACGCCGCGTACCAGGCACGCACCGCGTCACGGTGCTCCTCGGTGAGATGGGCCGCCAGCTCGGGGACCCGGGTGCAGCGGAAGAAGACCGTGGGCACGATCTCCACGCCCAACTGCCGCCCCAGCCGGGCCCCGAGGGCGACCACGTCCACCGAGGACAGGCCCAGCTCCATGAAGGTCCAGGTGGCCAGCTCCTCGGACAGGGACGCGGCCTGCGGGAGTACGCCCGTCACGGTCTCGCAGATCATGGCCTCCAGCTCTGCCGTGATCTCCGTGTCCGCCGGACCTGCCCCGGGCACGGACGGCCGAGGTGCGGCGGAGGGTCGCACGCGAGGGTTGGCGGAGGTCCGCACCCGTTCCGGCCAGATGACCGCGAGGAGGCGCTCGACCTTCAGCCGGTCGCCTTCGAAGACCGCCAATTGCGGCCCGTCATGGGCGAGACCCGCCTCCAGCGCGGTCAGGCCGTGCGCCGTCTTCAGCGGCACCAGGCCGGTGCTCCGCAGCACCTGGGCCTCGACAGCCGGGTTGATGCGCATGCCGCCCTCGTCCCACAGCGGCCAGTTGACGGAGACGCTGCGTCCATGGCGCTCGCCGCGGGCGACGAGTTCGCCGCGCCATGCGGTGAAGGCGTCCATGTAGGCGTTGGCGGCGGTGTAGTCGGTCGTGCCGATGGAACCGAGGACCGCGGAGGTGGAGGAGAACAGCACCAGATAGTCCAGCGGCCGGTCCGCGGTCGCCAGGTCCAGGTTGCGGGCCCCGTCGAACTTGGGCGCCAGCACCCGTCGTACGGAGTCGGCCGTCTTGTTGATCAGCAGGCCGTCCTCGACCACACCCGCGGTGTGGATCACGCCCGTGACGGTGCCGAACCGCTCTTCCGCGGTCGCCACCAGTCGGCGTACGTCGTCCAGCCGGGTCACATCGGCCTGGACGTACGTGGCCCGTGTACCCAGCGCGGCGAGTTCCGCGAGGAACCGCCGCTGCGCCTCGCCCTCGGGAGAGCGGCCGAACAGCACGATGTCGGGTTGGGCCGCACGGGCCATGCGCCGGGCGACATGCCGCGCGATGCCGCCGGTGCCGCCGCTGATCAGGTAGGTGCCGCCCGGGCGGGCGAGCGGGGTGCCGGAGGGCAGCGGACGTGTGGGGGCGAAGCCGCGCACCTCGCGGATGCCTGCCTCGGTGTGCCGGACCTCCAGGTCCCCGGGCGACGACGCCTCCGACAGCAGAAGGTCGGCCGCCCGCGCAGGATCGTTCTGGGGCGCGGCGAACCGGACGGTGCTCAGCGGAAGCTTCGGCTGTTCCAGGCGCAGACCACGCGCCAGGCCGCCCACGGAGGCGTCCGGCGGGCACTCGGCGGGGGAGTGGTAGGCGTGCACGACGGGCAGGGCGACACGGCGGCCCACGGCCCACGCCTGGCACAGCGCGTACACCGACAGCAGTCCGGTCGGCCGCTCCGGCGGACCGTCGGGGGCCGCTCCGTCGAGGTGCCACAGGTGCAGGATCGCGCCGGGCACCCGGCCCTCCTGCTCCAGGGCCCGGCGGAGCTGCTTGTGGTCCTCCAGGGAGTCCGGCGCGACGGTGAAGTGGTCGTCGGACATCCGGGCGAAGCCGCTGCCCGGAGTGACGAGCACCGTGCGGACACGGGTCCGCAGGGCTGCTGCTCGCACGTCCGAGGTGTCCAGGACCAGCACTGTCGCGCCGTCGAGCGGGACGCCGGGGGCCGGGGCCGGGCGCGGTGCCCAGGCGGGCTCGTACAGCATCACCTGCCGGAGGTCGTCCTGCGGGACGGTGCCTGCGGCGGGAACCTCCCGCTGCCCGCCCGGCTCCGGCTCGGGTGTCTGCGCGGGGTCGGGCCGGACCTGCGGAGGGCCACCGGCCGGCGCGATCCAATGGCGCTCCCCGGCGAACGGATAGGTGGGCAGGGCGATCCGGCGGCCACCGGGCACTTCGGCGAGGGCGTCGACCGTTCCGTGCGCCCAGTTCCCGGCGACGGTCTCAGGCGCCGTGCCCGGGGCGAGCGAGGATGCCCCGGCCGTGGCCCGTCGGACCGTGCCGCGGAAGTGAGGCACGGACGGCGTACCGCCGGCCGCGAACGCGTCGAGTGCGTCCGCCAGTTCAACGGTGGACGAGACGACCAGCGCGAGCCGCTCGGCCAGATGGCGTCGGCCCACGGCGAGCGTGTGGGCGACGTCGGCGAGCCGCGTCGCGGACCGCTCGCGCAGGGCTCCTGCGAGGTCGGACGCCCGGCGCGTCAGCTGCTCGCCGGTACGGGCCGACAGCGCGACGACCTGACGGGCCGACGTGGCCCGCGCCTCGGCGGCAGGGGACTGCGTGGGCACGTATTCCTCCAGGACCACATGGGCGTTCGCGCCGCCGAAGCCGAAGGCACTGACCCCCGCACGCAGCGGCGCCGGGCGCCCGGTGGCCGGATCGGTGACCGGTGTCCAGGGCTCCTCGGTGCGCGTCAGCCGGAAGGGCGACGCGGTGAAATCGATGGCGGGGTTGGGGCGTTCGGCGTGCGGTGCCGGTACGCGGGTGCGATGACGCAGGCACAGCAGGATCTTGGTGAGCGAGGCGAGGCCCGCGGCTGCCTCCGTGTGGCCGATGTTCGCCTTCACCGACCCGATCGCGCAGAAGCCGCGTGCGTCGGTCTCCTTCCGGAACGTCCGCGTCAGGGCGTCGATCTCCAGTTGGTCGCCCAGCGCGGTCGCCGCCCCGTGCGCCTCCAGCAGCGTCACGGTCGAGGCGGGGACGCCGGCTCGCGCCAGGGCCTCCTCGACCACCCGGCTCTGCGCGTCGGGGCTGGTGATCGTGTAGCCGGGGGTGCGGCCGGTGTGGTTCACGGCGGAGCCCCGTACGACGGCCAGGATGCGGTCACCGTCCGCCTCGGCGTCCGCCAGCGGCCGTACGATCAGCGCACCCACGCCGTCCGCCGGGACGTACCCGGACGCGTCCTCGCCGAACGGGCGGCTCGTGCCGTCCTTGGCCAGCAGCCCGTTGGCCGCCGAGCGCACGTACTTGTACGGATGCAGGGACAGGCTCACGCCGCCCACCAGCGCCGCGCCGCACTCCCCGCGGCGGATCGACTCGCATGCCTGGTGCAGCGCCGTCAGGGACGACGAGCAGGCGGTGTCCACCAGCACGCTCGGGCCGCGGAAGTCGAAGGCGTGGCTCACCCGGTTGGGTATGCCGCCGAGCCAGCTCAACGCAACGTCCGCGCCGCCTTCCTTCACACTCTCCAGGCCGTGCAGGTGGTAGTCGGCCCACATGGACCCCGCGAACACACCCACCGTGCCGCGTACGGCCGCCGACAGCGACTCCGGTGTGTATCCGGCGTCCTCCAGCGCCGAGAAGGCGACCTCCAGGAACTGCCGCTCGTGCGGGTCCATCAACCTCGCCTGCCGCGGCGGGATGTTGAAGAACGTCGAGTCGAACCGGTCGACATCGTCGATGAAGCCGCCCCGCCCGAGATACGAGCGGCCCGCGGTGCCGGGCTCCGGCGCGTACCAGACGTCCGCGTCCCAACGGTCGCCCGGAACCTCGCTCAGGCAGTCACGTCCGGTGCGCAGCACCTCCCAGAACTCGTCGAGATTCCTCGCACCGGGGTAACGGCCGGCTACACCGACGATCGCCATCGGAGCGTCGGCGCCCGGCGCCGGGACGGGCGCCGGGGCGGCCTGAGAAGTCGGCGCGGGCGTGGGTGTCCCGGCTGCCGGAGCGATGTCGGCCGCCGGTGCCTGGATGCCTTCGCTTTCGAGGTGGGTGACGAGTTGGCTGATGGTGGGGTGTTCGAAGAGGAGGGTGGGGTAGAGCTGGGTGTTCAGTGCGGTTTCGAGTTGTCCGGCGATGTTGAGGAGGTCGACGGAGGTGAGGCCGAGTTCGTCGTAGAAGCCTTGGCCGGGGTGGATGGTGGTGGCGGGTTCGCCGGTCTGTTCGGCGACGAGGGCGGTGACGAGGGTGGTGAGGTCGCCGGCGGGTGCGGGCTGCCGTGCTTCGGCCGCCGGTGCCTGGATGCCTTCGCTTTCGAGGTGGGTGACGAGTTGGCTGATGGTGGGGTGTTCGAAGAGGAGGGTGGGGTAGAGCTGGGTGTTCAGTGCGGTTTCGAGTTGTCCGGCGATGTTGAGGAGGTCGACGGAGGTGAGGCCGAGTTCGTCGTAGAAGCCTTGGCCGGGGTGGATGGTGGTGGCGGGTTCGCCGGTCTGTTCGGCGACCAGGCCGGTCACGAGGGCCGTCAGATCGCCGCCGACTGCCGGGGCGGCGGCCGACGCGGAAGCCGGTCCCGTTGCCCGAGGTGCGGCAGGGACCTGCGACGTGCTCTGCGCCGCCTTCGCTTCCGCGAGGCGCCGGCCCTCCTCCGCGTGCTTGCGGATGTCCTGCGTGGTGCGCACCCGCTTCGCGCGGTACCCGGTCAGGCGGACCGCCACCTCACCGTCCGGAGTGCACAGGTCGATGTCCGCGACGACCGCCTGCGTGCTGTCGTCGACGTGCAGGTTCGGCAGCCGCGGGGAGTGCACCAGCGTGCGTGACTCCAGGGCCCGGCGAGCCCGGAACGAGTCGACGTAGATCGGGATGAACGGCTGGACGATCCCACGCCGCACCGGCTCCGGGAACTGCAGGAACGGAACGAGCACCGAGAAGTCCATGAAGACGGGGTGCACGTGGAAGTGCCCGAGCGCTTCGACCGCACTGGGATCCAGCTGCACATCGGCGACCGAGAAGCCGTCACCCGCACCGACTCTGCCCTGCACCTTCATGAACGGGCCGTGTTCGATGTCGAGTTGCCGGGCGAGCGCGTACAGGTCGTCGGCGTCCAGCGAGTCGGGGCCGGCCGCGGCGTCGAGCCGCCCCGGGGGCACCGGCTGCGGCTCCCAGGGACCCACGACGTGGATCTCCGCCCGGAAGTTGACCTGCCACTCCTCGTCGGCGACCTCGCCGCCCAGCAGCGGACGGCTGCGCACCGTGACCGGCAGCCCGCCGCGCGGACCGGTCTCGCCGACCGTGACCTCCAGCTGCCGGTGGAGGTCTCCGACGGCGATCAGGGGCCGGACGAAGACGCACCGCCTGAGCTCCACCAGCGCCGGATCGACCCCCAGGTGACGGACCAGCCTCAGCACCAGGTCGAGGTGGAAGACGCCGGGCAGCACGGGTGTGCGGTGGACGAGGTGGTCGCGGACCGCCGCGTCCCGGGCGGTCACCCGGGTGGCGAACCGGCGCCCGGCGAGCGAGCGCTGAGCGGCCTCCACATCAACGGACCGATGGATGTCGGACATCGTCAGTTCAACTCCTCGAGCGGCAGGATCGGGCGGCCGCCGACGGCGTGCGCGGCAGGCGCGGAGAAGGCGGGGGCGGGGTGGGCCTGTTCCGGGGAGGCCGGCTCCACCGAGGGCGGGGAGACGGCCGGTTCGGCGTTCCTCGGTGCCACGACGGACCGTGTGTCCCGCTCCACCCAGTGGCGGGTACGGCGGAAGACGGCCGGGGGCAGACTCGGGCGCTCGGCCGGACGGGTGCTCAGCTCGGCCTCCGTCGGCTCCCGCAGGACGGCGTGGCAGTTGACCCCGCCGAAGCCGAAGGCGTTCACACCGGCGCGGCGCACCCCGTCGATCGGCGCGAAGTCGCGCAGCTCGGTGTTCGGGTAGAAGGGCGACCGGTCGAAGTCGAAGCGGGGGTTGGGTGTCTCGCAGTGCAGCGTCGGCGGGATCGCACGATGCCTGAGCGCCAGGACGACCTTCTGCAGCCCGGCCATGCCGGCGGCCATCAGCGCATGCCCGATGTTGGACTTCACACTGCCCACGGCGCAGTACCCCGTGTGGCCCTCGGCGTCACCGAACGCCCTTGTCAGGGCGCGCAGCTCCATCGGGTCGCCGATCATCGTGCCCGTGCCGTGCGCCTCGATGAGACCGATCGCCCCGGGGTCCACGCCCGCGGCCTGCTGCGCCCGGCGAACCACGTCCTCCTGGGCGTCCGGGTTCGGCGTCGTCAGGCCCATCGTGCGGCCGTCGTTGTTCACCGCGACGGACTCCACCACCGCGTACACGCGGTCTCCGTCGGCGAGCGCCGCGTCGAGCGGCTTCAGCAGCAGCGCGCCTGCTCCCTCCCCGAGCACCAGGCCGTTGGCCCGCGCGTCGAAGACCCGGCACTGCGCGTCCGGGGAGAGCGCCCCGGACGCGCTGAGCTTCAGGTACGGCATCTCGTCGAGCAGCAGGTCCGCCGCCGCGACCAGCGCCATGTCGCACTCGCCCAGCCGGAGCGACTGCTCGGCCAGGGCCAGTGCGGCCAGCGACGAGGAACAGGCGGTGTCGATGACGAGGTGCGGGCCGCGCAGGTCGTAGACCTGGGCGAGATGGGCTGCGGCGAAGTTCTGGTTGAGGCCCGTGACGGTGTTGCGGTGCGGGACGCGGATCCGCGGAGCGTAGGCGCCGGTCTGCGCCGCCGCGAACACACCGGTGCGGGTACCCGCGAGCTCGGACCGCTCGTACCCGGCGTTGCGGAACGTCTGCTCGGCGCACTCCAGGACCAGCCGGATCAGCGGGTCGACGTGCGCGGCGTCCGCCGGCGCGATCCCGAACGGCTCCGGATCGAAGTCCTCGATCCCGTCGAGAAATCCGCCCCACCGGGAGACGGAACGTCCGGGCTGGTTCCCCTGCGTGTACAGCTCGGCGGTGCTCCAGCGGGAGGCGGGCACTTCGCGGATCGCACTGCGGCCCTCGGCCAGGAGCTTCCAGTAGGCCTCCGTGTCGGGCGCACCGGGAAAGCGGCTCGCCATGCCGACGACGGCCAGGGGCCCCGGTCCGGTGGCCGAGCCGGGGCCACCGCGCCGCTGCGGCTGGGGCGCACCGCCGGCACCGGCCGGGACCTGCGAGGCCCGTCCGACGCCGCGCTCGGTCGCCCACCGCTCGACGCCCCGCGGGTACTGGAGGGTCAGGAAGCCGGCGAGACGGGCGGCGGTGGGGTTCTCCAGCACCACCGACGGGTCCAGCGGGGCGTCCGTCAGCTCCTCGAGCCTGCCCACCATCCCGGCGATCAGGATGGAGTCCACTCCCAGCTCGGCGAAGGAGGCGTCGGGGGTGATCGCGTCCTTCGGCAGCATCAGTTCCTGGGCCATCAGGTCGAGGAGGAAGTCCTCGACCGCCGTCCTGACGGCAGCGCTCGCGGCGCCGTCCGAGGTGGTCACCTGCTGCTCCTTCTTCTCGTGGGTCTCATTCGTCTCGTCGCGACCGGCTTCGGTGTCCGGAACGCGCGGGTGTGCTGCCGGGCCTTCGGAGCTCGGAGCCGGGGCCGTCGTCCCCGGCGAGGACGGGAAGTGCCCCGGGCGTACGGAGGCCGCGACGGCTCCGTCGACGCCTTCCGCGATCACCCGTTCGAGCAGGCCCAGGCCGCACTCGCGGGTCAGCGCCCCGAAGCCGGCCGACCGGTAGGCGTCGGCCTTCACCTCGCCCATGCCCAGGCCCGTCCAACTGCCCCAGGCCACTGAGAGGTAGCGCGTGCCGTCGGGGCCCTCCTCGGCGTTGCGCTCGGCGGCGTAGGCCTCCAGGTGGGCGTTGGCAGCGGCGTAGTCGCCGAGTCCGACGCCCAGGTGCGGCAGCACCGCCGAGATCGAGGAGTACAGGACGAAGAAGTCGGGGCGGTCCGCCCTGACGAGCTCGTCCAGCACCTGGAGTCCGGCGGTCTTCGGTTCCCAGGTCGTGGCCACGGCCTCGGGGGAGCGGCGGACGAACGCGGGGTGCCGCCGGTCGACCGAGCCGGCGCAGTGCACCACTCCGGCGATGGGACCGAGCTCACCGCGCACGCGGTCCAGGACGGCGGCGAGCGCCGTACGGTCCGTGAGCGGGCCGGCGTGGATCAGGACCTGTACCCCACGGGCCTCCAACCCGGTGACCACCCGCACCAGCTCGGCGGTTCGCAGGTCGGCCCCGTCCCCGGCGGTGTCCGCGGCGGCCGTGATCCGCTCCCACTCGGAGCGGGGCGGCAGGGGCCGCCGTCCCAGCAACGCCAGCTTGCGGGCGCCCCGTTCGGTCAGCCGCTCGGCGGCCGCGAGTCCGAGCCCCGCGGTGCCGCCGGTCACCAGGTAGGTGCGTCCGGGATCGAACTCAGGCCGCTCCGGCCCCGCGGCAAGCCTGCGCAACGGCCCCGGAACGTAGCGGTCGGTGCCGCGCAGACAGACCTCGGTCGGGGCGCCCGCAACGGCGGCGAGTTCGGCGCGCAGCGAGGTGAGGACCGCGTCCGGCTCCGTGACGGCCGGGTCGAGGTCGACAGAGGCCGCCCGGACCGCCTTGTACTCGGCCCCCACGGCCCGCACCAGGCCGGCCATTGCCGCACCCCTGGCGCGCGGCCCGCTGTGCCGCAGAGCCTGGCGGCCGCGTGTCACATGCAGCACCGCGAGCTCGTGCCCGGCCGCAGTGGCGCGGCGCACCAGCTCCTGGAGCAGACCGATCCGCGCCGCCTCGCGCACCAGCGGCGCGCGGCGCCCGCCGCCCGCGGCCAGGTCCGTCAGGTCCACGACCGCATCCAACTGCCCGTAGCGGTCGTACAGTTGCTCCGCCATCGCGCGGCCCGCCGCATGGTCGGCGAGGTCGATGTCGTACTCGTCGGGTCCCAGGTGCGGCAGCAGACTCCGCTCCCGCACCAGCACCCAGCCGCTCTTCTCCGCCCCCGCGGCGTGGGCCGCGGCCTCCGCGAAGCCGAGCGTGTCCTGCGCAGCGACGAGCAGGACACCGAGCGGCCTGCGCCCGCCGTCGGAAGGGGCGGGCAGCGGCGTACGCACCCAGTCGCGGGCCAGCAGCTCGGGCACTGTCTCCTCGCCGTCACCGGCGCCGGCCTGCTCGGGCCGCGGGTTCTCTCCGGCCGCCGGCTCGGGGGCGCGGACGGTCCGTGCCGGAATGCCCGACGGCCCGAACTCCGTGCCGTGGTCGAAGGGACAGCCCGGGAACGGAACCCGGCGGCGCGGCGCGTCGTGCAGCGCCTGCCAGTCCACGGCCTCGCCCGCCGTCCAGCGGGCCGCCGCGTCCGCGGGGTCCGTCGGGTGCACGGCGGCACCGGCGGCCGTCTCCCGGTGCGGTCCGCCGAGGTGCACCCCCGGAGTCCCGGCCTCACCGGTGTCGCCCAGGTACGCCTCGAGCCGTTCCCGCAGCTCGGGCAAGGACGAGGCGACGACCGCGAGTCGCTCCGCGCGAGGCGTACGGCCGGCCTGCGACGTCCAGGCCAGGTCGTCCAGGCGTACGTCGCACCCGGCGGCGAAGTCGAGCAGCCGGGCGGCGTAGGCGCGCAGCCGCTCTCGTGTCCGCGCGGACAGCACGACAACCTGGGGACCGGACGCTTCGGCGGCGCGCTCCGCAGGCCTGGGCGGCTCCTCCACGATGACGTGCGCGTTGACGCCGCCGAAGCCGAACGAGCTCACTCCGGCCCGCAACGGCGTGCCACCGTTCGATACCCACGGCTGCGGTGCGCGCAGCACGCGGAACGGTGAACCCTGAAGCTCCAGATAGGGGTTGAGCTCGCCGAGCCCGGTCACCGGTGGCAGGGCGCGGTCCCGCAGGGCGTGCACCGCCGAGATCAGACCCGCGATGCCGGCGGCGCTCTCCAGGTGTCCGACGGATGCCTTGAGCGCGCCGAGGACGGTGGAACCAGCGGGCAGCTCGGCACCGTCGGCTGCCCGTTCGAACGCCTGCTTGAGGCCCTGGATCTCGATCGGGTCACCCAGCTTGGTGCCCGTTCCGTGCGTCTCGACGTATCCGACGGAGCCCGGGGAGACGCCCGCGTCACCCAACGCCGCGACAATGGTGTCGGCCTGGCCGCGTGGGGTCGGAGCGGTGAGCGAGTGGGCTCGGCCGCCGTGGCCCACTGCAGAGCCGCGGATCACGGCGCGAACGCTGTCGCCGTCGGCGAGCGCCCGCGACAGCGGCTTGAGCAGCACCGCGCCGACGCCCTCGGCACGCACATAGCCGTCCGCGCGGCTGTCGAAGGTGTGGCAGCGGCCCCCCGGCGACAGCATGCCGCCACGGCTCAGCGAGACGTACCAGGTCGGCGTCATCACGACGTTGACCCCGCCGACGAGAGCGGCCTCGCACTCGCCGGCCCGAAGCGCCGCAAGGGCCCGGTGCAGGGCGACCAGCGAGCTGGAGCACGCGGTGTCCACCGTCTCGCTGGGACCGCGCAGGTCCAGCAGGTACGACACACGGTTGGCGACGATGGCGTGCACGTTGCCGGTGACCGTGTGACCGGCGACGTCGGTGTCGTGCTCGCGCAGGACCTCCAGGTAGTCGTGGAGGGTCGCCCCCGCGAAGACCCCGGTGCGGGTCCCGGCGAACGACTTCGGGTCGTACCCGGCGTCCTCCAGGGCGTGCCAGCACGTCTCCAGGAACAGCCGCTGCTGCGGGTCCATGAGCGAGGCCTCGCGCGGCGAGAGCGAGAAGTGGGCGGCGTCGAAGGCGGTCACCGAGTCGAGGAAGCCGCCCGCCCGGCAGTCGGTCGTGCCAGGCTCCCGGCGCGGATCACCGTCGTACGCCCGCCAGTTCCAGCGCTCGGCCGGCACCTCGGTGACCAGGTCCCGTCCGGCCAGCAGGTTCCGCCAGAACGTCTCGGCGTCCGGCGCGCCGGGGAAGCGGCCCGCCAGACCGACCACGGCGACGGGGTCGTCGTCGGCGTGAGCCCTCGCCCGCGTCGGCTGCGGGACGACGTCGACGGCCGGTTCCACGAGAGGAGTCGACGTCTGCGCCTCGGCTTGCTCGGCGACGGCTTCCGGCGCCGATCCG
Organism: Streptomyces sp. bgisy027; assembly: GCF_057710365.1. Taxonomy (NCBI): domain Bacteria; kingdom Bacillati; phylum Actinomycetota; class Actinomycetes; order Kitasatosporales; family Streptomycetaceae; genus Streptomyces; species Streptomyces sp. bgisy027. Next base: position 44,626 of record NZ_JBYIVZ010000023.1, read on the forward strand.
GCGGCGGGAACTGTGCGAGGGCCTGCACCATGCCGCTCGACAAGATGCGTGGCGATCGCGTCCGCCGTCGTGAACTCGTAGAACGTCACCGGCGTCAGGGCCGCGTCGAAGGTGTCGTTGAGCCGGTTGGCGAGGGTGGTCAGCAGGACGGAGTTGAAGCCGTAGGCGCCGAGTTCGGTGGCCGCGTCGATCCGGTCGGGAGTGGTGCCGGCGACCTCGGCGATGCGTTCCACGACCAGGGTCCGGACCCCGGTCGTGTCGGGTTCGGCAGCCGGACCCCCGGCCGGCTGCTCCGTGGGTTCGGCGCCGGGCAGCGCGCCCAGGCCGGCCCGGCCGAGGACCGACGCGGTGCGGTCGGCCCCGGCGCAGGACACGTACCGGCGTGGCGCGTCGGACCGTACCGCGTCCTCCAGTACCCGCATGGCCTCGGCGGTGTCGATGGGCACCAGACCGATCGTCGTGACGGCCATCGCCGCCGCCTCGGCGTCCAGCCGCATGCCGCCCTCGGACCACAGCGGCCAGGCCACCGAGACGGTACGGCCGCGGCGCGCACCGTCGGCGACCTGTTCGCCGCGGCGTACGGCGAAGGCGTCCAGGTAGGCGTTGGCGGCCGCGTAGTCGCACTGGCCGGCGTTCCCGACGGTGCCGACGACGGACGAGAAGAGGACGAAGACGCCGAGACCGTCGTCGGCCGTCAGTTCGTCGAGCAGTGCCGTGCCCGTGGTCTTGGGTGCCAGCACCCGGGCGATCTGCTCGTCCCGCTTGTCCTGGAGCAGCGCGTCCTCGATCAGCCCCGCGGCGTGCAGCACACCGGAGAGCGAACCGAAGCGCGAGCGGGCCGTGCGCAGCGCGGTGTCCAGGGAGGATCGGTCAGTCACGTCCGCCCGCACGTACAGCCCGTCGCCACCGAGCGAGCGCAGCCGGGAGCAGAACCGCTCGTGCTCGGGGCCCGGCGCCGACCGTCCGACCAGCGTGACCCTGGCGCCGTACTGCTCCGCCAGGTGCACCGCGACCAGTCGGCCGATGCCGCCGGAGCCGCCGGTGACGACGTAGTGGCCGCCCTCGGTGAAACCGGGCCCGCCGTGGCCGCCGGCCGGGGGGTCGTCGGTGAAGCGCAGCACCCGACGTCCGTCCGGTCCGAGCCGGACCTCGGCGTCCGCGCTGCCGGCCTCCGCGACCAGCGCGGCGAGGGACGCTGACACGCCGTCGGCGACGCCGACGCGCACGTGCCGGTAGCGGCTCGTCTCCCGGGCCAGGGAGCGGCCGAACGCGGCGATCGCGTGCTCCACCGGGTCACCCCCGTCCGCCGAGGTCACCTGGACGTACGTCACCGGGGGCAGCGCGCCGACCGAGACGGCACGGCCCAGGTCGGCGGGCAGCCGCTGGGCCACCGCGGACGCGCACTCCTCCGGCTGCCGCGGCGGCGTGGAAAGCCCGCGCCGGTCGACCAGCACCACGGGCCCCTCGGCGCCCGCCCGCTCCAGCAGCAGGCGCAGGTCGTCGGCGTTGCCGCGGCGCACCACAGGGCCGAGGGCGTCGTCGGGCACCTCGCCCGCCGGGTACTCCGTGGCGTGCAGCAGCAGCCAGGGCCGGTCCGGGTCGTCATCGGCGACCGGCTCGGTGCCGGGCGTGTCGAGCACCAGGACTGTCGCGGGCGGCTGCGCACCGTCGGCGGTCCGCAGGACCGACGGCTCCCAGCGGGGCGTCCAGATCGTGGCGGTGCCGTTCGGGTCGGCCGCCGGCGCCTGGTCGACGGCGTGCGCGGGGGTGCCGGTGACGCTCAGGGCGGCCGACGGCAGCCAGTACGGCACGCGTTCGAACGGATAGGCGGGCAGGGGAGTGCGGCGCGCGGCGGGCAGCAGCACCGTCCAGTCGAGGTCCGCGCCTTGCACCCACAGCCGGGCCAGCGTGTTCAGCTCGCCCCGCGCGGCCAGCGACGCCAGGAAGTCCTGCCCGCCGGCCAGATCTGCGAAGAGCCCTGTGAGCGGGCCGCCCCGCACCAGCCGTCCGGTGTGCACCGCGCCGGTGCCGTCCTCGATGCCCTCCGCGATCCGGTCCAGCACGCCGAGCAGCTCTTCGCGACCGCCGGCGGTGAACGCGGCCCGTACGTCCAGGGCCTCGCGTCCCGTGCGCAGGGTGTGCGCCACGTCGGCGAGCCGGACCGACTGCCCCGGACCGCGCAGGTGGGCGGCCAACCGCTGTGCGCTGGCGCGCAGTTGGTCGTCCGTGCGCCCCGACAGCACATACAACTCCGTACGCACCGCGTCCTCCGCTTCCTCTTCCGTGGGCGGCTGCTCGTACGCCTCGACGACGAGATGCGCGTTGACGCCGCCCGCGCCGAAAGAACTCACGCCCGCGCGCAGCGGTGGCGTGCCGCCGTCGGACTCCGCGCCCGTCGGCTCCCACGGCGCGGCCTCGGTCTGCAGCCGGAAGGGGCTGCCGTCCAGCTCGATGAACGGATTCGGGCTGTCGGCGTGCGGAGTCGGCGGCAGGGTGCGGTGCTTGAGCTGCAACAGCACCTTCGTCAGCCCCGCGATGCCGGCGGCGGGTTCCAGGTGGCCGATGTTGGCCTTCACGCTGCCCAGAGCGCAGCTCCCGGCCTGCTCCCGCTCGCCGAACGCCCGTGTCAGCGCCCGCACTTCGATGGGGTCGCCCAGCGAGGTGCCGCTGCCGTGGGCCTCCACATAGCCGACGGTGGCCGGGTCCACGCCCGCCATGCGCAGCGCCGACGACACCAGCGCCGCCTGAGCCTCGGGGCTCGGCACGGTGAATCCGCTGGTACGACCACCCGAGTTGACGGCAGTGCCGCGGATGAGCCCGTAGACGTGGTCACCGTCGGCAAGCGCCCGCGACAGCGGCTTGAGCAGCACCGCCCCCGCGCCCTCGCCCATGACGAAGCCGTCGGCCCCCTCGGCGAACGGACGGCACGCACCGGTCCTCGACAGCATCCCCATCTGTGCGTACTGGATGTGCCGTACCGGATGCAGGACCAGGTTCACCCCACCGGCGATCGCGGCCGACACCTCACCGCGCCGGATCGCCTCGCAGGCCAGGTGCAGCGCCACACCGGAGGCGGAGCAGGCGGTGTCCACGACCATGCTCGGGCCGGTCAGGTCCAGGAAGTACGAGACGCGATTGGCGATGGCGTAGTTGTCGGCGTACGGGTAGGGGGAGTGGCCGGTGGCCGCGCCGTTGGCGCTGAAGGTGCGGTAGTCGTCGGCCATGGCGCCCACGTAGACGCCGGTGTTCCGCTCCACCGTGTGCCGGTCGTAGCCGGCGTCCTGAACGGCCTCGATCGCCGTCTCCAGGAACACCCGCTGCTGGGGGTCCATCTGCTCGGCGTCGCGCGGCGCGATCCCGAAGTACAGCGAGTCGAAGTCGGCGACCCCGTCCAGGAAGTTGCCGATCCCGCTGTATGTGCGGCCCTGCCCGCCCTCGGGGGTGTACACCGCTGCGTGGTCCCAGCGGTCGGACGGCACCGGCCGGGCGGCGCTGCGGCCGTGCAGCACGTTCTGCCACAGCTTGTCGAGGCTGTCGGCGCCGGGATAGCGGCCGGCCAGGCCGACGACGGCGATCGGGTCGGCGACGGGCTCGGGCGAGGGCGTGCCGTCGGCCGGGACCACCGCGGGTTCCCGGGCGGCGGTGCGCCGTACGACCGGGGACTGCGCGGGCGCCGGGCGCGCTTCCGCCGCGCCGCCCACGACTGTCTCCTCACCCGCGTCACCGGCCAGCGTCGCGGCGATGTCGCCGAGTGTCCGGTGTTCGAAGAACAGCGTCTTGGACAGCTGCCCGTACCGCTTCTCCAGCCGGATGATCGCGTCCACCACGGCCAGCGAGGTCATACGGATCGCCTCGAGGGGCGTGTGCGGGCCGATGTCCGCGAGCGGCAGTCCCAGCACCTCGGCGACGACCGAGCAGACGGCCTCCCGCGCCTCGGCGAGGCTGCCCGAGGTCGGCACCGCCGGCTCCTGGGCCGACTCCCGTGCCGCGGTGGCCGAGAGCCGGGCGGAGGGCCGGGTGGCGTGGAGCACGGTCGTGAGCGGATCGGCGTCCTGCGCGAGGTCGACCAGGGCACGGCGGCGCACGGTGTCCCGTAGGGCCGCGTCGGACGGCTTCGCCTGCCGCTTGCGGGCGGGCTTGGCCCCGGCCTCCTCCGCCGGCTGCGCGTCCTCCGGCGCGAATACCGCTTCGGCTGCCGTGACCACCGGCGCCCGGTACGTGATGTGACCGTCCTCGCCGGGTTCGGCGAACGCGCCGAGCACCGAGTCGAAGAAGCGGCGCACCGGAGTGTTGCGCTCACTGGGCACGTACGGCGCCACCAGCTCGGACACACCCGCCTCGGCCAACTCCCCGGCCACGGAGGCGAGGAACGCGTGCTCGACGCCGCGGCCCAGCACCCGGCAGCTCATCAGGAAGGTGTCGAGGGTCGCGGACGTACCGTCGGCGTCCTCCCGGGTGATGGCGAGACCGACCAGGCCGTAGTCGCCGAAGCGGTCGCGGACATGAGCGGTGCGGATCCGCGCCTTCGGGTCGGCGAGCAGCACCTGCATCTCGGCCTCGCCGCGGCGGACCGTGGACAGGTTGAACTGGTTGGTGCGGTAGGTCAGCTGCGACGCCCGCGCATACTGCTCGGGCGTCGGCGGCGCCACGTCCACCGACAACTGCAGGCCGGCGATGAAGTCGGCGAACGACGCCGCGTTGCGGCGCATTGAGTCGCGCTCGCCGCGTGCCCGGTAGAAGTCGGTGCGCCGGCGGTCCTCGTCGGTGACGGTGAGCCGGTCCAGCGACCACACGCGGTCCAGGAAGGCCGGGACCGCGTCGCCGTCCTCGGGCAGTTGCAGTGCCAGGACCTGCGGGTGGGCGGAGCGGACGGCCGCCACCTCGACCGGGTTGTCGTCGAGGAAGACGAAACTGTCCAGACCCAGGTCGAGTTCGGCGGCGAGCGAGGCGATGTTCAGGGCCTTGGGCTCCCAGTTCACCCGGCGCGCAGTGATGTGCTCAGGACGCAGCGGCATGTCCTCCCGGACGGCGAACACCTCGTCGACGTCGGCCGCTTCGTTCTTGCTGGCGAGGCAGAGGAGGACGCCCTCGCGCTGGCGGGCCACGGCCCATTCCTGCACCGCCCGGTACGCCGGCTCCAGCCGTACCGCGTGCGGGCCGTCCTCGCCGACGACCCCGCCCCACAGCGTGTTGTCGCAGTCGAGGACGATCACCTTCGACGGAGCGGTCAGCGCGCTGTGCGCGGCCCGTGCCACGCCGGCCGCCAGGACGACACAGCCCTCCTGCGTGAACGGGATGTGCGCCGCCGCGTCACGGGCCCCGTCGTAGTGGGTCTCGCCGGCCGGGACCACTCCGCCCGCCCACCGCTCCCGGCCGATCACGTGCACGCCGGAGACGTCGCCGAGCTGCTGTTCGATCAGTTCCTCGGCGGCGGTCAGCTCTGCGTCCCGGCCGCGGCCACCGGCATGTGCGGGAGACGGCGGGCACAGCAGCACCAGTACGGGGACAGAGCTGCGGCCGGCGTGTGCGCGCACCGCGTCGGTGAACTCCTCGGCCGTACGGACGCCCTCGCCCTGAGGCCAGTCCTGCGTCCGGACCAGGACGGCATTGACGCCCTGCTCGACCGAGGCGAACACCCCGTCGGGGGAGAGGAGTTCCTGGAAGACCTGCGCGTAGCCGGCCGGCCGGACCTGGAGCCCGAGTCCCAGCCGGTCGCACCAGTGCTGCAGCGGGTCGAGCAGCGGGTCGAGGGTGAAGGTGGCGACGAGGCCGAGGTCGAGGGGACGGAGCGCGGGGGCGGTCTCCCGGGCGTCCTGGGTTTCCCGCGTGTCCGAGGCTGTCTCGGGGGACCGGACCCGCGTACTGGAGCTGTCGGTGGTCTCCTTCGTGGGCTCCGGGTCCGAGTCGATGAGCGCCGTACCGTCGTCCGTGAAGTCCAGCACGTGCACCGTGCCCGGCTCGGCGGGTCCGGCCAGGACGCGGACCAGCGCCGCGGCCACCGGCTCGACGGCCGCACCGCGGTCGTTGCCGAGCGGGGTCGCCGTCATCGCCGTACGCAGCCGGGGCGGGCGCGCGATCAGCCAGGACGCGCCGGAGTGTTCGGCGGCGGCCGCGTGGACCAGCCCCTCGACCGCGAACTTGGCCGTCACGTACGCCGACCAGCCCGGCGGGGGAGCGGCCGTCCACGCGCTGGAGACGGCCAGGACGCATCCGCCGCGCCCGGCGACCTCGCCCGCGAGGCCGGCCAGAGGCTCACGGCTGAGGGCGAGTGCGCGGGCGACATGATCGGCCGCGCGCTGTGAAGTCGTCGGTTCCAGGGGAAGTTCGGCCGGCGTGGGGCAGGCGTTGAGTACCAGGAGGTCCAGCCCGCCGCGCTCCTCGCGGACGCGGTCCAAGGCGCGGGCCACCCACTCGGGGTCGGCGGCGTCGCCGGGCAGCAGGTGGATCCGGGTCCCCGCGCTGCCGATGCTCGCGGTGGCCGCCGTTGCGTCCTCGGCGCTGCGGTGGAAACCGGCGTACACCTCGGCGCCCTGCAGGGCGAGCGCCTGGGTGACGGCTGCTCCCAGGCCGCGGCTGGCGCCGACGACCAGGGCGGTACGGCCCTGCAGCGGCTCGCCGTCCGGCAGCAGCTCGGTCAGCGTCCGGGCGTCGCCCCCGGGGACGTCCGCGCGGTGGAAGGCGCGCACGGCTGCCGAGGCCCGCACGCCGGCTGCCTCGACGGTGCCCGTGAGCCGCAGCAAGCGGAACCTCTCCTGCACGTCGGCCACCTCGGCGTGCGCGGTGAACGGCTCATCGCCGTCCGTCTGCCGGAACTCCACCTCGAAGTCGGACAGCAGAGCGGCCCGGCCAGGTGCCTCCATCCCGACCAGGTAGCTGATCCAGGCGAGAACACCGACCGGAAACGGGCCCAGGCCCCGCTCGCGAAGGCCGAGTTCATCGACCAGGCAGGAGATACCGTCCCAGCGCGGCGCGTAGCCCTCACCCACGGACATGCCCGCGGTGAACTCCGTGAGATCCGCATCGCGTGGTCGCTGCCGCACCGTGGCGTCCGGGGCGTCGGCCGGACCCTCGGTGTCCGGCCCGGGCCCCTCGCGGAACTCCGCCGTCACCTCCAGCAGCGTGCGGCTGCCGTCGCGGAGCTGGACCGTCGCGCGCTCGGCGGTGTCCTCGGCGACCTCGCACACATAGTCCTGGTCCGCGTACACGGGCGCCTGGAAGCGCGCGGAGATGCGGACGGGGCTGCGGCCAGGACGCGGCGGCAGGCTGGACAGGGCGAGGAGGGTGCCGAGCACCCCGTGGACGACAGGCTCGCCGAAGGCGGTGCGCCGTGCGTAGTCGGCGTCGACGTGCAGCGGATTGTCATCGGCACTGGCCTGCCGGAACGTCTCGACCACGGCGGCGGTGGCCCGCACTCGGGTCGGCGTCGTCTGGTCTTCCATGATCGCCTCTCGACTCACTCGCTCGTGGGGTTCACGCGGTGGGCGACAGCGCCCGCCGCTGGGTCCTGATCTGCGCGACGAGACCGGTCAGCACCTGACCCGGACCGATCTCCCGGAACTCCGGCTCCGGGCGATCCAGCAGGTGGGCGATGCTCTCGGTCCAGCGCACCGGCGACGCGATCTGCCGGGTCAGCAGATCGGCCGGGTCGTCCGTGCCGTACGGCCGTGCCGTCACGTTCGAGATCACCTCGATACGCGGCGAGGCCAGCCGGTACTGCGCCAGGAACGTGCCGAACTCGGCGGCCGCGTCGGCCATGTGGCGGGAGTGGAAGGCACCGCCGACGTTCAGCGCCACCACGGCCTTGGCCTCCGAGCCGAAGACGTCCTTCAGCCTCGCGATGTCGTCCCGGGGCCCGGAGACGACGGTCTGGCCCGGGGCGTTGAGGTTGGCCACGTCCACGGCGGGCGCCCGCTCGGCGAGGATCTCGTGGATACGGTCCTCCGCGACTCCCATGACCGCGGCCATGCCGCCCTCGGGCGCCTGCGCCATCAGCTCGCCGCGCCGTACGACGATCTCCAGACCGGTGAGGAAGTCGAACGTACCGGCCGCGAACAGCGCCACGTACTCACCGAGGCTGTGCCCGGCGACCGCGTCAGGCACCCGGCCCGTCTCCCGGACGGCGTCCAGGTAGGACAAGGCGTTGACGACGTACATCGCTGTCTGCGTGTTGCGGGTGTCGGTGAGCTCCTGCGCGGAGGCGTTCAGACACAGATCCGCGATCGAGCGGCCGAGCACGGAGTCGGCCTGGCGGACCAGGTGGGGGAACTTCGGGAACAGGTCCCGGCCGATTCCGGGGCGGTGCGAGCCCTGGCCGGGGAACACATGGATGAGCGTCATGTCCGCATCTCCAAGGGACGTCGAGGGACTAGGCCGCGGCGAAGGGCCGGGACGTGGGGGTGAGGTGGGCGGCGCGGGAGAGCAGCTCCGCGGCGCCGGTCATGATCAGTCGGGCGAGGTCGTCCGGGTGGCGGTCACGCCAGTTCTCGCCGGGCGTGCCGCGCAGCCGCTCGTTGAGCGCGCCCAGCGCCGGGCCGCACGGGATCTGGAAGTCGACCCGGCTGCCGGCATCGCCCTCCAGCGCGACCCGGGTGGCCCTGGCGAAGTACCAGGTGAAGATCAGCGCCATCCGTCGCTTGGGGTCCTCTTCGGCGCGTTCGACGACTGCCGGGCGGGTGCTCGCATAGCGCGCCTTGACCTCCTGCCACACCTCCTCGAAGGAGCGGCCGAGGATGCGGCGCTGCACATGGTCGGCGGTGTCCGGGTCGAGTTCGTCCAGCGACCCGTGCCGCAGCCACAGTTCGTAGAGTTTGTTGGCGCGGGCAGGGAAGAACAGGCCTCGGCGCAGGACCTGGGCCTTGGTGCCCATCTCGAACATGTCGCCGGCCGGTACCAGCGCGGTGTCCTGCACCTGGGCCTGTTGAAGGAGGTCCTTGGCGGTGTCCGAGGTGCCCGCCTCCACGGTGCACTGGTTGATGCTGCCGGTCAGGACGAAGTCGGCGCCCATGACGAACGCGGCGGCCGCGGCTTCGGGCGTGCCGATGCCGCCCGCCGCTCCGATCCGGACCCGCCCGGCCGCCGGGTGGGCCGCCGCAGCCCGGTCGCGCAGCGTCAGGATGGCCGGCAGCAGGGCGGTCAACGGCCGCTGGTCGGTGTGACCGCCGGAGTCGGCCTCGGCGCACAGGTCGTCGCACATGGCGACGGACTGCGCGAGCGCGGCCTCCTGGGGCGTGACACGCCCGGCGGCGGCCAGGTCCCGGACGAGCGTGGCGGGTGGCGGGGACAGGAACGCCTCCGCCACCTCCTGGCGCGAGACCTTGGCCATGATGTGGTTCGGGGTCCGGACCGTGCCGTCGGGGGCGCGGTGCGCGCCCGTCAGGCGGAAGCGGACGAGGCCCGCAGAGACCTGCACGAACGAGGCAGCCTCCACGCGCCGTACGCCGTGCGCGAGAAAGGTGTCGATGGTGCGGTCCTCGCGCTCCGGCCTCGAGGCCAGCAGATTGACGCCGAAGGGCCGGTGGGGGCCGAGCTCCGCGCGGATGCGCCGGAGCGACGCGTCGAGCTCGCCTTCGGTGAGACCGCCGGCGCCGAAGTAGCCCAGGAGCCCGGCCCGGCCCATCCGGACCACCAGCTCCACGGAGGCGATGGCCTTGTACATCGACCCCGAGGCGTACGCGTATGCGACGCCGTGGTCGGCGCGGAAGTCGGCGCTGCCGAGATCTTCCGGCCGCATGCCGGACCGTGGGGCGGCGGCCCGTGTACCTGACGTACCGTCGGGCGAGTGCACGGGAGTCCTCCAGGACAGGGGTGGGTGGCGGCGCTTCCACCCGGGTACGGGGGAGGCCGTGGTGGACGGTGATGTGCGCGGTGACTACAGCGGCTCGGGCTCACGCATCTCGAACTGGAGTTCCTCGTCACGGCGGCGGCCGATGCACACGGCGGCATGGAAGTCGACCGGAACCTTGACGAAGTCGTAGAGCCAGTGGTCGGGCCGGTCCGCGAGCGAGGGCTTGAGGACCAGCTGCGGGGTACGGCCGTCCGGGAAGAGGAAGGAGATGTCCCGCAACGGCAGCGAGATGCCCTGGCCGCGCGCCTTGGCGTACGCCTCCTTGAACACCCACACGTCGAGGAAACGGCTCTTCCAGGCACGCGCGGGCAGCCGGCGCAGTTCCTCGATCTCGGGTTCGGACATCACCTGGTGGATCAGGTCGGGGAGCGAGATGCGCGCGTCACGCTTCTCCACGTCCACTCCGATGGGACGTTCCCTCGTGATGCCGAGCAGGCACATCCCGCGTGAGTGCGACAGGTTGAAGTCGAGATCGACGCCCAGCCGGTGGTGGACGGCCGGCTTGCCGAACCGGTTGAACTCGAACTCCCACTCGGCCGGTTCGATGTCGACGTACTCGGAGAGACAGCGCCGCAGCAGGGAGCGCGCCATCACGAACTGGGCGCGGTCGCGCGCGAAGTAGAACTGATCGGCCCGGTTGCGCTCCTCGGGGGAGAGAACCGATTCGTGCTCGCGCAGATTGCGGGGCTCGCCGTCCGGACCTGCGGAGGACTCGATCCACAGGTGCACGTCGGTTCTGCTCAACGTGACGTGGGGTTCCCTGGTCATGGTCCCTCGGTGCTCTCCGGACTCGGCACGCGGCCGTCGCCCTGAAGGTGGTGGCCGGCGGTGGACGGGGCGTCCCTGGGCACGCCCAGGGACGCCGGGCGGAAGGACGGGCCGGTTCAGACGGCCGCGGAGTTGCGGTGCTCCTCGAAGACGTCGAAGACGCCCTCGAGCTTGCGCGAGATGACTCCGTAGAGGTACTCCATGCGCTTCAGGCGCTCGATCCGCTCCTCCGGCTGGTCCTTGAGCACCTCGAGGCCGTGCTGAACGGCCGCGTGGAACTCGGGGATCCGGCGGAAGGAGTGCTCCACGGCGTTCGGCCAGGCGCCGTCGTTGAGGGTGATGGAGTAGTCGTCGGTACCGGGGATCTCCTCGCGGGTGTACACGCCCGGCGGGGTGAGCAGGTCGGCGATCCAGTCCACCGGCTCGCGGGGGATGTCCAGCGCCTTGGCGATCTCGTTGGCACTCTGCTTCGCCGGGTAGCTGATGATCATCCAGCCGATGACGTAGCCGCGCTCCCACTCCATCCCGTCGGTGATGTGGTAGTGCTCGGCGATCTTGTGGACGAAGGACTTCTCTGCCTCGGTGAGGGTGGAGCGCTCGGATATGGCGCCCTCAATCTTTTCGGTCATGCCCTCAAGTATTGGTGTGCCGATTTACCGGTCAAGCTTTCGAAGAGCGGTCCGCTTTCGATTCCGTGCGGGGTGTCGACTTCTCTTTTCTTGATGCCTGTTGGTGCTCTGACCTGGCCATCCGCGATTCCTTTAGGCTGCGCTTTCACTCGCCTTACATTCCGCTTTACGCTTTTCGGTGGCCATGATTGCGGAGTTCTGGCCGAGGGCTCTCGGACATTTGTCGTGGCACCCTGTGGCCGGACGCCCCGGCCGCACTGTCCTCGTGGCGTTCGGAGTACTCGTACCCCTGCCGGCCATCCGACCGACCGCCGGGAGGGGACTGGCCACGGGGCCGGACCGGGGCTGAGGCTCCCGGTGCCGGACCCCGCAGGTCAGGCTGAGACGCGTACCTGTCCGGGAGGCGCAGGTGCCTCCGCCAGGCCGTGGTTGGTCAGGCGCAGGACCCGCCGATTGAGCGCCATGAAGGGCTGGATCAGGCCGTCGACGAACACCAGGAAGCACAGCGTCCCGACGCCGACGGGGCCTCCGAGGAGGCATCCGAGCCCGAGCAGTACCGCCTCGATCCCGGCCTTGGCGAGCCAGAACGGCCACTTCCAGCGGTGGGTCATGGTGATGACGATGAGGTCCATGGCGCGTATGCCGACACCGCTCATGATGATCAGTGCCGAGCCGTACGCGCACAGCAGGACCGCCGCCGTGAGGGACGGAACGCTCGCCATCCACGACAGGTCGGCCAGGAGCATCAGGTCGATCAGGCTGCCGCAGAGGAAGAACGTGACGAACGGTGCCACGACCGGGCGTCGCCGGTTCCACAGGGACCACACTGCGATGCACACCGCGGCGATCGCCGCCTGGGCGACGCCGATGGTGATCGGCATGTGCTCCTTGAGGCCCAGCGCGAGGACGTCGAGCGGATCGGTGCCGAGATCGGAGTGGATGAAGAGGGTGGCCCCGGCGGCGAACACCACGCAGCCGGCCAGGTAGGTGCCCAGCCGCTTGGCCAGGACGCTCGGGGGCAGGGCGGCGAACAGGGCAGGCAGGCGAGGCATGAGGATCCTTTGTGTCGGGGATGACGGTCTGCTGCACTCGCCATGACGGTACGAACGCCAACGCAAGGCGGATATCAGTGCAATGACAGACAAAAGGCAAAATTCTGTACGGACTCTGCAGCCTTGCGTGCGGAAGCGGGGAGGGGAGAGGGGGAGGTGCGCGCTGGATCGGCAGGTTCTCTATGTTCGGTGTATCCTGAACAAATGGAACAGAGTGTACGGCGCGGGGCCGCTGCCACCGAGGAAGAGCTTGCCTTCGTGGAGGAAGCCGCGATCAGCCTTGAGCGGCAAGGGCTGTTCCGCATGGCCGGAAGGGTTCTCGCCTGGCTGCTGATCTGCGACCCCGCGGAGCAGACGGCCGGCGACCTGGGCGAAGTGCTTCAGGCCAGCAAGGGGTCCGTCAGCGCCGCGACCCGCTTCCTGGTGCCGAGCGGCATGGTGGAGAAGATCTCACGGCCCGGCGAGCGCCGCGACTACTACCGGATCAAAGAAGGTGTGTGGCCGGCCCTGGCCAAGAGTCAGGCCGAGCATTACCAGTCCTTCGTCGACATCACCGAACAGGGTCTGAGAATTCTGGAAGGCGCTCCGGAGCAGCGCAAGGAACGGCTGCGGACTATGCACGACTTCTATGCGTGGCTGGCCAGGGAGATGCCGCTGCTGTGGAAGCGCTGGGAAGACGAGCAGGGAGCCCAGAGCAGGGCTCAACGGTCCTGACCGCCTCGCCGGTCCGGGAACGGTGACGCCCCGTCACAAGGACGGGGCATCACCCTGCCGGCGGGCCAGGCCGTCACCGCCTTGCGCGGTGCAGCAGCACGAACCTCCGCGCGGAACCCTCGGCCTCCGCCAGGGACACGAATCCCCGGTCACGAGCCACCGCCTCCAGCTCAGGCGTCCCTTGCGCACGCCAGGTGTCCGCAAGATGCCGCCGTACCACGGCCCGCGGGAGGTGCTGTGGTGTGCCGCGCTCACCAGTGCGTGCCATCTGCCGGTTGAGCCGGTCCGCGGCGGTCACGGCCTCGGCGCTCGACCTCCAAGCGGCTGCCGAATCGCGCAGTTCCGCGGGAGCGTCGTGGAACGGCGCCGCTCCGGGGGAACTCCGGAACGAGCGCACCAGCAGTTTCAGGAGACGGCGTTCGGCACTGGTCTCGCGCAGTTCATCGGGTGTCAGCCAGTACGCCCATGCCGCCTGTGGCACCTTCGCCGCGGTGACGCCGCGCTCGGCCGCCGCCTTGAGAGCGGCGTGAACGAGGCCGCGGTCCTGGGACATCGCGAGAGCACCCGCGATACGGGCCAGGGCGAAGCGCCGGTAGCGGATCGCGAAGTCCGGCGCGTACAACTGCTGGAAACGCAGGACGTCGAGCTCGGCGACGGATCCGGGGCCGGCATCGCGCACCGCGGGACGGAACGCACCGCGCCACCGCTCCAGGTACATCGTGCGCGGCACCATCCAGGCCGGAGTGGCCCCGGCCGACGGAGCGGACGGCAGGCGCGGAGCCGAAGAATGCGCCAGTGCCAGGAGCGCGTCCCGTCGCTTCAGGTCCGAGGACTCCGGATGGCGCTCCGCGAATTCCCCTAACGCCACCGCCGCTTCGGCCGCTTGGGGAGACAGCCGCCTCGCCGCGTGCTCGATCGCCCGCCACGTACGCTCCGCGCAGTGCAGTGACCGTGCCGTCTCCAGCAACTGCGAGCCGAGCTCTGCGGACAGGACCTCCTCGGCGACCGCGCTCGACACCGTCCACCGTATGTTGACCAGTGGAACGGTCGGCTGCCGGTGGTCGCCGGACGGCGGATGCCCGGCCGTCACCTCGTCGTCGGCGTCCAGGATCCCCTGCGCGTACATGCCGAAGACGAGGCCCACGCCCTCCATGCCGTACGGCCACAACTCGGCCGCACGCAGGGCGCCCATGCCGGCCGCTCCGATGACCCGCGCACCTGCGGCGAGTGCGTCGGTGATCTCCTTGTGCCGTACCGGCGCGGTCGGGTGGAGAACTCCGTCGATGATCACCACGTTGTCGTCCGCGCCGGCGTCCAGGGAGAGAAGGTCTCCGTGCCGCACCGGGCCGTGCACCACGGCTCCGGGAACGGCGGCCAGAGCCTCCTGGGCGGACAGCGTAGGGCCGATGAACACATGCGTTGTCATGAGACCCCCTCGTGGAGGCCGGGAGACGTCGGTGTGCCGAGAGGACGGGGAATCCCATGACGGCCGTCGAACTCCAGGCCCGGAGTGACGACTTTGACGACGCTGAACTCGCTCTCGGTGCTCAGATCGACGACCACAGGGGGATGCCCGCTCAGCCGACGCACCTCTTCCGAAAGCCAGTGCATCTCGTCCGTGTCCTCGGTGAACTCGCCGCCGGTCGCGGACACCTCACGCCACGAGACGATCTCTCCCTCAGTGACAGGCGGACGCCCGGCTACGCCGGATCCGTTCGTGAACGGGACGGCTGCCAGATCGTCGCGGGTGCCCGCGATCGCGGTCAGCCTGCTCTGCACCGACTCGGTGACGGCCCGGCTCAGTGCCACGGCCGGCGAGCCGTGTACCCCGGAACCGACGGCCAGGGCCGGGTGGTCCTCCGACCAGACGTACGTCACGAAGCACGGCAGGCCCCAGCGGTTGGGCACGTCCACGATCTCGATCCAGGCGCCCGCCTCGGCGATCCGCTCGAATACGGCAGCGCACACCGGGTCGTCCACGCTTGACGGATCCACATGCCTGCGCTCGGCGACCGGAACTGAGCCGACCGCCGCCGTACAGTCGTGCTCGATCACCTCGTACAGAGCGTGCGTGACTGCTTCGTCGTAGCTGTTGCCACTGGCCAGTCCGTTGGTCGAGCCATGCAGGAGGGGCGGCTGCCAGGAATCCGAGACCTGGTGGTCGACCGTCACGTACGAGCGCGGCACCAGTGTCTTCGCGCCGGTGACGGCGTCGGAGCCGACGACCCAGTCCAGCGGAGTCCGTTCGCTCAGCAGGCTCCCCTCGGGCTGTTGCAGATCCCGTACGTCGTAGTGGAGATCCAGTTCGCAGGCGGGTGTCCGCCTGGCCTCCGCGTCGGGGCACGCGTATTCGGCATGCCACAGCTCCATGGACTCCATGACGACGGAAACGCGCGCGAGCAGTAAGGACGTGCCCGTGCCCTGCGAGACGGTGAGGGTCTTGGCCGCCGGGCGTACCGCCATCGTGACCGGTACGCCCAAGGTGTCCAGACCGGTGACATCGGCGACCCGCGTGATGCCGAACCGGCCCCGCAGTCCGTCGATGATCGCCCAGGTCTCCTCCGGGTGCCGGACGCGATGTGTGCCGTCGAAATGAACCTTCTTCACGCGTCCCCTCCTCCCTCCTCAATTCCTCTTCCTCAGCATGGTCGGAGCAGGAGAAGACGTCGGACAGAGGGTCGAAAGGCGCGGAGCAGTAGTCGGGCAAATCTTTGGTCGAAAGTCGGTGGAGCGGGATGTCAAGGCGTTCGTTCCTGGTGGTCGACCGAAAGGAATGAGGAAATGGAGAAGTGAGCCGGCGGTCGGCCGCCGTCCCGCTCGTGCGCGCCCCGCTGACCCTGGCGGCGCCGCGGCGCATGGCCCGCGTCAGGCAGGCGCTGAGGGCGACCGCCGCGGCCGCCGACACCGCGAAGCCGAGCCAACTGGTCTCGAACCAGAGGCCGTTGAGAACACCGAGCCCCACCAGGTAGCAGGCCCAGATCAGGCCGCCCACGGCCGACCACCTCAGATAGCGCGCCCGCCGTTCCGCATCGCTGCCCAGCGCCAGGCCGAGGACGGTGCGTCCGGCGGGTACGAAACGCGCGGCCACCGTGGCGGACGCCGGCCTCTCGGCCAGGCCGCACCGCAGCCAACGCGTGGTCGAGGCCACGGTCCCGTGCCGGGAGAGCGCGTCGGCGCGGGCGGAGCCGCGGCCGACGAGCGCGAGCAGCAGGAGGTCGCCGACGTACGAGGCGGCCGCGACGGCGAGTACCAGGGCGACCAGTGCCGTGCCGTGTCCTTGAGCCACGAGTGCGGCCGCGATCACGAGGCTGCCGCTTGGCAGAAAGGGCAGCAGCGCGTCACAGGCCACGGCGAGAAGAGCGACGGCGAAGACGAGCCAGGGCTCGACAGACAGCGCGCCCACTTGGATCTGCATGGATCGATCGTATCGAACGTTCAGATAGTAGTGAACACATAAAAATGGAAGTGGCCTGTAACGGCACGGCTGCCGAGGACTTGATGCTTTCTTGGCACTCCCCCTGCACGGCTCTGATGTTCTGCCGGCCCGTCGTCCGCGAGCCTGGACGGCGTTGCCGTGGAAGAGCTCGCTGTGAAAGGTCCCTCACATGACCGTGTCCAGGCAGGCCGTCAAAGGCGCACCGCCGCGGGTGAGCGGGCGAGGCCCCCGGTGCTGAGCAGGGTGAACCGCCATCACACGCCGTACTGGTCCGTCGTCGTCCACGTCGCCGCCGCGGCGCCCATCCTCGTCGCGGCCGCAGGCGAGGAACAGGAGCTCGTGCTCTTCCGCGCGGTCGCCGTCCTCGTCAGCTTCCTGGTCGGACTGGTGGCCATGGCCCACTTCGTCCGCAGGGAGGGCAAGAAGGGGCTGGCCTGGGCCAACTCCCTGGCGGCGACGGCCGTCGCCTTCACCCTGATGGTCAACCTGATGCGCGGCTGGCCCGTACTGTCCCTCGCGGCGACCGTGCTCATCGCCGGCGGCTTGTACGTACGGTGGACCAGGGCCGGCCGCCCGACCGGCATCGAGGACATCGAGTCCCGTGCCGAGGCGGGCCGACACGACGAAGGACTGCGAGGCTGCCGAGGAGCGCGCGCATGGTCACGGCTGTCGGAGGGAGATCCCGGGGACTCCCCTTCCCGGTCAGCGCACGGCCCCTGCTGACTCGTGGTGCGTGGCGGCCAACGCAGCCGCTGCTGCCGTGTGCAGGCGCCGTTGAACCCGTCCTTGCCGGTCGGGCCCGCGCCCTCGTACCTCGCCGGCGGTGCCGGACCGTCACGGCCGTACGTGTCCCCCCGGCGCGCCCTGACGCACCAGCTGCGTACCCTCGACCGGCCGCTCGGCCGGAGTCGTATGGCCGTGCGCGGCGGGTGCGCAGCGGCCTTGGAGGCGGGAGAGTTCGCCCGCGCAGCGTTGCAGGGCCACCTCCAGGACTTCCGGCATGCTGAGGGTGCCGGTGCCGTCCGGTGGGACGAGCCAGCGCAGGGCGCCCCAGCGGCAGTGCGGGGCCGGGGCGGCGATCCAGGTCCCGGCGCCCAGCAGCCGCACCCCCGTGCCGATCCACACGGTCTGCGGCTCCGGGGGCAGCAGGAAGCCCACATGGCGGCGCCGGGCGTCCAGCAGACAGGGGCCGGGTTCGAGCAACGGCAGCTCCTCCAGCAGGTCGGCGACCCGCAGCCCCAGCTGCTCCGGCACGATCAGCACGTCCCAGAACCGTCCGGCCTCCAGCAGCGCGACCCCGGTGCTGCCGTTCTGCCACTCCTGCTTGCAGGCGCCCGGGTCCTCCGACGCCGCGGCCAGCCATTCCATCGAATTCGTCCACTGCGTGAGTGCCATGAGGAGCCTCCCTGTGGTGCGCCGACGCCCGGTTGATGCCCTAGTGCACCGGGTGGCGGGTGTCGCGGCCATACAGCGGGAGCTCAATTCCCCGTATGGGGCGAGCGCCCGCGCGCCAAACAGGCAGGCAGCAGGGCGTGCGCCCCCATGCCGTCGGAGTACGCCGGAGCCGGTCGAGCACGCCGGGACCGCCCGGCGCCCGCCCACTCCCACCAGGTCACCGCCCGTTTGCTGTCCGTGTGCGCGTCCCGTGCGGCGACTCAGCGGGGCGCGTGCCGGGGGCCGGGCGGTCTGTGCGTGACATGTGAATATTCGTCACCGTTCTAGGGTGTTCGTGTGGCGCGCTGGTTCCAGTCGTTTCATAGACCGCCGAGGTTGCGGCCCGCCGCGTCCGGCGGCGTACCCGAGCGGGAAGCGGTCATGCCGACCCGGCTCGCCGCGCTGCGCACCGCGCTGGCCAGGATCGGCACCACCCTGGACGAGGGCAGGACCTGCGCGGAACTGACCGGCGAGGCGGTCCGGCAGGTCGGCGGCACGGCGGCCGTGCTGTGGGCCGGCGGCGAGGCCGGGGCCCGGTACGAGGCCGTCAAGGGCGATCCGGCGCTGCTGCCCGGCGTCCCGTGGGCCCTGGCCGCGGCGCGGGAGGCGAGTGCCCTGCAGGAGGCGGCGTCCGCGATCCCGTACGCCTCGGCCGGCCGTGCCCGACCGGCGCTCTGCGTTCCCCTGACCACCGACGGACACCCCTACGGCGGGCTGGTCTGCGCCCGCGAGCGGGCACCGTTCACCCCGGCGGAGGCCGAGCTCCTCGGCCTGCTCGCCGAACGCGCCGCCTCCCACATCCGGCACGCCCGCGAGCACGAGCGGGTCAGCGGCATCGTCGGCGACCTCCAGCGTGCCCTGCTCGCCGAGCCCGGCCGTCCGCACCCCAACCTGGACGTCGCCATCCGCTACCTGCCCGTCGGGCAGAGCGCCCTGGTCGGCGGCGACTGGTGCGAGACCGTCCGGCTGCACTTCGGGCGAACGCTGCTCGTCGTCGGCGACGTCATGGGGCACGGCCTGGAGGCTGCCGTGGACATGACCGCGTACCGCTCGTCGCTGCGCTACATCGCCTCCGCCGACCTGCCCCCGCACCGCGTGCTGCGCCAACTCGACGACAGCGCCTCCGCGGAGCCCGACCGCCGGCCGGCCACCTGTCTGATCGCCCGTGTCGACCCCAACCGGGGCCAGGTCACCCTGGCCAGCGCCGGACACCTGCCCCCGGCCGTGATCGACGGGCAGGGCCGCACCTCACTGCTGCCGGTGCCGGTCGGCCCGCCGCTGGGCACGGGCCTCGGCGGCTACGAACCCGCCACCTACCGGCTGGACCCGACCCAGACGCTGGTGCTGTTCACCGACGGCCTCGTCGAGCACCGCGGCGAGGACATCGACCACTCACTGGACCGGCTGGCCGGCGTCGGCTTCGCGGCCGCCCCGGGCGTCGAGGACGTCATCGACACCGTGCTCGCCCGGCTCGACGCCCGGCATGCCGAGGACGACGTCGCCGTACTCGCTGCCCAACTGCACGGTCGCGTCCCGGGCGCAGACGGTCAGGGCACCTGAGCGCCGTGGCTCACCAGTCGTCGCCGTCGTACTGCATGCCGGAGACGTACGGGTCGTGTCGCCGTCCCGGCGGCTTGGACGGCGGCGCGGCGGGTGGCAGGCTCGCCTCCCGCAGGGCGTCGCACCACGGACAGTCGACGGTGTCCTCGCTGTCGTTCCGCTCCACGGGGGCGGCTCCTGTTCTGTTCGAGGGCGGGCGGTGCTCCTCGGGCACTGATGACTCCATACGGGTCATGTCCTCACTCGACTGGGTGGTGGCGGAGGCGTCCGGCGTACCACCGGCGCACGCCTCGGCGTTGCTCCGGCATGGACAGCACTGATTCGACGCGGCGCGTCCTCGGCGGCGACGGCGCACCCAAGTCGTACGTCGTACCGGCCACCGGCGTCCGGGGCCAGCCGTCGATCTACGCGGCGCTGGTCGCTGAGTGGCGCGCCAAGGGGCGCACCGTTCCCGGGCGCCGTGACATGTCGTGGGACCTTCTCGTGGCCGCGGGCGGCCGAGGGCAGACCGGTACCTCCTGGGCCGTCGGCCCGTGCAGCGGGCTGACCCCGGCCCTCGGGGCCGGCCCGGCGGACCACGGACCGGCCCGGGCGGGCGAGCGCCACGCCGGGGCGGCCGGGCGGGACGCCCCCGAGTCCGTGGGCGGCTCCGTCGAGTCCGGGCGGGGCCCTGGTGCGGACGGGCCGCCGGGCCCGCCGCCCGAGCGGGTTCCCGCGATCGTCGTTCCCCGGGGCCTTCCCGGGCCGTTGTTCGTGTGGGAGAGCGGCGGCGGTGGTGGACGCGTCGGTGTGGCCGATCCGCTCATGGGCGACTGACGTCCATCGGGACGGCGAGCGCGCCTCCGGCCTCGCGCAGCGCCTGCCGCACGGCGTCCGGGTCGTACAAGGCGCCGGTCCCGTCGGGCGGCAGGACCCACTCCATCCGCCAGCCGCCGCGGTGGTACGGCGGTGGCACTGCGACCCAGGAGCCACGGCCGGCGTGGCGGACGCCGATCCCGGCCCACCCGGTGGCGCCGGCGGGCGGGATGAAGAAGCCGACCCTGCGTGCCCCGCAGTTCATCAGGACCGGGCCGGACGACCGCGGCCGCATGCGTCTGAGGAGATCCAGGGCGGCCAGGCCGAGGCGCTCGGGGACGCTCAGCACGTCCCAGACGCGTCCGGCCTCCAACAGCACCGCGTCCGCGCCCTGATCCCACTGCCGTAGACACGACCGAGGATCCGCCGCGGCCGCCGCGAGCCACTCCACAGCCTGCTTCCCCATGGCGCGCTGCATGTCCCACTCCCCGCACTCTCGGCTCCGCCGTTCCGCTCAGGGCCCTTCATGCTGGTGGATATTTCTATGCGCCGGAAGGGGTGGCGTGGCCTGGCGTTTGCAGGTGATCCGTACGGCCGTCGCAGAGCCGTTCGGTTCCGGTCGGCCCGCGCCGATGCCCCGGTGCCCACGGTGACCTGACGGCGTGTCGTCCGTGGCGCCGGTCGTCTGCGTGTAGCTGACGGGTCAACCGATTCAGTCGTTCTACGGTGTTTTGATGCGACATGTGCCTGGATGGGCGCTGCTTTCGTCGGGCTGCGCGCCTGTCGTACTGATCGGTGGATGGCTGATCGCGGCGCGGCTGGAAGGCCCCGCCTACGACCCCGTCACCCAGACGATCAGCGTCCTGGCGGCCTACGACGCCGCCGGATTCTGGGTGATGACCTCGGCGCTCGCCGTCCTGGGCGTCTGCCATCTGATCACCGCGCTCGGGCTGCGGGCCGCCGCGCTCCCGGGGCGGGTGGCGCTGGGCGCCGGGGGAGTGGCGGCGTTCGTGGTGGCCGCGCTCCCGCCGCCGAGCAGCGGAGGGTCCCTGCGCCACGGCGCGGTAGCCGGGGTCGGCTTCGCCCTCCTCGCCATGTGGCCGGTGCTGGCCGCCGATCGCCGGGGCGCCGGACCCTGGGGGCTCAGACTCGTGCCCTCCACCGCGGCGACTCTCCTCATGCTCGTCAGCGCCCTCTGGTTCCTGATCGAGATGCACAACGACGGCGCCGCGGGTGTCGCCGAACGCCTGGTGACCTCCATCCAGTCGCTGTGGCCGTTCGTGGTCGTCGCCTCGTGCCTCCGGCACCGCTACGGCGTCAGCCGTTCAGGGGGCAGCCGTTCGGGGTGATGCTGTTCAAGGCGGCAGCTGTTCAAGGTGCCCGAATCGGCGGACCGGGTCCGGGAACTGCCCGTCCCCGGGGCCCGACTCCTGTAGCGGTACGCACATCAGGAGGCCGGTGATGAAACAACCCCAGCAGTCCGCTCGCGGCGGTGGCGCGGCGCTGCGCGCACTCGCGCCACCGCCCGCCCTCTGCGGGTTTGTGCTGCTGCTCGCCCTGATCTTCACGGCGTCGTACGCCGTCGGAGCAGCATCCGGGCCCGTCGCGCCCGGCATGCACGGACCCGGGACGAGCGGCAGCGGCGGCTCGGACCAGGAGGACAACGGCGACAGGGGAGACATGGGGAACATGGGCGGCACGGACATGCGGCACGGGAGCGGCGGTTGATGGCCACCGAACCGGCACCGCCGATGGCCACCACGGACCTGGCCGTCGGCGGGATGACCTGCGCGGCCTGTGTGCGGCGGGTGGAGAGGAAGCTGGCCAGGCTGGATGGCGTGACGGCGACCGTCAATCTGGCCACCGGGCGTGCCCGGGTGAGCCATCCCCCGCACGTCCGCCCCGGGGAACTCGTGGCGACCGTCGAACAGGCCGGGTACACGGCCGCCCTGCCCGAGCCGCCGAAGGCCCGCCGGCGCCCGGACGCGCCGGGAGACGGGGCTGACGCGGGGCGCGGGGGCGGAGGCACGTCCGAGGACGTCCGGTCGGAACGGGAGCGGCTGCTGGTCACCGCGCTGCTCGCGGTTCCGGTGCTCGTGCTGTCGATGGTGCCCGCCTGGCAGTTCCGCAACTGGCAGTGGCTCTGTTTCGTACTGTCCGCACCGGTCGCCCTCTGGAGCGCCTGGCCCTTCCATGTGCGGGCCCTGCGCGGGCTGCGCCACTCGACGGCGACGATGGACACGCTGGTCTCCCTCGGCGTCGTGGCGTCCTTCGCCTGGTCGGCGTACGCCCTGTTCTTCGGCGGCGCGGGCGCGCCGGGGATGCGGATGCCGTTCAGCCTGCTGCCCTCGGCCGCGGACGGCGTCGCGCACGTCTACCTCGAAGCGGCGGTCGGCGTCCCCCTGTTCGTGCTCGCCGGCCGGTTCCTGGAGGCACGGGCACGCCACGGCACCGGCGCGGCGCTGCGTTCGCTCGCCCGGCTCGCCGCCAAAGAGGTGTCGGTACGGGAGGGCGGCACCGAACGCCTCGTTGCCATAGCGGAGTTGAGGGGCGGGCAGATCTTCGTCGTACGCCCCGGGGAGCGGGTCGCGACGGACGGTGAGGTGAGCGAGGGCAACTCCGCCGTGGACCTGTCGCTCGTCACCGGGGAGAGCGAGCCCGTCGAGGTCGGGCCCGGCTCACCGGTGGTGGGCGGTGCCGTCAACGCGGGCGGGATGCTGCTGGTGCGGGCCACCGCCGTGGGCGCGGACACCCAACTGGCGCGGATCACCCGCCTGGTGACGGACGCCCAGGCCGGCAAGGCGCGTGCGCAGCGGCTGGCCGACGCGGTCGCCGGGGTGTTCGTGCCCGCGGTGCTGGCGCTCGCCGTCACCGTGCTCGGGTTCTGGCTCGGGGCCGGGGCCGACCCGCAGACGGCGATCACCGCGTGCGTGGCCGTCCTGGTGGTGGCGTGTCCCTGCGCGCTGGGCCTGGCGACCCCGACCGCGCTGATGGCGGCCACCGGACGAGGTGCGCAGCTCGGCGTCCTGATCCGGGGCCCGCAGGCGCTGGAGGGGCTCCAGCACGTCGACACCGTCGTCCTCGACAAGACGGGCACCCTCACCTCCGGGCACATGACCGTCGCCCGCGTCAGGGCCGTACCCGGCGGGCTCGGCGAGGACATCGTGCTGCGGCTGGCCGGTGCCGTGGAGCAGGGCTCGGAACATCCGCTGGGCCGCGCCGTCGTCGCCCATGCCCGCAGGGCGCTGCCGCAAGGGGACGTGCTGCCCGGGGTACGGGACTTCCGCGCCGAGCCCGGCCGGGGCGTGCGCGGCCTCGTCGAGGGGCGCTCGGTCGAGGTGCTCGCGCCGGACGAGGGGTTGCCCGCGGTGCTGGCGGACGCCCTCCCGGTGGTGGAGGCCGCAGCGCACACGCCCGTCGTCGTCCACGTCGACGGCGCCGCCGAAGCGCTGGTCGAGATCGGGGACGTCGTACGGCCCGGCAGCTACCGAGCCGTTGACCGGCTGCGGCGTCTCGGTGTGCACCCGGTGCTCGCCACCGGCGACCGCGAGGGCCCGGCCCGCGCCGTCGCCTGCGCCCTCGGCATCGAGGAGGTGCACGCGCGCCGCACACCCGAGGACAAGGCCGACCTCGTACGGCAGCTGCGCGCCGAGGGCCGCCGGGTCGCGGTCGTCGGCGACGGAGTCAAACGACGCGGCGGCGCTGGCCGGCGCCGACCTCGGCATCGCCATGGGCACCGGCACGGACGCGGCGATCGGGGCCGCCGACGTCACCCTGGTGCGCGGTGACATCGAAGCCCTCGGCGACGCGGTCCGCCTCGCCCGACGCACGCTCGGCACGATCCGCGCCAACCTGCTGTGGGCCTTCGGCTACAACCTCATCACCGTGCCGCTCGCCATGGTCGGCCTGCTCAACCCCATGGTCGCCGCCGTGGCCATGTCGGCGAGTTCGCTGCTCGTGGTGGGCAACAGCCTCCGGCTGCGGGCCTGGCAACCGGCGGCGCGCCGGCGCCGTGAGCGAGCCGGAGCACGTGGCCGGGCCGGAGCGCGGGGTCGCACGCCCGTCGTCGCAGGAGGACGTACCCGATGACCGTGTCCACGGCCGCCCGACCGGCCGAACCCCGGGCCTGGCGCCCGACCCGCCGCCGGATCACCGACGGCCTGCTCGCCGCGCTCGCCCCGATCGCCGCGTGCGGCGTCGCCCTGGGCGGCCTGACCACCTGGGTCGGCGCGGGCAACGCGGGCAGCCCCGCACGGATCACGGTCACCGACGGACGGGTCTTCCTGCCGTACGGAGAGGCCCGGGACACCGCGGCGTTCTTCCGGGTCGTCAATTCCGGCGGCTCGGACGACCGGCTGCTGAAGGTGACGTCGTCCGCGGTCCGTGGTGAGGCGACGCTCAGCCGGCACCGCATGGCCGGTGACAACGCGGCGTCCGCGCGGACGGTGGAATCCGCCGGCGTCCCGGCCGGCGGCAGCCTCGCCATGTCCCCGTTCGGACTGGACGTCACACTGCGGGCCGATCCGGAGTGGGTGTCGGGCACATATGTGCCGTTCACACTGCACTTCGAGCACGGCGGACGGATCGAGGTGCAGGCCAAGGTGGTCCGCCCCGGCGAGGCAGGGTGAGGGCGGCCCCACACCCTCACTTGTCGGCCGGAGTGCGCGCCCAGTTCCCTCCTGCTGATGTGTCCTGTATCACTCTTCTGGGCTTGAGTGCGGGACGGGGGTGTTGTGCGTACCCACCCGTGACGAGTGGGCCCAGGATGCGAGGATGAGGGCCGTCATGACTGCTGGGTGGGGTGTGCGCACGATACGGGCCGCGGTGTTCGCGTCCGTCTGTGTGCTGCTCGCCGCCCTCGGTCACGTCCTCATGTCGGGCCGGGCCGTCCCTTGGTGGACGCTGGCCGCCGGCGCCGTCCTCACGGGCGGCGTGGGCTGGTGCCTCGCGGGCCGGGAGCGAGGGCTCCCCCTGGTCGTGTCCGTCGTGGTCGCGGCCCAGGGCGGGCTGCACACGGCCTTCGAGTTCGCGCAGTCCCCCACGTCCACCTCCACCGCGCACGACATGGGCTCCATGTCCGCGCACGGGGGCTCCATGGATCCCATGTCCACGGACGCCATGAGTTCCATCGGGTCCATGGGTTCCACGGGATCCATGTCCATGGGGCACATGGGGATGCAACACATGGACATGAGCCACGACATGGGCGTCACATCCTCCTTCGGCATGTTCGCCGCCCACACCCTCGCCGCGCTCCTGTGCGGCCTGTGGCTCGGCCACGGTGAACGGGCCGCGTTCCGCATCCTGCGGGCCGTCGCCGGCTGGCTGGCCGCCCCGCTGCGGCTGTCGCTCGTCCTGCCGACGCCATCGCACCGCCCTCGTCCGCGTCCGCGCCGCGGGCGCTCCGACCGGGCCCCGCGGCTGCTGCCGCTCGTCCACACGATCACCTCTCGGGGTCCGCCGGCAGGGATCGCTGTCAGCTGAGACAGCCGGTTCCCCGAGGCGCGCGACCGTGCCTCGGGCCCCGGCCGTACCTGTCGTACGGCCGTATCCCTTGCTTCCCCGGACCCATCCCGCGCGGTGTACCCGTACGTCGCACACCGCCGTGCCAAGCGCCCGGCGGTGATGCCGTCGTACCCGCCGCCGTGCCGGAGTCCGGACTACCGAGAAGGAACCAGGTGATCACTCCTGCTCTGCCCTCCTCGCGCCCGACCCGTGTGAGGCACACGAAGGCGGACGACAAGGCGGACATCAAGGCGGACATCAAGGCGACCGACAAAGCGAGCAACCAGGTGGAGACCGCCTCCACGGCGGTCTCCCGCGACGAGTCGACGACCGCGTGGGCGCTGGCCGCCGGAGGCGGAGACGCCGATGCGACCGACCGATTCGTCCGCTCGCTGCACCGCGACGTGGTGCGCTACGTGGCGCACCTGTCCGCCGATCCGCAGGCCGCCGACGACCTGGCGCAGGACACGTTCCTGCGGGCGCTCGGCAGCCTGCACCGGTTCGAAGGCCGGTCCTCGGCGCGGGCCTGGCTGCTGTCCATCGCGCGGCGCGCGGTGATCGACAGTCACCGGTACGCGGCCGCCAGGCCCCGGCTGTGCGACACCGACGACTGGACGCTGGTGGCGGAACGCGCCCAGCCGACCGGCCTGCCCGGCTTCGACGAGGGCATCGCGCTGCTCGACCTGCTGGACGCGCTGCCCGACGAGCGCCGTGAGGCGTTCGTCCTGACCCAGATGGTGGGCCTGCCCTACGCGGAGGCGGCCGAGATGAGCGACTGCCCCGTCGGGACGGTCCGCTCGCGCGTGGCCCGCGCCCGGGCGACCCTCGTCGAACTGCTGGCGGAGGCCGAGACCACGGTCACGGACGACGCCGCGGCCCTCGCCGAAGCGCCCGTCGCGGCCCTGGCGGAGGCGGCGCCCGTCGTCGCCCTCGCCGAACCGGCCGTCGTCGCGGCCTGACCCGGAACCCGGTGTCGGTTCCCCTGCCGGGAACCGACACCGGGTTCGCCCCGACTACTGGATCGGGCGGCGGAGATCCGCCCGTGCGACCAGTGGATCAGGGGAGTTCTCGATGCGTTCTCGTGTGGGGCGGGCCATGACGGCCGCGGTGTTCGGCGGCCTGCTGGCGACAGGCTGCGGAAGCGGGAGCGACGGGACGGCGAGCCCCGCCGCCGGCCAGGGCGACCCCGCGGACCACCCGGTCACCGTCACCGACTGCGCGGGCGCCGAGACCACCTTCGCCGCGACCCCGAAGCGCATCGTCACCAGCAACGCCTCCAGCCTCGAACTGCTCCTCCGGCTCGGCGCCGGGGACAAGCTGATCGGCACCGGTTTCCCGCCCGGCGAGGGCACCCTGCCGGACGAACTCGACGCGCAGGCACGGCAGGTGAAGGTCCTCAGCGACACGGTGATCCCGAAGGAGAAGCTCCTCGGCTCCGGCGCCGACCTCTACATCGACACCTTCGCCTCGATGAACATGGGCGGCGGCATGGGGGACGCGCCGACCGAGGCCGAGTTCAAGGCGGCCGGCATCCGGCACATCTTCCTCAAGTCCACGGCGTGCGCGGCCCGGAGCAAGAGCCCCGTCACCGACCTGTCCGCCGTCGAGGACGACATCACCTCCCTCGGCGCCGTCACCGGCACGAGCGCCAGGGCCGCGGAACTCGTCGCCGGCATGAGGGAGAAGGTGGACGCCGTGCGCAAGGCCGTCGGCGGCACGCCCGAGCGGAAGCGGCCCACGTACTTCTTCTTCGACTACGACGCCGGCACCAAGCAGCCCATGGCCGTCTGCAACCGCCAGGTCGCCAACGCCGTCATCACGCTGGCCGGGGCGCGCAACGTCTTCGCCGACTGCGACGGCGACTACAAGCAGGTCGGCTGGGAGGACGTGATCGCGAAGAACCCGGATTGGATCCAGCTCGCGGTGCGCGACCGGGGCAGTGAGGCCGCGAACGACAAGGCCTACGACGAGGCCCGCGAGTGGCTGGGGACGAACTCCGCGACCAAGGGCCTGAAGGCCGTCGAGGAAGGCCGCTTCCTGCGCATCGGCTCCGAGCGGACCACCATCGCCGGCGTCGCCAACGCCGACACCGTCGAGAAGATCGCGAAGACCCTCTACCCCGGCAAGGTCGGCTGACGGTGCTGGACACCCTGGTGCGCCGGAAGGGCCAGGCGGATCCGCAGGAGCGCCCCCGGACGCGCTCCGTGCCCGCCGCGCCGCTGGCCGCCACCCTCGCCCTGGCGCTGCTCGCCGCGCTGACTGCCGCCGTGTCCTGGGGCTCGACGTCCATCCCGGCCGGTGAGGTGTGGAGCGTCGTCCTGCGGCGCCTGTCCGGCGAGGCGCCCCGCCCCGGCACCGACGACCTGATCGTGTGGCAACTCCGGGTGCCCCGCGCCCTGTTGGCCGCGCTGGTCGGCGCGGGGCTCGGTCTCGTCGGCACGGCGATGCAGGCCCTCGTACGCAACCCGCTGGCCGATCCGTACTTCCTGGGCATCTCCAACGGAGCCTCACTCGGAGCGGTCGCCGCGATCGTGCTCGGCGTCGGTGCGGGCGGTGCGCTCGGGCTCGGACTGTCCGGCGCGGCGTTCGCGGGCGCCCTCGCCACCTTCGCGCTGGTCTGGGCGGTGGCCCGGCGCCGGGGCGGATTCGCGCCGCTGCGGCTGGTGCTGGCGGGCGTGGCGATCGGGCAGTTCCTGTCCGGGTTCACCAGCTACCTGGTGCTCCAGGCCGGCGACGAGCAGCAGACGCACAGCGTGCTGTTCTGGCTCATGGGCAGCCTGAGCGGGGCGAGCTGGCCGCTGCTCGCCGCCCCGGCCGTCGCCGTACCCGTCACACTGGTGTGGCTGCAGGCGCGCGCCCGGGGCCTCAACGCCCTGATCATGGGCGACGAGACCGCGGCCGGTCTCGGCGTCGACGCCACCCGGCTGCGCCGGGAACTGTTCACCCTCACCAGCCTGCTGACCGGCGTACTCGTCGCCGTCTCCGGCGCCATCGCCTTCGTCGCGCTCATGGTGCCGCATGCCTGCCGCCTGATCGTCGGCGGCGACCACCGCCGCCTGCTGCCGGTCTCGGCACTGTTCGGCGCGCTGCTGCTGGTCGTCGTGGACATCGTGTGCCGCACGGCCATGGACACCCAGGAGCTGCCCGTCGGCGTGGTCACGTCCCTCATCGGGGCACCGGCGCTGCTGTACCTGCTGGACCGGCGGTTGGGGAGCGGCAGTTGAGGATCTCGGGGAGCACGACTTGAGGATCGACATCGAGGACCTGGACGTCGCGTACGCGGGCCGTACGGTCGTCGCGGGCGCCCGGCTGATCGCGGACGAGGGTGAGATCACCGGCCTCGTGGGCCCGAACGGCAGCGGCAAGTCCACACTCCTGCGCACCGTGTACCGGCATCTGAAGCCGGCGGCCGGCCGCGTCCTGCTGTCCGGCACCGACCTGCGCCGACTTGCCCCCGCCGAGGCGGCCCGCCATGTCGCGGCACTCCCGCAGGAGCGCGGCGGCGACTTCGAACTGACCGTCCGCGAGGTCGTCGCCATGGGCCGTACGCCCTACAAGCGGGCCTTCGCCGGGGAGGACCCCACCGACCGGGACGTCGTCGCCCGCGCCCTCGCGGACGTCGGCATGGAGCGGCACACCGGGCGCCGCTTCACGGAACTGTCCGGCGGGGAGCGCCAACGCGTCCTGCTGGCCCGCGCCTTCGCCCAGCAGCCGGACGTCCTGGTCCTGGACGAGCCCACCAACCACCTCGACATCCGGCACCAGGTCGAACTCCTCGCCCTGCTCCGGGCGGGACGCCGGACGACCCTGGTGTCGCTGCACGACCTCAACGCCGCGGCCTCCGTCTGCGACCGGCTGCACGTCCTGCACGACGGCCAGGTGGTCGCCTCCGGCCCGCCCCGCGAGGTGCTGCGGCCCGCCCTGCTGGCCGAGGTGTTCGGCGTACGGGCGACCGTCGTCGACCATCCGCTGACCGGCGACCCGCTGATCGCCTTCGACCACCGGGCCCCCGCGGCAGGCGTCGGCGCGCCCTGACGCCGAAGTGTGTGACCGGACTCCGCATTCTTCATATTTCCGGCCAAATCCGGGAACTGGGTCCTCAGCGCCCCCGACCTCTGGAAGTGAGGCTGCCGAACGGCAGGCGGCCAGGAGAGGGAGGAGGTGTGAGGTGAGGGATCGCTGGGTTCTCGTGGCCGTCGCGGGCGCGCTGTCGTTCGTGGCCATGCTCGACATGAACGTCGTCAACGTGGCGCTGGCCGACATCTCCACGGGACTGCGCGTCTCGGACGCGACGGCGCAATGGGCGGTGCTGGGCTATCAACTCCCGGTCGTCGCACTGCTGTTGCCGGTCGGCCGCCTGCTGGACGGCGCCGGCATGAGGGCCGCGCTGCTGGCGGCGACCGCCGGCTTCGCGACCTGCGGCGTGCTCGCCGCCCTGGCTCCCTGGGCGGTCTGGCTGACAACGGCCCGCATCGGGCAGGGCGCGTGCGCGGCGGTGCTGTTCGCGCTGATGCCGGTGCTGGTGATCCGGGCCGTGCGCCCGGAAGCACGCGGTCGCGCGATGAGCGTGCCCGCCACGCTCGGCCCGCTCGGCGCCATGACGGGACCGGCCGTGGGCGGGCTGCTCCTGGACCACCTGGGCTGGCGCTGGGTCTTCCTGGTCAAGCTCCCGTTCTGCCTGCCGGCCCTTGTGCTGGCCTGGCGGGCGATGCCCGACGACGGCCCGTTGCGCGCCCCGGACCGGCGGTTCCTCGCCGACACGCTGCTCGTCGGCGGCGGGTTGGCCGCATTGCTGCTGGCCCTGACTCTCGGAACCGAACGTCCGCCGTGGGCTCTGCTCGCGCTCGCCTCGCTGATGCCGCTGTGGTGGTGGCTGCGCGGGCCGGGTGGCCGTCCGGTGACCGGAGTGCTGCGTGCGGCGGGGTTGTTCCGGGCACATGGCGCGGTCCTCGCGCTGGCGGCCGCCTTCGCCGCCGTGCACTACGTCGTCGCCCTGCACCTGCAGCAGGACGAGGGGGTCAGCGCCACCACGACCGGCCTGACCGTGCTCGCCTTCCCGCTCGGCATGGGGCTGGCCGGACCGCTCGGCGGCCGGCTCGCGGACCGGTACGGCCTGCGGCCCCTCGCGATCACCGGTGCCGCCCTCACCGCGACCGGCCTCCTGCTGCTGATCCCGCTCGGCGACGGCTGGTCCCCGCCGGACGTGGCCTGGCGGCTGGCGCTGGCCGGCTTCGGCATGGGGCTGAACGGCGGCCCGGCACAGGCTCTCGTCATGGCCGCGGCCCCGCCGCGGCGCACCGCCACCGTCGGCTCCACGGTCCAGGTCGCCCGCAGCCTCGGCTTCACCCTGGGCCCCGCCCTCGCCACCGCGGCCTGGGCCCTGGCCGGGACCGGCGACGGCGCACGGGCCGGGCTGATCCTCGCCGCCGTGGCCGCCTGTCTCGCCGTACCCCTGCTGGCGCCGCCCGGTCGACCCGGCGCCTCCGTGCCCGAGCAGGCCACCGACACCGTCCCGAACTGATCCAGGAGTTCCGATGTGCGGAATCACCGGCTGGGCGTCCTTCCACCACGACGCCCGCACCCGGACCCCGGTCATCGAGGCCATGACCGCGGAGCTGTCACCGCGCGGCCCCGACGCCGGCGGTGTGTGGCTGGGGGAGCGGGCCGCGCTCGGCCACCGCCGGCTGGCCGTCATCGACCTCGAAGGCGGCGCGCAGCCGATGACCGACCGGCCGCACGCGCCCACGACCGTCCTCAGTTACAGCGGAGAGATCTACAACCACCACGGGCTGCGAGCTGAACTCCGCGGCCGCGGACACCGGTTCCGCACCCGCAGCGACACCGAGGTCGTGCTGCGTGCCTACGAGGAGTGGGGCGACGGACTGGCCGACCACCTGGACGGCATGTTCGCGTTCGCCGTCTGGGACGAACGCGCGGGGCGGCTGCTCCTCGTCCGTGACCGGCTCGGCGTCAAACCGCTGTTCTGGGCGGCCGTCGACGGCGGCCTGGCCTT
Organism: Streptomyces sp. bgisy027; assembly: GCF_057710365.1. Classification (NCBI taxonomy): domain Bacteria; kingdom Bacillati; phylum Actinomycetota; class Actinomycetes; order Kitasatosporales; family Streptomycetaceae; genus Streptomyces; species Streptomyces sp. bgisy027. The sequence continues at coordinate 76,376 of NZ_JBYIVZ010000023.1, forward strand.
CGCCTCCGAGCCCAAGGCCCTCTTCCGGCACCCCGAGATACGGCCACGGGTCGACGCGGACGGGCTCCGGGAGGCGTACAGCCTGCTGTTCAACACCGGGCCGACGGTGTGGTCCGGCGTACGGGAGGTGCAGCCGGGCGGCCTGCTCGTCCTGGACCGCGACGGTATCCGCGAACGCCGCTACTGGCAGCTGGAGGCCGGCGCGCACGAGGACGACCGGGACGCCACCGTCGAGCGGATCGGCGAGCTGATCGGCACGGCCGCCCGGGGGCAGCTGGAGGCCGACGTCCCGCTGTGCAGCCTGCTGTCCGGCGGCATCGACTCCACCGTCCTGACCGCCCTGCTCGCCGACGAACTCCGGCTCCGCGAGGGCCCGGACGCCCGGATCCGCTCCTACGCCGTCGACTACAGCGACCAGGCCGAGCGATTCACCGGCGACGTCCTGCGCACCGGCCACGACACTCCGTACGCCGTCGAGGCGGGCGCGTTCATCGGCACCGACCACAGCACGGTCGTACTGGATCCGCGCGCCCTGCTCGACCCCGAGCACCGCAGGGCCGTCGTCGTGGCCCGCGACTCACCCATCGGCGTCGGCGACATGGACACCTCGCTGTACCTGCTGTTCGGCGAGATACGGCGGCACTCCACCGTCGCCCTGTCCGGCGAGGCAGCCGACGAGGTCTTCGGCGGCTACCCCTGGTTCCACAGCCCAAGGGCGCTCGCCGCCGACACCTTCCCCTGGCTGCTGGTCACCGGCGACGAGGCCGCCATGCCGCTCAACCCCGAACTCGGCCTGCGCATGGCCGAGTTCCGCGACGACACCTACCGCACCGCGCTGGCCGCCGTGCCCCACCTCGACGGCGAGAGTCCCGCCGAGCACCGGCAACGAGAGATGCAGCACCTGTCCCTGACCCGCTGGCTGCGCCAACTCCTGCACCGCAAGGACCGGTTGAGCATGGCCCGGGGGCTGGAGGTCCGCGTCCCGTACTGCGACCACCGGCTCGTGCAGTACGCCTTCGACGTGCCCTGGGCGCTGAAGAGCTTCGACGGCCGGGAGAAGAGCCTGCTGCGTGCCGCCGGAGCGGGACTCGCGCCCGACTCCGTGCTGCACCGCCCCAAGAACCACTACCCGGCCACCCACCACCCCGACTACAACCGCGGACTGCAGGACCTGGCCCGCCAGGCCCTGTCCGTCGAGCAGGTCCGGACCCTGGCCGACGAGGCCCGCGTCAAGCCCTGCCTCGACACCCCGCCCGAACACCTGGAGTGGGGCCACCGCCTCCGTCTCGAACGCGTCGTCGACCTCGCCCTGTGGCTGGACCACCACCGGCCCGAACTCGCCCTCTGAGGAGCGCCACCACCCATGACCGTCCAGGAACCGCAGCCGCTCACCGACCCGGTGCCGCTGATGGGCTGTCCGTACAAGGCCGACCCCTATCCGCTGTACGAGCGGATGCGCGACGCCGGTCCCGTCCACCGGGTCCTCTTCCCCAGCGGCGTGCGGGCCTGGCTCGTCACCGGGTACGACGCCGCCCACGCCGCGCTGAACGACGACCGGCTCGGCAAGAACCACGACCGGGGCAACGACGGCTGGCGCGAGCGCGCCTCGATCATGCCCGAGCCGCAGCACTCCCAGCTCCAGGTCCATCTCCTGCACCAGGACCCGCCGAAGCACACGCACATGCGGCGCCTCGTCACGGATTCGTTCACGCCGCGCCGCGTCGAGGCGCTGACGCCGCGCTTGCAGGCACTGGCCGACGCGCTCGTCGACGCCCTTCCGCAGCACGGGCCCGCCGACCTCGTCGCCGGGTTCGCCGCCCGCTTCCCCTTCCGGGCGCTCGCCGAAGTCATCGGTCTGCCCGGGGAGTTGGCGGCACGCTTCGACCGCGACTGGGGCAAGGTCGTCCAGCCGGTGGGGCCGACGGACCCGGGGCGGCCTCAGTACGAAGCGCGACTGCACGGCCTCCAGGGCTATATCGCCGAGGTGGTCGCGCACAAGCGCGAGCACGGGGACGGCGATCTCCTCGGCCGCCTCGTCGCCGCCCGTGACGAGGGCGGACTCTCCCAGGAGGAGCTCGACTCGATGATCTTCCAGCTGCTGGTCGCGGGCCAGGAACCGGTCACCAACCAGATCACGACAGCCCTCATCGCCCTGTTCCGTCACCCCGACCAGCTCGCCCGGCTGCGCGACGACCCCGCCCTGCTGCCCCGCGCCGTCGAGGAACTCCTGCGCCACGACAGCGCCTTCGAGCTCACCACCTGGCGCTTCTTCGACGAGGACAGCGACCTGTACGGCACCGAGGTACCGGCCGGGGACTCCGTGATCGTCTCCCTGTGCGCGGCCAACCGCGACCCGCGCCGCTTCCCCGGCCCCGACACCCTCGATCTCGACCGCAGCCCCAACCCGCACCTCGCCTTCGGGCACGGCATCCACTTCTGCCCCGGCGCCGCCCTCGCCCGCGCCGAACTCCGCGTCGCCCTCGGCACACTGCTGGCCCGCCTGCCCGGCCTGCACCTCGCCGCAAAGGCCGAGGACCTCGAGTGGATCCCGGCTGTCCTGGGCCGCGGCACCCAGCGCCTGCCCGTGGGCTACGACCGACGGCTGTGACGCCGGCCCCGGCCCCCTGACCGACCGCGCCCGTCCCGCCGAGGCGCCACCCCGCCATGCCCGCACCCCGTGGAGGAACGACATGTCGCTGACGACCGCACCGGACACCCTCCCCCGAACCACCGCCGCGAGGATCCTGGACCTGCTCCTCGCGCACCACCGCACGACGGACCCCTCCCGCGCCACGGCCGAGGCGTTCACCCATCAACTGCGCCGGATCACCGACTTCGTGCGTGAGGGCGCCCCGATCGTCCTCACCCTGCCCGGCTTCCCCTGCAAGTCGCCCAACCCGGCCAAGACCCTGGGCCACCTCCCGGACATGGGCGAACGTCTCTCCCTCGCCTTCCTCGACACCCTGTGCGCCGGAATCGAGGAGATCCACGCACCCGGCGCGCAGGTCGTCATCTGCTCCGACGGCCATGTCTTCGGAGACCTCATCCGCGTCCCCGACCAGCACATCGACGCCTACGCGGACGAACTGCGCGCCCTGATCCGGGAGTCGGACCTGCGCCGCCTGTCCCTCTTCGACCTGCGCGACGTCCTCGGGGACCTCCCGCACGACGCCAGACGCGCCCACGTCCACGACCGCTACGCACCCACCCCGCAAGCCCTGCGCGCCGAGGTCCGCACCGACGCACAGACCCTCGCCCTGTACCGGGGCATCACCCGTTTCCTCGTCGAGGACACCAGCGGGTTCACCGGCAGCCGCTCGGCCCTGCAACGGGAGTGCCGCAAGCGGGCGTACGGCGTCATCCAGCGCAGCCGGGCCTGGGGCCGGCTCATCGCCGATCACCATCCGCGCGCCGTACGCCTGTCGATCCACCCCCAGCCGGCGGGTGCCGCCAAGTTCGGCATCCGGCTGCTCGACGCGCCCGACGTGTGGACGACGCCCTGGCACTCCGTCGCCCTGCGCGAGGCCGACGGCGGCTGGACCCTCATGCCCCACGCCAGGGCCCGACGGCTCGGCCGACCGGTCCACCGGGACGGCAGACCCAGCCACTTCGAGCGGGCGTGACGGCCCAGCTCCGCCCGGCCACCGTCCGCAGGTACGTGCCGAGCCGGGCGATCGCCGACCGCCCCGGTGCCGAGGACGTCACCGCCGCGCTGTGGTGCGCCTGCCACGGCGGGCAGCAGGGCATCGCCCACCACCTGCTGCGACGGGGCGGTGACGTCACCTGGTCGGCTGCGACCGGCTGACCACACTGGACGCCGCCCACCGCGAGGGCCACCACACGCTCGTGACATGGCTGCGCGAGCAGGGGGCGAAGTCCGCCGAGGAGTTCGTCTGACGCCGGGCACGGGCCGCACCTCCGACGTGCGGGCGCCCACTGTTCGCAGTCCCGCCCGGAACGGGCGCTCGCCCCGGTGAGCGAACCGGCACCGTCCGCCTTCCGCTTCGCCGCGCCCCTGCCCTGCCCCGCCCTCCAAGGCCCCGGCGCTGCCGCCGGCGCCGGAGAGCGCCGGGCCGGTGCTCCCGGACCGGTGCGCCCGGCAGCGCTCGTCGCTGTGGCGCTACCTCACGGGGCTGATCCGCGGAGGCCGCTGACCACCCCCGGTGACGGCCCGGCGCACGGGCGGAACTGATCGACTGGAGGCCCGTCCGGCACCGGCGTACCGTCGAATGGTGGCGGGATCCGACCACCGAGCCCCCGCCCACGGCGCGATGCGATGAGCAACCCGGAGCCGACCCCCGAAGCGCGGCCCACCCCGCAGGAGACGGAGCGGAGTGATGGCCGCGGCAGCGGTATGGCGCTGCTGGTCATCGCCTCCTGTCAGCTGATGGTGGTGCTCGACATCACCATCGTGAACATCGCCCTGCCGCACATCCAGCGCTCCCTCGACTTCTCGACGACCAACCTGTCCTGGGTGGTGAACGCCTACACGCTCACCTTCGGCGGACTGCTGCTGCTCGGCGGCAGGATGGGCGACATCCTCGGCAGACGACGGGTGTTCGTCTTCGGTGTCCTGCTGTTCGTCCTCGCCTCGCTGCTCGGCGGACTGTCCCAGAACTCCTGGCAACTCCTCGCCGCCCGCGCCCTCCAGGGTGTCGGCGGCGCCATCGCGTCCCCGACCTCGCTCGCCCTGATCAGCACGACGTTCCGCGAAGGACCAGAGCGCAACCGGGCGTTCGGCGTGTTCGCAGCGGTCTCCGCGGGCGGCGGCGCGATCGGGCTGCTGATGGGCGGCATCCTGGTCGAGTGGCTGAACTGGCGCTGGGTGCTGTTCGTCAACGTGCCCATCGGGCTGCTCATCGTGCTCGCCACCCCGCGCTACATCCGGGAGTCCGAGCGCCACCCCGGGCACTTCGACATAGCGGGCGCGCTGACCTCCACCATCGGCATGGTGCTGCTGGTGTACGGGTTCATCCGGGCCGCACAGGACGGCTGGCGGGACCCGCTCACGCTGGGCTCGTTCGGGGCGGCCGTCGTCTTCCTGATCCTGTTCGTGCTGGTCGAGCAGCGCTCCAGACAGCCGATCACGCCCCTGCACATGTTCGCCGACCGCAACCGTGCGGGCACGTACGGCATCATGCTGAGCCTGGCCGCCGCGATCTTCGGGATGTTCTTCTTCCTCACGCTCTTCGTGCAGGACGTGCTGGACTTCAGCCCGCTCCAGGCCGGCCTCGCCTTCCTTCCGGTGAGCGCGGTGATCGCGGTGGGCGCGGGGCTCGCCTCCCAGCTCCTGCCGAAGTACGGGCCCAAGCCGTTCATGGTGACCGGCGCGATCCTGGCCGCCGCCGGGTTGGGCTGGCTGACCCTGACCGACGTCGACTCCACCTACCCCGGCAGCATCCTCGGCCCGATGCTCGTCTTCAGTCTCGGCATGGGCATGGAGTTCGTGTCCCTGACCCTGATGGCGCTGTCCAACGTGACCGTCCGGGAGACCGGCGCCGCCTCCGGGCTGCTCAACGCCACCCAGCAGGTGGGTGGTTCCCTCGGGCTGTCCATCCTGGTCACGACGTTCGGGACGGCCAGCAACAACGAGGCCGACAAACAGATCCCGGCCTTCCTCTCCCAGGCGACCCCGGTGGAACGGCTGCGCTTCGAACGCACCGGGCAGCTCCCGGCGCAGTACGCCGACGAGATCCTCGCCTCGGGCGTCTCCGCCGCCTTCATCGCGGCCGCGATCTTCACGGCGGTCGCCGCGGTGATCGCCCTGCTCGTCATCGAGGTCCGCCCCTCCGATCTGGAGCGCCTCCGGGGCGGCGGGGCGCCGCCGTCCTGAGGTTCGGTGGAGAGAGCGGTCCGGCGGTCGCACGTGCCCCGTGGCGCCCAACTGCCCCCTCATACGCCCGCAGTCGCGGCAGCGCAATGTGATGACCTTCACCCCGGTGTGGCCGAAAGTGATGAATTCATTACGCAAGCAGTGCGTAAGGGACGGTAATTCAGACAACGCCACCAGTGGAGGTTTAAAGTGCAACCGTTCACTCTCAAGTACGCGTTTCCCGGCGGGATCGCTCAGGCGGTGACGCCGTATCACTTCGACCCGGCCCGGCAGCTGAACATGCTGCCCGACGGCCGGCCCGCCGTCAGTGACCCGGACCTCCTGCTCGCGGTCGGTACGACGACGTCCACCGCCGGGTCCGCGACCCACTTCGACGACTGACGAACCGGGCCGCGCATGACGGTTCTGATCCTGACGTCCGAGGAGGACGTGACCGCCGACATGGTGGTGGCCAGACTGTACGCGACGGGGACGCCCGTGCTGCGTCTGGACCCCGCCGACCTGCCGGGCAAGGCCGTGCTGGCCGCCGACTACGCCCACGGCGACTTCGACGGCCATCTGTCGGTCAACGGGCATGTGCTCAGCATGGGCGGCCTGCGCTCCATCTGGGTGCGCAGGCCCGGCGAGCCGGCCGCACACGCCGCCAACCCCTCACCGTGGCTGACCGCCGAGACCCGGCAGGCGCTGTACGGGATGCTCCACTCCGCCGCCGCACGGTGGATGAACCACCCGCGCAACGCCGAGCAGGCCCGGCTCAAGCCCTGGCAGCTGAGGGTCGCCCACCTCAGCGGCTTCGCGGTGCCGCCGACCGTCTTCACCACGGCACCCCGCCTGGCACGGGAGTTCGTCGAGGAGCACCGGGAGGTGGTGGTGAAGTCCGCTTCGGGACCGCCGCCCGGCGACCCCGTGCTGACCCTGCCCACCACCCTCATCGGCCCCGACGCGGACTTCGCCGCCGTCGCGGCCGGGCCCGCGCTGCTCCAGCGGTACGTGCACAAGCGCGCCGACATCCGGCTGACCTCCGTCGGCACCCGGCTGTTCGCCGCGCGCAAGACGGCCGGACCCGGCCAGGTCGACGGCCGCTACGGCGAGACCGGACACGCCTGGGAGCCGGTCCCGGTCCCCGACCGCATCGGCAAGTCGGTGCACGAGTACGTCACCCTCGCCGGACTGGCGTACGCCGCCTTCGACTTCGCCGAGGACGAGGACGGCATCTGGTGGTTCCTGGAGTGCAACCAGGGCGGCCAGTTCGGCTTCGTGGAACTGGAGACCGGACAGCCGATCGCCGAGGAGGTCGCCCTGTGGCTGTCACAGCGCCGGTCGGACCGCCGCGCCGGCGAGAGCCGTTGAGTGCCTGGACCGCGTTGAGGAGCACCCGTCCGACGTGCGCCCGGAAGCCCACCGCGGGCCACGGGCGCACCGGGACCGACGCACCGGCGGACCACGCGAGGAAACGCGATGACCACGCGGCGGACGATCGCGCCGGACGAACTCGACACACTCACGCGCGGCACGCCGGGCGCACCGCGACCACCGACACCGAGATCGGCGGCCACCCGGTTCGGACCGGCGCGATCGTCACCGTCTGGAACGCCTCCGCCCACCACGACGAGCTGGTCTTCGACGCCCCGGGCGAGCTGCGGCTGGACCGCACCCCCAACAGGCACGTCACCTTCGCCCACGGCCCCGTCCACTCCGCCTTCCTCAGCGGCGTCGGTACCCTGCCGCTCACGCCGAAGGCCGCCTGCACCGCCGTACCGCCTACCTGGCCAGTTCCTTGCGGATGCGGTCCAGCATGAACGCCGAGGACTCCTTCGCACGTTCCTCCCAGGCGAAGACACAGGCCGTCGCGACGCCGTCGAAGCCCAGCTCGCGCAGCGTGCCGAAGAAGGCGTCCCAGTCGACCTCGCCCTGCCCGATGTCCAGGTGCTGGTGGATCCGGGCCGTCGTGCCGGGCGGGTTGAGGATGTAGCGCAGGCCGGAGGAGCCCTTGTGGTTGAAGGAGTCCGCGATGTGCACGTGCTGGAGCTTGTCACCGGCGTAGCGCATCATCGCCGCGATGTCGGCGCCGGCCTCCGCGGACCCGGACAGGTGGAAGGAGTGCGGGGCGCAGTAGAGGTAGTTCACCCACCGCTTGTTGATCGCGTGGACCAGGTCGACCGCCGGGGCGTTCTCCTCGCAGAAGTCGTCCGGGTGGGCCTCCAGGTTCAGAGCGATGCCTTCGCGCTCGAACACCGGGAGCAGTTCCTCCAGCGACCGCCAGAAGGCCGCCTCGCTCTCGGCCGCGCGCTCGGGGCGGCCGTTGAACTCGCTGTTCATGAGCGGGCATCCGAGGTCGGCGGTGATCTCGATCATCCGCTTCCAGTGGCGGACGGCCGCCTGCCGCTCCGTCTCGTCCGGCGACGACCACTTGTACAGCGGCAGTACGGAGGACAGCTGGACGCCGTGCGTGCGCAGGGCGTTCTTCAGCTCCGCGACCCGCCCGTCGTCGGCACGCGGGTGCAGGAAGAACGGCATGAAGTCGTCGCGGGGCGACAACTCGATGTAGTCGTAGCCGAGTTCGGCGACGGTGCGCACCATCTCGTCGATGGGCAGCGCACGGAACATGTACGGGTCGAGGGCGATCTTCACGCGGCACCTCCGTAGAAGGCGGGACGGGGCTTGAGGCCGGTGGCGACGACGCGGCCCGACCGAAGCGCCTCGACGGTCGCGGCGGTGATGACGGTCGCGGCGTAGCCGTCCCAGGCGGAGGGCCCGGCGGGCTCGTCGCCGGCCGCGACGGACGCGATCCACTCGCGGAACTCGGTGTCGAAGGCGTCCCGGAAGCGGCCCACCCAGTCGGTGAGCACCTCGGTGCTGTGCCGGGCGGCGGTGCGCACCCCTACGGCGGCCGGATCGGGCAGCCGGACGAGGCCCTCCTCACCGACGGCCTCGCACTGGATGTCGTAGCCGTACCGGCAGTTGACGAAGACCTCCAGGTCGATGCGGACGCCCTTGGCGGTCTCGAACAGCATGATCTGCGGGTCCTTGAGGTGCGCGAACCGCTTGCTCGTGGAGCGCGGGGTGATGACCTGCGTGGAGACGATCTCGTCGTCCAGCAGCCAGCGCAGCACGTCCACCTCGTGCACGGCCGTGTCGAGGGCCGCCATCTCGGAGGTGTACGACTCCGGCACGGTCGGGTTGCGGTGCGCGCAGTGCACGATCAGCGGCTCGCCGATCCGGCCGGCGTCGATGACCTGCTTCATCTGCCGGTACCCGGCGTCGTAGCGGCGCATGAAGCCGACCTGCACCAGGCGCCGGCCGTGCGCGGTCTCGGCCTCGACGATCCGCAGACAGTCCTCGGCGGTGGTCGCGAGCGGCTTCTCGCAGAACACCGGCTTCCCGGCGGCGACGGCGTTCAGCACGTGCTCGGCGTGGGTCGGACCCCAGGACGTCACCAGTACGGCGTCGACGTCCTCCGCCGCGGCCACGGCCGCACCGTCGGGCAGCGCCCGGGCGCCGGTCTCGGCGGCGGCCTCCTCGGCACGGGCGGCGTCGATGTCGGTGACCGCGGTGACGCGGGCGCCGGTGACGGTGTCGGTGAGGCGCCGGATGTGCTCCTTGCCGATCCAGCCGGCGCCGATGACGCCTACTCGCACAGTCATGGGTTGTGGTCCTTTCTGCGGTCCCCGGCCGCGACGGACCCGGGGACGGGGGTGTTCAGGAGAAGCGCGCCCGGAGTTCGGCTTCGAGGGATTCGAGCGAGCGGCCCTTCGTCTCGGGGACGCAGAGCTTCACGGGTTCCGTCATGTACGGCAGGGCGCCGTTGATGACGCCGGTGTCGTAGCCGAAGAGCAGTCCGCCGAAGGCGGCGATGACGGTGATGAGCGGCAGCCGGCGGGAGACCGCGGGCGGGGCGTCCTGTGTGACGGCGGAGGGGGTCTCGATCGCGGCGTCCCTGAGATCCATGGGACGCCTCACCGGTGGCCGGGTGTCTTCAGGGCGGGGCGCCGGGTCCCGGTCAGGCCGCAGCCCGCCAGGTGCTCACGCGTACCCACGGCGATGGGCAGCGGCACCTCGGGCGCGCACGGGTACAGGTCCTGCTCGACGATCACGAACAACTCGGCGTCAAGACGGGCCAGTTCGGTCACGACGTCGGCGGGGTTCGGCACGCCCGCGGGTGGCGAGACGCACACTCCGCGCTTGACGGCCTCGCCGAACGACAGGTCCTGCGCCGCGACCTGCGCGAGGACGTCCGGGTCCATCTGCTTGATGTGCACGTACCCGACGCGCTCACCGAAGCGCCGGATCAGATCGACGTTGTCGCCGCCGCCGTAGGCGACGTGCCCGGTGTCCAGGCAGAGGTTCGTCCAGCGCGGGTCCGACTCGTTGAGCAGCCGCTCGATCTCCGGCTGGGTCTGGATGTGGCTGTCGGCGTGCGGGTGGACGACGAGCCGTACGTCGTAGTCGTCCAGGAGCAGCTTGCCGAGCCGGTCGGCGGCCTTGCCGAAGCCGGCCCACTGGTCGGCGGTCAGCACCGGCGACTCGGTGAACGCGCCGGTCTTCTCGTCCCGGTACATGGGCGGGATGAGGACCAGGTGATGGGCGCCCGCCGCGGCCGTCAGCTCGGCGACCCGGCAGACGTGGACGAGCATCTCGTCCCATGCCTCGGGGCGGTGCAGCGCGCCGAAGGCGGTGCCGCCGGCGACCTTCAGGCCGCGAGCGTCGAGCTCCTCCCGCAGCCGCCGGGGGTCGGTGGGGAGGTAGCCGTACGGCCCGAGCTCCAGCCATTCGTACCCCGCCCCGGCGAGCTCGTCGAGGAAGCGTGTGTACGGGACCTGCTGGTCGTCCTCGGGGAACCACACCCCCCACGAGTCGGGGGCCGAGCCCAGGCACAGGTTGCCCGCGGTGGAGCGGGGCGAGGTTGGCGCCGTTGCCATGACAGGTCCTTCGGGGAGGGGACGTCAGGGGTGGTGTCCACGCATCTTCTGTCGCGCTCTACTAGCGCGCTCTAGTCCGAGTACGATGACCCTGGTCCAAATGTCATGTCAATAGCTTGTTGCCATCGGATTTCGGGACCTGGCTAAGGTGAACGGCGTCGAAGGGTGGGTTCACAGGTGGATGCGGCAGGCCGTCAGCGGCCCACGATGGCGGACGTCGCCCAGAAGGCCGGTGTCTCCCGGGCGCTCGTCTCGATCGTCTTCCGGGGCCTGCCCGGCGCCGGCAGCGAGACCCGGGAGCGGGTGCTGCGCGTCGCCGACGAGATCGGCTACCGGCCGGACAACGCGGCCAGGCTGCTCGCCCGGGGCCGCAGCCGCACGCTCGGCGTGATGTTCATCGTCCACCAGACCTTCCACACGGACCTCATCGCGGGCATCTACCCGGAGGCCGAGCGGCTCGGCTACGACGTGCTGCTCTCCGGGACGACCCCCGGCCGCGGCGAGGACAAGGCGATCGAGGCCCTGCTCGGCCACCGCTGCGAGGGCCTGATCCTGCTCGCCCCCGACGCCGATCCGGGCTACCTCGACGAGCTCGGGCACCGCGCCGCCACCGTCTCGGTCGCCCGTCGCGCGCCCGGCGCCCATGTCGACTTGGTGCACAGCGCCGAGGGCAAGGGCGTGCGCCAGGCCATGGACCACCTCGTGGAACTGGGCCACCGCCGGATCGTGCACATCGACGGCGGGCGCGGCCCCGGCTCGGCCGAGCGGCGGCGCGCCTACCGGGCCGCGATGCGCCGGCACGGGCTGGAGGCCGAGCTGCGGGTGATTCCCGGCACCCATACCGAGGAGTCGGGCATCGAGGCGGGCCGCACGCTGCTGGCGGAGCGCGACCGCGGGCTGCCCCTGCCGACCGCGGTCCTCGCGGGCAACGACCGTTGCGCGATGGGCCTGTTGATGTCCCTGACGCGTTCGGGCGTAGAGGTCCCGCGTGACATGTCCGTCGTCGGCTACGACGACAGCCACCTCTCCCACCTGATGCCGATCGGCCTGACCACCGTTCGCCAGGACGCGGTCCTGCTGGCGGAACACGCCGTGCGCTTCGCCGTGGAGCGGCTTGAGGACCCGGAACTGAAGCCGCGGGAGGCCGTGCTGGACCCCAAGCTCGTCGTGCGCGGCACGAGCGGGCCGGCCCCGCAGGAGCCGGCCCGCTGACGAACGGCGGCGGGGCCGGCCGTGCCCCGTCGCGGTCACGGCCGGCCCCGCCTGTCCCGGTACACGCCTAGCGCGTGCCCTTCGCGGCGAACTCGGCGACCGCGTCGACGTTCTCCTTGGTGATGAAGGCGGGCCCGGTCAGCACCGGAGCGCTGCCGCCGCCGCTGAAGTTGCCGTTGGTCCGGTACAGCCACAGCGAGTCGACCGCCAGATAGCCCTGGAGATAGGGCTGCTGGTCGACGGCGAACTCGACCTTGCCGTCCTGGACGGCCGTCACCAGTTCCTTGTTGAGGTCGAAGGTGGCGACCTTTGCCTCGCTGCCCGCGTCGGACACCGACTGCACCGCCGTCAGCGCGAAGGGCGCGCCCAGCGTGACCACCTGGTCGATGGAGGGGTCCTGCTGGAGCTTGGCGGTGATCGTCGACTTCACGGACGGCATGTCGGTGCCGTTCACGTAGAGGTTGTCGGTCCTGCCCTTGAACCCCTTCTTCAGACCGGCGCAGCGGGCCTCGAGGGCGACATGGCCCTGCTCCTGGATGACGCACAGTGCGTGTTCGGCGCCGGTCTCGCCCAGCCGCTCCCCGAAGGCCGCGCCGGCGATGTTCTCGTCCTGGCCGAAGTACTCGAGCATGCCGAGTTCCTTCCAGTCGTCCAGGCCGGCGTTGAAGCCGACGACCGGGATGCCGGCCGCGGTGGCCTTGGCGATCACGGCCTTCATCGCGCTCGGCTTGGCCGCGGTCAGGGCGATGCCGTCGACCTTCTGGTCGATGGCGTTCTGCACCAGGTTGGCCTGGTTGCCGGCGGCCGGGTCGCTGGAGTACACGAGCTTGACGTTGTCCTTGGCGGCGGCCGCCTCGGCGCCCTTGCGGATCAGGTCCCAGAAGGTGTCACCGGGCGCCGCGTGAGTGATCATGGCCACGGTCATCCGGGGCGTGGTGGCCTTGCCTGCCGCGGTGTCGCCGGAGCCCTCCTCGGAATCCTTTCCGCCGGAGCCGCTGGAGCATCCCGCGGCGAACAGGGCGGCTGCCAGGGCGGCGGCCGTCAGGCCGGCGGCTCGGTGGTGTCTGCGCATGTCCCATGCACCTCGCTGTGCTGATCGGGGCGGGTTCTCAGGTGGGGGGAGGGTCACGGGTTCCGCCCGCCGGTAAAGGACTGGAGCGCTCCACTAGCGCGCTCTAGTGGCAGGAACTATGCGGGTACCCGCAGGTGATGTCAATGGGTTTGTCAGGACGTATCGACAAGGCCGAGGTGGCAGGGTGCGTCAGCTCTCTCGGGCGCAGGGAATCCCGAGGGCGACACGCGACCACCCCGCCTCGGACGAGACGGGGTGGTCGCGGTGCGGTGGCCGGGGCGGCCTACGGCTCAGGCGGGCCGTATCGCGCTGTGGATCGCGGCCTCGCCGGCGTAGTGGATCGACTCCTCGCGTACGAGCAGTCCGGGCCCGGGGGCATGGATCATCATGCCGTTCCCGCAGTAGATCCCGACGTGCGCGGCGTGGAAGAGGACCAGGTCACCGAGTTCGAGACGGCCGAGGTCGACACCCTGCCCCGCTGTCGCCTGGTCCGGGGCCGTGCGCGGGAGCGCGATGCCGGCGGCCTTCCAGGCGGCCTGGGTGAGGCCGGGGCCGTCGAACGCCTCGGGGCCGGTCGTGCCCCAGACGCAGGGCTTGCCCAGCTGGGCGCGGGCGAACTCCAGGGCCCGGACGGCGCGGGTGTCGTGTGACGCCGTCGAGGTGAGGGCGGTGGCGGCGGCCGCCGTTACGTCCGCCGGAGCGGCCGGTGGCGCGACCGTGAGGGTGCCGAGGTAGGGGTCCGTGATGGTGTCCGGGGCGGTGCTCTGAGGTGCGGCCGTGGTGACGGTGCCGAGGTACGGGTCCGTGACGGTGGCCGGGGGTGCGGCCGTGGTGAGAGTTCCGAGGTACGGGTCCGTGACGGTGGTCGTGAGCGGGTCCGTAGCGGGTGCCGCGGGTGCTGTCGTCGGCGGGGCCGCCGCGCCGGGCGGGACGGTGGTGAGGTCGGCGGCGGACCGCGCTTGCAAGGCCTGCCACTGGTCCTCTGCCGAGGGCTGGGTCGGGGCCGAAGCGGTGGCCCAGTCGCCGGAGGCCGGCAGTGCTGCGATCGCCGCCGGGGCGGCGCTCCGTCCCGTGCCGTACCTGGACAGCAGCTCGCGGGCCCGGTCGAGCTTGCGCCGGTTCTGCTCCTTGGTCGTCCGCAGTGAGTCCCGCGTCTGCGGATCGGCCGCGGTGTCGGTGGCCGGGACGGTTGCGGAGGCCGAGGCGGTCCCCGCCGGCAGGGCGAGGACGGACGGCATGACCTGGGTGGCCTGGAGGTCCGCCGGAGCAGCGGGGGCGGCCGGCAGAGCGGCGACCGGACCGGCGGTGAGCTCGGTGAACGGAGCCGCCCCGGTGCCGCGAGCGGACGTCAACTCCTTCGCCGGCGCGGCCGGCAGCGCAAGCGGCGCGCGACCCGTCGACTCACGGGCCGGGGAAAGGTCCTGCACGGCCCGCGCGGGCCTGCGCTCGACGGGACGGTCCGGCGTCCGGTCGCGCGGCAGCGCGGCCGGCACGGTCGGACCGAGCTTTGCGCGCGCCGAGTCGAACCACTGCCGGCTGACGTTGTCGAGCGCGGGGTCACTGCGGCTTCCCTCGCTCGCCCGGGTACTGGTGTCCCCCGGCCCGGGGCTCCGCTTGCGCGGTCCGGACGACGAGGCGCGGGTGGCGTTGAAGGTCCCCGAGTCGGTCTCGGCCCGGTCGTAGAGGGCGGCGATCCGTCGGCTGACTTCCTCGCGGCTGGGTGCCTCGTCCGAGGACGAGGGAGCGGCGCCCGCCGTCTGGCCGAGCAGCGCCACCGAGGTGAGGGCCGCCGACGCGAGTGCGGAGTTGCGCATGCCGGGCAGGCTGAGAGCCCCCGGCCGCGCGGTGCCTTCCGGCGCCATGGGCGACGTACTCCTTCCGTACTCCGCCTGCCGAGTCAGTGGTGGGGGTACCCCCAGGCCGTTCGGGCTCCGGGGGAGGGTTCGGGCGGTCGGTCCGGAAGGTGTGCCCTACGGCCTGTGCCCCGAAGGGCAGTCGGCCGATTCACCCCAAGTTCGGTCGGGTCCCCGGCTCCGGTGAACCTCTTTGAGCGCACCGGACTCGGCGGAGGCCGCGCGTCCCGGCGGGGTTCGCCGGAGGTGGTCGTGCGGCCTGATCCGTAACCTAGCCAACTTGTGCGCCTCCCGTGAAGGTTGAGGCGTTAAATGTCCGATACGTATTTGTGACCTGCGACGCTTATGAGGGAGCGGCGGCCCGGTTCACTTCGCGGTGCGTCGGTGCCGCCACGCTTCGTAGTGATCCAGCACCGTCTGCTCGATCGGGCGGTAGGTGACGCCCAGTTCGTTCACGCTGCGGCTGTTGTCCACCCGGAACCGGATGCCGAGGTGTTTGCGGAGGTAGTCCTGTGTCAGGCCGAAGGCCGGGCCGAGGAGCCGTACCGGCCAGTGCGGGAGCGCGGTGCGCGGCAGCCGTAGGTCGCGGGGGTGGCGGGTGCGCAGGATGCGGGACATCTCGTGGAACGACGTCATGGTCTCGGCGGCGACGATGTAACGGCCTTCGGCGTCCGGGTTCTCGGCGGCCGCGATGTGCGCGTCGGCCACATCGCGCACGTCCGCCGTGGTGAAGCTGAAGTCCGGGGCGCCGTAGAAGAAGTAGCCCTTGAACAGCTCCTGCAGCAGGAACAGGCTGCCGGACTCGGAGGCGGGGGTGAGGGAAGGGCCCAGGATCAGGCCGGGGTTGACCGACACCAGGCGCCAGCGGCCCTGGGCTGCCTCCGCGTCCCGGGCGGCGCGCTCCGCGACCGTCTTGGCGTAGTGGTACGGGTTGTTCTCCACCGTGCTCGTGGTGTTGAAGTACCGCTCGGAGAGCACCCCTTCGTCCATCTTCAGGACGTCCGCGTAGTCACCGAAGATCGTGCCCACGGTGGAGGTGAGCACGAGGCGCTCGACGGTGGGTGTCCGTTCGACGGCCGCCAGCACATTGCGGGTACCGAGCAGGGCCGGGTCCACCATCTCCCGGCGGCCGTCCTTGATCTTCTCCGGCATGCGGAACGGCGACGCCACATGGAACACCGTCCGGCAGCCGGTCATCGCCTCGTCGAAGGCGCCCTCGGTCAGCAGGTCCGCCTCGAACAGCGACAGCCGGCCGGGATGGGCGTCCTGCATGTCCCGCAGCGGCCGCACCTTGGCCGTGGCCTGCGTGCTGCGCACGGTGGCATGCACCCGGTGGCCGCGTTGCAGGAGCCGATGCACCAGGTGACTGCCGACGAACCCGCTGCCGCCGGTCACCAGCACGGCTGCCGAACCGTCCGAGCCCACGCCCTCACCCCTCACGTCCAGCGGTCGGGGTCACCTTATGGCGCCCCGCCGGCGGCGCGGCGGACGCGGTGCGTACCCGGGTGGGTGCCGTAAGGGGCGGTCCCCGGAGGTGAGGTTGACGGGCGGGATCGCGTCACCCCCGGAGAACCGGCCAAGGAGGGATGTGTACGACTCGGGGAGGTCGCACGTACGTGCGACCAGTCGAACGACGCGGGCAAGGGTTTTCCGACGTGCGCCGGACCCCGGCCGGCGTCCCGTCACGGGACCCGCGGTGCAGGATCTGTGAACCACCTGGCCGGGGCGCGCAGGCATGGTGTGCGGATGCCGGGAGGGCGCCTTCACCAAACCCCCTCCTGTGGTGGCCGGAAGGTGCCTTGTTCCGTCAACTTCGCACGCATCAAGGTGGATTGAGCACTTGAGCATCAGGAGTCACAAGCGCGTTGCTTGGCCCGGACGGCCGACAAGTCCGGGGTCTGACGGGGGAACTGATGCGGTGTGCGCAGCCGTCGCCTTCGACCCGCGGGGGCCCGCCGCGCACCCGTCCGGCACAACTCCCTCTGCCACCTCTTGGTGCCTTCGTCCCGGTGCCCGAGACAGGGATAAGAAGGAGGGGGAATGCCGATGAGCGCGGTGAGCGCCGCAAGGCCCACGTATCCCGGCGTCTACGTCGAAGAGCTTCCCAGCAGCACCCGTACGATCTCGACCCTGACCACGTCCGTGACCGCCTTCGTGGGCCACACCCGACGCGGTCCGCTCAACGAGCCGGTGCGCGTCACCAGCTTCACGGAGTTCGAGCGCCGATTCGGCGGTCTGAGCGCACGGAGCGCCGTCGGCTACGCGGTCCACCAGTTCTTCGGCAACGGCGGCACCGTGGCGGTGATCGTCCGTGTCGCCGAGGCGGGCAGCGGCAGGGCCGCCTGCGTCACCCTCAAGTCCACCGAGGGCCACAGCGAGGGCCCGGCCCTCGAAGTGCACGCCAAGGAGCCCGGTGTCTGGGGCAACGGCCTGCGCGTCGCCGTCGACCACGACACCCCGTGCCCCGATGAAACCTTCAACCTGAGGGTCTACGACGCCAAGGGCGACGCCCGCGAGAGCTTCACCGGCCTGTCCATGGACAGTGCCAACGGCCGCTACGCGCAGACCGTGATCAACGCGGGCTCCAAGCTGATCCGCGTCGAGGTCGTCGGCGAGGGCCGCCCCGACCCGTCCGGCACGGTCTCCAAGCCCTTCGGCCACGAGCTCCCGAACCCGGCCGTCGACCTGACGGTCAAGATCGGCGAGGTGGAGCGCGAGTTCACGCTCCACGACCCCGACTGCGACGGCGAAGCCCCTTGCAGCGTGGCCGAGTTGGCCCTGCTCCTCGAGCGCAAGCTGCGCGCCCTGCCCGACGCGCCCGGCAAGCACGCCTTCGCCGGGGTCGAGGTCATCGCCTTCGGCCGCCGTATCCAGGTCGTCGCCGGCTCCACCGACCCCGAGGACGTCGTCCGCTTCCTCGGCGAGTGCGCCAACGACCTCGGCCTGGAGGCCTCGGTCAACCCGCCGGTCTTCCCGCTGGAGGGCGGCGAGGACGGCGCGGCACCCGGCCCGCGCGACCTCATCGGCTCCGAGGGCGAGAAGACCGGCATCCAGGCGTTGCGCGGCGTCGCCGACGTCAACCTGCTGGCGCTGCCCGAGCTCGCGGCGTACGAGAAGACCGAGGACGCCCTCACCGTCATCTCGGCCGCCCAGCGGCTGTGCGCCGAGCGGCGCATCTTCCTGCTGGTCGACGCGCCCAGCACCTGGGTCAGTGTCGACACCGCACGTGCCGGGCTCGCCGCCTTCGACGCCGTGCGCGGCAACCACGCGGGCCTGTACTTCCCGCACCTGCAGCTCACCGACCCGCTCACGGGCCGGCTGCGCTCCTTCCCGCCGTCCGGCGCGGTGGCCGGCGTCATCGCCCGGACCGACTCCGAGCGCGGCGTGTGGAAGGCCCCGGCCGGCACCGAGGCGCGGCTCGCGGGCGTGCACTCGCTGAGCGTCGGCCTGACCGACCGCGAGAGCGGCCTGCTCAACCCGCTGGGTGTCAACTGCCTGCGGACCTTCCCGGTCACCGGCCCGGTCGTCTGGGGCGCGCGCACGCTGGAGGGCTCCGACGCGCTCGACAGCGAGTGGAAGTACGTGCCGGTGCGCCGGCTCGCGCTGCACGTCGAGGAGAGCCTCCAGCGCGGCCTGCAGTGGGTCGTGTTCGAGCCCAACGACGAGAACCTGTGGCAGCAGATCCGGCTCGCCGCCTCGTCCTACCTGCACACCCTCTTCCGTCAGGGCGCCTTCAAGGGCGGCACCCCGCGCGAGGCGTACTTCGTCAAGTGCGACGGCGACACGACGACCGCCGAGGACATCGAGAACGGCATCGTCAACGTCCTCGTCGGCATCGCACCGGTCCGGCCGGCGGAGTTCGTGATCGTCAAAATCCAGCAGACGTCCGGGCAGCTCGCGCTCTAGGCGCGGGGAATCGTGGAGAACTGAAGGAATCCGATGGCTGAGTTCACGGTCAACGCGCATCGCTTCGACCCCTACAAGAACTTCAAGTTCCTGGTCCTGTGGGACGGTCGCACGGTCGCCGGCATCAGCAAGATCAGTCCGCTGAAGCGGACCACGGAAGTCGTCAAGCACCGGCACGGAGGCGACCCGTCGTCCCCGCGCAAGTCGCCGGGCCGCTCCGAGTTCGAGGGCATCACCCTGGAGCGCGGTGTCACCCACGACCCCGAGTTCGACCGCTGGGCCAACAAGGTCTGGCAGGTCGGCGCGGGCCTCGGCTCCGAGGTGTCCCTCGCGGACTTCCGCAAGGACATCGTCATCCAGGTCCTCAACGAGGCCGGCCAGGTCGCGGTCTCGCACAAGCTGTACCGGACCTGGCCGAGCGAGTACCAGGTCCTCGGCGAGCTGGACGCCAACGCCAACGCGGTGGCCATCCAGTCGCTGAAGCTCGAGTGCGAGGGCTGGGAGCGGGACTACGAGGTGCCCGAGCCGGAGGAGCCTTCGTTCCTCAACCCCGCTTGAGAGACGGGTGGCTGGAGGGGGGGACGAGATGGCGATCACCGGGGCGGCCGAACTGCTGGCCACCTGGGAGGCGGGCCTCGCCGAGGCACCGACGGGGCGCGCCCTGCTGCTGCACCGCACGGCACGCCCGGACGTCGACACGACGACCCTGCCGGTGCTGCCGGTGGGGGAGCGCGAGGCCGACCTGTTCGCGCTGCGCCGCGCCCTGTTCGGGGAGCGGATGCAGGTGCGGCTGGGCTGCGTCGCGTGCGGCGAGGACATGGAGTTCGACCTGGACGCCGGGGAGTTCGCCCGCTCGCTGAGCGGGCCGGGCGACTCGATCGTGCGGGTCGGACACGACGGCTGGGACGTGCGGTTCCGGCTGCCCGGGGTCGCCGACCTGACGGCCGCGGCCCGTTCGGCGGATCCACGTGCCGCCCTGCTCGCGCGCTGCCTCGTCTCGGCGGCCCGCGACGGGGTGGCGGTGGCCGCCGGTGAGCTGCCCGCCCCGGTGCAGCACCGGATCGCCGAGGCCGTCGAGGCCGCCGACCCGGGGGCCGACGTGACGCTCGACATCGCCTGCCCCGAGTGCGGCTCGGCGACCCGGGCCGAACTGGACATCGCCTCCTACCTGTGGACCGAACTGGACGCCTGGGCACGGGACCTGCTGCTCGACGTCCATCTGCTCGCCACGTCGTACGGCTGGAGCGAGCCGGAGATCCTGGCGCTCAGCCCGCTGCGGCGCCGCTACTACCTGGAGCTGTGTGCCGATGTCTGACGCCGACGGGGCGCCGGTGCCCGACTTCCTCGACCGGCTGATCGCCCGGCACGCCCCCGCCGCCGCCGGTCCGCGCCCGGACGCGGTGCGGGTACGCCCCCGGCTGCCCGGCCCGTTCGAGCGGGTCGAGGCGGTACGGAGCACCGCCCCGGAACCGGACGACGGCTCCGGCCTGCCGTGGCCCGCCACCGCACCGGAGGCCGAACGACCGGGGGACGCACCGCGCCCGGCGCCGCCCGCGGCCCGGACGCACACGGAACGGGAGCGGACGGTCGTACCCACCGAACGCGCCCCCGCCGACCCGGCACCGCGGCCCGCCGCCCGGGCCCTGCCCGACACGCCGCTGCTGCGCCCGGTCGCACCGATCGCACCCGGCCCCCGGCCGGCACCGGACGCCGTGCGGGCGCCGGGCCGGGGCCGCCAGGAGCGGGGCTCCACCCAGAGCGCGGCGGCCGTACCCATCCCCCCGGGTACGGACGCCGCTTCCCCCGCCGCCGTGTCCACCCCACCGCGGCCCGGCGCCGCGGACACGGCGGCGGCACGCGACGCCGTACGGCAGGCCGCCGCC
This sequence comes from Streptomyces sp. bgisy027, assembly GCF_057710365.1. Classification (NCBI taxonomy): domain Bacteria; kingdom Bacillati; phylum Actinomycetota; class Actinomycetes; order Kitasatosporales; family Streptomycetaceae; genus Streptomyces; species Streptomyces sp. bgisy027. The sequence goes on from NZ_JBYIVZ010000023.1 coordinate 97,054, forward strand.
CGGCGCCCGGGGCGGGCGCCCGAGCAGGTCGTGCAGGTGCAGATCGGGCGGCTGGAGGTGACGGCGGGACCGTCGCCGTCCGGCGGCACCCGGCAGCGGACGCCGTCGGCCGGGCGCCAGGGCGCGACCCTGAGCCTCGCCGACTACCTGGCCCGAGGGCGGGAGTGACATGGGACCGCTTCGACAGGACGAGAGGAAGCGGCACGGCCGGGAGACCGAAGACACGCGGCACAGTCGGCAGAACGACGTGACAGACCGAGGAACCGAGGAACCGACGCCATGAGCAACGCACTCGCCATCGCCCATGTCACCCAGGCCCTCGCCCTGCTGCTCGCGTCCAACGTGGGCCCGGAGTTCGACGAGGCCGTGAAGGTGGAGCCGCACAAGCCGCCGACCGAACCGCCGGACCACCCCACCGTCAACGTCTTCCTGTACCAGGTCACGCCCAACACCTCCATGCGCAACAACGACCTGCCGACCCGGGCGTCCGACGGCACCCTGGTGAAACGGCCGGCCGCCGCGCTGGACCTGCACTACGTCATCAGCGCGTACGGCGACGAGACGACCCTGGTCGGCCAGCGGCTGATCGGCTCCGTGGTGCGGACCCTGCACGAGATCCCGGTGCTGCCGAAGGACGTCATCGAGGAGACCGGTCAACTCCCGCACCTGATGGGCAGCGACCTCGCGGAGACGACCCAGCGGGTGCGCCTCGCGCCGACGGCGATGGACATCGACGAGACGTCGAAGCTGTGGGGGATGCTCCACCAGACGCCGTACGCGCTGTCCGTGGTCTACCAGGCCACCCTGGTCCTCATTGACGGCCGCGAGCAGCCGGTGCCGGCCAGGCCGGTCGAGCGGCCGGAGGTACGGGTGCTGCCGTTCGGGGCGCCGGGGGCACCGGTTCCGCCGGGGGCAAAGCCGACTGCCGCTGACGACACGTCGGTGAACGGCTCGGCGATCGAGGCGGCCGACGCCGAACAGAAGCAGGCACCCGGCAAGGCCGTCGCCAAGGCCAAGGCGCCCGCGAAGACCACGGCGGCACCGGCCAGGACCGCCGCCAAGGCGGCCGCGAAGGCACCCGCCAAGACCCCTGCACGCGCTCGCAAGGCCGCCGCCACCCGGACCGGCAGATCGGGCAGGGCGGGTGGCACGGCGCCGGACGGCGGGGCCGAAGGCACCGAGAACTGACACGGCATGGGAACGACGGGGGCAGGTGAGGACATGGGGTCGAACGAGCCGGGCACGGCGGCCACTTCGCGTACGACGGGCGGCCACGACGTGGGTGCGACACTGATCGAGGAGATCCGGCGCGTCCTCGCCCGCATCGACGCCCACGCCCGGGCCGCCGACGCCGGCGAGACGGCCGGCCCGGAGACGACCGCGAGCCCGGCGCCCCCGGCGGCACCGGGCACCGCCCCGCTCGACGCCCTCGTCACGTGCTTCGGGCTCACCGCCTTCGAACGTGACGTGGTCCTCCTCGCCGCCGCCGACGAGCTGGACCCGACGACCGCCGCCCGCTGCGCCGCAGCCTGTGGCGACCCGCAACGGGCGTATCCGACCTTCTCGCTCGCCCTGGCCGCGCTCGCCGACCCGCACTGGAGCGCGCTCACCCCGGTCGCGCCGCTGCGGCGCTGGCGCATGGCGGAACTGGACGACGAGTCCCGGCTGACGACGTCCCGCCTCCGCCTGGACGAGCGGATCCTGCATTTCCTGCTGGGCTCGCCCTACCTGGACGCCCGGCTGCACGGCCGCCTGCGCCGCACCTCGGTGCCGGAACAACTGCCGCCGTCGTACGACCTGGCCGCGAGCCGGGTCGCCGAGGGCTGGACGACCGGGGCGAGCCCCGACGCGCCGCTGCTCGTCGAGGTGACCGGCGGTGATCTGCGCAGCCGTGCCGACATCGCCGCCGCGGCGGCCGCCCGCTCCGGGCTCGGCCTGTACGCGATGGGCGCCGAGGACATGCCCACCGACCCCGCCGAACGCGACCGGCTGGCCCGGCTCTGGCGGCGCGAGGCGATCCTGCTGCCCGCCGCGCTGCTGGTCGAGGTCGGCGATCTGGACCGCGATCAGCGGGCGGCGACGGAGGCGTTCCTGGCCGGAGCGGCCGTACCGGTCGTCGTCTCCAGCGAGGACCCGCTGCGCTCGGACCGCCCGCACGGCGCCCGGGTGGCGGTACCGCGCCTGGACGACGAGGAGCAGGTGGAGCTGTGGGGCCGGGCGATGCATCCGATCGCCGACCTGGACGACGTCGAACTCCGCTCCCTGGTGGCCCAGTTCCAGCTGCCGCCGCACGTCATCCGGTCCGCCGCCGCGACCGTACGCCGCCGGCTGCCCCACGAGGACCTCGACGCCGCCCAACTCGCCTGGCGGGCGGGCCTGGAGGAGGCCAGGATCGGCATGGACGAGCTGGGCCGCCGTATCGAACCGCAGGCGGCCTGGGGCGACCTGGTCCTGCACGACCGGCAGACCGGCGTCCTGCGGGAGATCGTCGCCCATGTGCGCCAGCGCGCCACCGTCCACCAGGAATGGGGGTTCGCCGGCACCCTGCGCCGCGGCCTGGGCGTCACGGCCCTCTTCGCGGGCGGCTCCGGCACCGGCAAGACGCTGGCCGCGGAGGTCATGGCGAAGGAACTGGGCCTGGACCTCTTCATCGTCGATCTCTCGCAGGTCGTGAGCAAGTACATCGGCGAGACGGAGAAGAACCTGCGCCGGGTCTTCGACGCCGCTGAACGCGGGGGCGCGCTGCTGCTGTTCGACGAGGCGGACGCGCTGTTCGGCAAGCGCAGCGAGGTCAAGGACAGCCACGACCGGTACGCCAACCTGGAGGTCAGCTACCTGCTGATGCGGATGGAGGCCTACCGGGGCCTGGCCATCCTCACCACCAACATGAAGAAGGCACTCGACACCGCCTTCCTGCGCCGCATCCGCTTCGTCGTCGACTTTCCCTTCCCGGCCGAGCACGAGCGCGCCGAGATATGGCGGCGGGTCCTGCCCTCGCAGGCACCCGTCAAGGGCATCGACGCGGACCTGCTCGCCCAACTCACCGTCGCGGGCGGCTCGATCCGCAACATTGCGCTGTCCGGGGCGTTCCTGGCGGCCGAGGAGGGCGACCGCCTCCAGATGCGCCACATGCTGGCGGCGGCTCGCACGGAGTACCAGAAGCTGGAGCGCTCGCTGACCCCGGGGGAGGTGCGGGGATGGGTGTGAACGGGGCGCGGCGCGACGAGCCGCGAGAGATCCGCGTCGAGATCGGCGAACTCGCCCTGAACGGCTTCAGCGTGGACCCCGAACGGGTCACGGACGCCTTCGAACACGAGCTGACGCGCCTGATCCGGACCCACGGCGTCCCGCTCGCCTCGGACGGTGCCGTCGCCGTCGACGCCCTGACCGACCTCCCACCACTGCCCGCCGGCCTGACCGCCCGCAGCCTCGGCCAGGAACTGGCCCGCGCGGTGCACGAAGGGCTCAGCGGTCACGGGGAGGTGCCCCGATGAGCTCGCAGACCCAGGACGGCCACGCCGAACAGTCCGCGGAACAGCGCCGCCGCAAGCGCAAGGAGCGTGCGGCCAAGTCCCGCGCGCCGGAGCCGAAGGACATCGTCAGCGGCGCAGGGCAGCCGCTCGACCCCGGCGTACGACGCGACTTGGAGGAACGCCTCGGCCACGACCTGAGCCGGGTCCGCCTGCACACGGGCCGCGACGCGGGGCAGCTGACCGAGCTGCTCGGCGCGGACGCGGTGGCCGTGGGCCAGGACGTCTTCTTCGCGGAGGGCGCCTTCAAGCCGGGCACGGACGAGGGACGGCGTCTCCTCGCCCACGAGCTCCTGCACACGGTCCAGAACCCGCACGGCCTCGGCACGCTGCGTGCGGGGCGGGAGCTGGGGGCGGTGAGTCTGCCGCAGGAGGCGATCGAGAGGGAGGCGGAGGCTGCGGCCCAGTCCGTCGTGGCGGGGCCGCGGGGCGGGGGCGTCGAGCAGGCGGCCGATGTCGAGCAGGGGCAGGGGACGCCTGGGTGGCTGCGGTACGCCACGGTCGATGCTGATCGGCGGCGTACGGAGCAGCTGGATCCGGCGACCGTCGTCGACCGGGTCGCCAACACGCTCCTGCGCTCCCTGCGCGGTGACCCGGAGGACCGGTCGGGGCGCGTGCGACTCCAACTGGCGCGTATGGCCCCGCAGGTGCAGGACATTGTGTTCGAGCGGCTGGAACTGCGGCTGCCCACACCGGTGATCGACCGACTGCTCGAGGCCGTGGAGGAGACGGAGCAGGCCGGTCCGCTGCCGTCGGACGCCGCCGGGGCCCCGCTCGCCGTACCCGGTGCCGCGGAGGAGGCGCAGGAGGAGCGCGAGCGAGCCTCGGCCGAGGGCCGACAGGAGGACGACAGGCGGGCGGACGCCTCTCGGGACGGGAACAGCCGGCAGGACGGCCGGCAGGACCAGGAAGGTGACGAACCCGCCGGTCGGCAGGACTCCGGCAACAAGGATCGGCAAGAGCGGGACGCCGACCCGCCCGGTGGGCAGGCCCCCGCCCGGGACCGGCAGGAGTCCGCCGGCCGGCAGCAGGCACGGTCCCAGGATCGGCAGGAAGAACGAAACGCCTCCGGCCGGGGCGCGCAGAAAGACGCTGCGGACGAACGCAAGGCAACGGCGGACAACCAGAAGCAGCAGACGGACCAGGACCAACGCGACGATCAGCAGGCGCAAGAAGAGACGGACGGGGCGCGGGACGAGGCCGCGGCGGAACCGGAAAAGCAGTCCGGTGAGCAGGAGGCGCGGCAGGCCGGAGCCGCCCCGCGGCAGTCCGCCGCCCCGGCCGCGCCGGACCGCAGTGGAGCGGAGCCGGGCGAGAGGCCGCGCACCGGCGGCGACACCGGCGCGGCGCGCACCGTGGGCGATCCGGAGAACGAAGAGAGCAGCGACGACGAGCCGTTGGGACTCGATGCGGAGTCCACCGCGGACGACGCCGAGCCGGACACCGAGCCGGTCACCGACCAGGAGGCGAGCGACAGGCGCGCAGCCGACGCGGACACCGCGCCGTCCGGCGAGGACACGCAGATCGACCCACGGCTGTTCCAGCGGCGGAAGAGGGGGGCACCACGCGCACCGGAACTCACCTTCTCCGACGGGCCGTCGGGCGGAGACGAGACTCCGGAGGCGGCAGAGCCCGCGACCACCCCCGACAGCCCCGCGCGCACCGACGAGGACGAAGCCGAGGACCGGGCTGTCCAGGACCTCATGGACGGCATGACGGGGGACCAGGACTCCGCGGCGGACTCCGACGGGCCGGACCGGGCCGGTCCGTCCCTGGGGGCCGCGGCGACGTCCGCGTCCGTCATGGGGAAGGACTCGGCAAAGGAGCGCTCCGAGGAGCGTCAGGACGACGCCGAGGCCGCGCGGCGCGACGAGGAGGCCCGCGCGGCCGACGGAACCGGACAGGACGCCGCGCCCGCTCCTGGCGAGGCGGCCGGGCCCGACCGGCTGGCCAAGGCGGACGAGGACGCTCGTACTCAGGCGGCGGGCACCCCTTCGGCAGCCCAGGGCGCGTCGGACGGCGCGAGCCGCGGCGAGTCGGCGGACCGGACCGGAGCAGAAGCGGGCGACAAGGGCCGTAGAGATACCGGGACCGCAGCAGACGGCGGGACGGACCAGGACCGACAACCGGACCAGGGAGCGCAGGACCGGGCCGGGAGCGCGGCCGGCCAGGACGGGAAGAACACGGACAGGACGCAGCCCGCCCCGACCACGCCCTCCTCGGGCGATCAGGACGTGACCGAAGGAAACGGGAACGCCACCACTCCGGGCCCCGTGAGCGGACCCGAGAAGGTGTCCACCCCGGGACCTGTCGCCGCCCCGAAACTGGCACCGGGCAACGGACCTTCCCCCATGGCCGCCGGCCCGCAGGCCAGGACCAACGCCCCCAGGGCCACCGAAGCACCGGGAACGGGCGGGGGCACAGGAGGCTCGGCGGGCTCACGCCCCCGCCCCGCGGGATCCACACGACAGGCGGCACGGCAGGCCGCGAAGACCGCCCGCCGCAGCGGCGGTGGCGGCGGCGGCGGTCGTACGGCTTCCGCACCCGCCCCTGTACGGTCCGGTGGGCGCGGCGGCGGGAAGAGCGCGCCCGCGGGTGGCGCGCAGCACAAGAAGGAGGCACCGGCCCCGGACGTCTCCAACGCCACACCCGAGTCGGGCCTGGCCACGGCCGGGTCACTCAAGCCGCACCAGGCGCTGGAGACCCTGAAGGGCGTCGACTCCGCCGTCGGCCGTTCCGTCGACAAGGAGCGCTCCGCCCTGCGCAAGGCGCCGCCGACCACGCAGCGTCCCTCCGGTTCGCCGCGCACGGTTCCCGGCGGCCCGACCCCTGCGGCCCCCGGCACGTACACCAACGCCAAGGTCGCCCGTACCGAGGCCGCGCCGGGCAAGACGCCCGAGATCGCCGGCGAGCAGAAGCCGGAAGGCGAGGTGCCGGGTGCCGACGTGCCGGAGCCGAGCTGGTGGGACATCGCCCTCACCATCGGCGCCCAGCTGTTCGGCAAGCTGCTCAAGGAGATCCTGCCGCTCGACGATCTGATCGACTCCATCCTCGGACTCCCGACCGAGGACGAGGGGCTGAGGAAGGCCCGCGTCGGCGACGCCCCCCGACTGCCGCTGGAGAACGACTCCGATCCTCAGCGCACGGACGAACAGGGGCAGAAGCTCGACGAGCGGAAGACCGAGCTGCACCAGGCCGGCCGTACGGACGCCGGGCTGCCGATGGGCGAGGACCAGATCTACCCGGACGTCCCCAAGGAGACCCTGACCGGCAAGGTGTCCGGCGGGAAGAAGGGGGCGAAGGCGAGCGGTCCGCGCTCGGTGTCGGGCGGTGTGCCCATCGAGTCCGCCTCTGCCGTCGCGGAACACGACCGCGGCCCGCAGATCCAGGCCGGATTCTCCGAGGGCCGGCAGAAGATGGGCCAGGAGCGCCGGGCCAAGGACAAGAAGTCCACGGATGACCGCAAGCAGTACGACGCGGACCTCGAGCGCGAGGTCGACACCAGCGGGAAGAAGCAGGCCGACGCCCGTGACAAGGGCCGCACCGACATCTCCGACTCCCGTGATCAGTGGCGCAAGGAGCAGGACGACAAGGTCTCGGAGATCGACGACAAGAAGGGCAAGAAGTACGACCAGGTCCGCAAGGACATCAAGAAGAAGGACGAGGACACCGAGAAGGACGTCGACAAGCGCACCGAGGACGACAACAAGAAGATAGAGACGGAACAGACCACCGCCGAGCAGGATGCGGAGAAGAAGCAGAACGAGGGCAAGGACGACGCCGACAACTGGCTCGAAGAGGCCATCGAGAAGCTGAAGGCGTTCTTCGAGGGGCTGAAGAACGCCATCAAGGGCATCTTCGAAAAGGCCCGCCAGGTCGTCACCGATCTCATCGACAAGTTCAAGCAGCAGGTCTTCAAGCTCATCGACGACGCCCGCAACTGGGTCATCGACCAGATCAACACCTTCGCCGACGCCCTGATCGCCCTCGGAGACGAACTCCTCGCCGACTACCCGGCGATGCGCGACAAATGGCGCCGGACCATCGACGGTGCGCGGGACTGGGCCGTACAGAAGGTCAACGAGTTCGCCGACGCCCTGAAGGAAGTCGCCGGGAAGCTGCTGGACGGACTGTGCGGGGCGCTGCTCGCCGGACTGGACATGCTGGAGACCGGGCTGCTGGCGGCCGTCGACGTCGCCGAGTCCGTCACCGTCGGCGCTCTGGAGTTCGGCGCCGCCGCCGTCGCGGCTCTCGGCGAATGGGCGGCCATCTTCAACGACATCGTCTCCGACCCCGGCGACTGGATCAGCAAGGCGGGCGCGGCGGCCGAGACGGGCGCCAGGGAACACCTCTTCAACGAGGTCAAGACCGCGGTCAGGGCATGGTTCAACCAGAAGGTGCGGGAGATCATCGGCATCCCGGTCGAGGACTTCCAGGAGCTGATCTCCGGTGGGGTGACGGTCGAGCAGATGGCCCGGATGGCCTGGGACGAGGCAGTGCCCCAACTCCCGGTCATCATCGGCGTCCTGGTCGTCGAGAAGGTCGTCGCCAAGCTCATCCCCGGTGCCGGCTGGGTCATGGCGATCATCGACGCCCTGCAGACCGCGTGGGGTGCGCTGAGCGAGATCCTGGCCGCCTTCGGGCTCTTCATGGACTTCCTGAAGTCGGTCAAGAGCGGCAACGGCGCCCTGCCCTTCGCCAAGGCCGTGGGGGCGGGTGTCGTGGCCCTGCTGGAGCTGGTCTACACCTTCCTCATCGAGGGCGTCGGCCGCTTCATGGGCAAGGTCGCGGACCGGCTCGGCGACCTGCTGAAGAAGATCCGCACGAAGAAGGACAAACCCGGGGAGCCGGACGCGCCCGGGCAGCCGTCCGCGCCGAACAAGAAGAAGGACGAGAAGCTGAAGGAGGACGACCCCCGGGACAAGGACACGGACACGGCCGGGAACACGGACAGGGACAAGCCCTCCGACCGCCCGGCCCCGCGCAAGCCGTCGCCGGACAAGATGTCCCGCCCGCCGTCCAAGCCCCGCCCCGGCAAGCGCTCCTCCCCGGAGAAGAAGCCGCGCCCCTCGCAGACCACCCGCCCGAAGAAGCGCCGCGACGACGACGAGCGTCGCGAGGAGGGCCGCGAGGTGAATGCGGCCAGGAAACGGGCGCGGGACGCTGAACGCAGGACGCGTGACGACGAGCGCCCGGCACGCCGCGGCCCGGCCCGGGACACGCTGCGCAAGGACGACCGCAACCGTGACCGGGATCGCGACCCCAGGAACAGGCACCCCGAGGACCGCCGTACGGACGATCACCGTCGCGACGACGGCAAGGACCGGGGCCGTGACCGGGACAAGGGCCGCGACGGCGACCGTCGCCCCGACGGCCGGCCCCGCCGCATCCGCCGTGCCCGCCAGACCGTCAAGTCGGCCGCGAACCGGGCACGTCGAGCCGCCCGCAAGCTCTACGGCAAGGCCCGCCGCCGCCTCGGCAGCCGCCTGAACGACCGGCTGCGGCGACTGCGGGACCGGTGGCGCAGGCGCAAAGACCGGATGCGCGACGACCGTTCGCGTCGACGGGACAGGAAAAAGCAGGAGCCGCGGGAGCGCGACAACTCCGACATCACCATGCCGAAGGTGCGGTTCACCGACGCCGACGACGGCGAACAGCACACGCTCATGTTCCACGGCCGCGGTGCGCGTGCGCCGCTGTACATCCACAGCACGCCGGTCGAGATCCCGCCGTTCCTGAATAGTTGGGCGGGGGACCTCGGCAGGCCTGAGGCCAAACGGCACAAGTCGGAACAGGAGGGCTTCCTCAAGAAGGCGCGCCTGAAGTACGCCGAGGTCCTCAAGGAGCAGGCGCGTCCCCTGACGGAAACGGACGAGAAGAAGCGGAAGAAGGAGAAGCGGGAAAAGGAGCGAGACCTCAAGAAGGCGATGATGAAGTTCGCCGACGAAGCGCGCAACCGCATCTACTTCGACATCCCCGACGATGAACTCCAGGATTTCGCCGACGTCTCCCCGGTGGGGGACGAGGACACACGCCGGAGCGAAGAGCACATGTCCGGCTACATCGGCAACCCGACCAAGACATTGTTCGGCGGCGGAGGGCAAGACGCCCGGAAGGCGGCGGACGGGCAGCCTCCCGGCTGGGAGGACCTCGCCGACCGTGGGCTGAGCGCGAAGGGCGCATGGGTGCGTATGCACCTGCTGCCGGAAAGCCTGGGCGGACAGGCGAAGGGCAACAACCTGGTCCCGGCGCGCGGTGAGGCGAACAAGGAGTTCTATCGCAAGTTCGAGGGGCCCGCGTATCACGCCGTCCCCGACCCGGAACCGATCATCTGGTACCGGACCAGGGCTGAATTCCACAAGGGAACGCCTCACATCGCGAGTCACATCTACGCGGAGTACGGCGGCTACGAGAAGATCGGTGGGACCGGGAAGGAGCAGAAGGACTGGAATCGGATTGAAGCGCCGAAGGACAAGTTCGAACGCTCACCCCTTCCTCTTGATCCCGGCGACATGAACAAGCTGTCCATCAATGGAGCAGGCCGCCCAGCCATCAAGAAGCGCCTCTTGGACAACAAGTACGAGGCGCTTGCCAGGCACTTCGTCGATGCTCGTAACGAGCTGCACGAGGACGAGGAGAGCCTCTCCGACGTGGGCGACGTCGAGGTGCTCATGGACAACTACAAGAGGAACCATCCGACCCTGCGGCTCACCGGACTGGATGTCCTGCTCGCCAGCCTTCGCAAGAAGGACCAAGAAATCAACTGGAATTGGGAGTTCTAGGATGACGCAGCGGGATGAGGAATTCCCATTCCCTTATGAGCGCAGCTGTGCGGATATGCTCGATGGGCTGAGGAGCGTGAGCGAGTTCCGCGTGGCGAAGGCGGAGTTCGGCAAGCTGTCCAAGCTGATGCAGGACCCCGCACCGGTGTTCGCCTCGCTCGCCGAGCGGCACGGTCTTCCCTTGAGTGAGAAGGTTCGGGAGTGCTACTTCCGGCACAAGGAGATCGCGGCTTCCTGGCGTCCCCTGGACGAGGACTCGGAGATCGTCGGCGAATTCCAGCTGTCCCATCTGCTGAGTGCCGTGACGCAGAACCACATGGACGACGTCTGGGAAGGGGACGACGCCGAGGAGCGTGTACTCTACGGCGAGTTGCGGGTGTTCGACGACACTCCCCGCACCGGCACTGGCCGTATGGCCGCCCTGCGAGTCACTCCAGGTGCGAGCGACCCGGAGATCTGGTTCCACGATCTGCGTGACGGCGCCCTGCGCATGGACCTGGACTACCCGGGCTATCTGAAGACTTTGCTGATCACCAAAGGCGTCATCGGCTGGCAGTACCTCTACTGCGCGCCGGAGGACTGCGGCATGGGTTTCATCCCGTTGGTTGACGGACTGAAGGAAATGCTCGACGTCTTCCCCCGCGTCTTCCCCGACCACGACTACACGGACCTGAAGGCCCGCCTCCTGGAGCGCTTGTGACCCGCTACGCCGACATCCCCAAACCCATCCGCTCCGGAATAGTCGTCGTCAACCCCGACACCGGCACCCCCCAGCGCATCATCGTCCTGCAATTCAACCCGGACACCCTGGAGCGCAGCGTCGCCCCCCAGTCCGCCGGTGACAGCGGCGACGCGGGAGGCGGTGGCACCGGCAGTGGGGACCGCAACGAGGCCCTCCGTCTCAAGGGCCCCGCCCAGGAGACCTGGAAGTTCACCGCCGAGATCGACGCCACCGATCAGTTCGAGGTCGCCGCGCCCGACGGCATCCACCCGCAACTCGCCACGCTCGAAATGCTGGTGCAACCGACCACCGCCCAGCTCCGTGCAGCGATGAAGCTGTCGCAGAAAGGGGCCATCGAGATCAGCCCGATCGAGATGCCGCTGACGCTGTTCACCTGGGGGAGCAAGCGGGTCATGCCCGTGCGGCTCACCGAGTTGTCCGTCAACGAGTCGGCGTTCGACGTGCACCTCAACCCCATCCGCGCCTCCCTCAGCATCGGCATGAAGATCCTCACCGTCAGCGATCTCCCGGCCGGCCACCGCGGAGCGGACCTGTACATGGCGCACCTCGCCCAGAAGGAGCGGCTCGCCGCAGCGGCGCGCGGCGGCAGCCTCGGCTCCCTGGGGCCGGGTGGCGCCGGCATCGGAACCGACGTCGCCTTCGGAAGGGGCTGAGCAGACACCCATGGCCGAGATCGAGCCCTACGAGAACGCCCTGGTCGCGATACCGGGCGCCCACCCCTATCCCCGCACCAGCCGCTACCACGACGCCGAGATCGGGATCCACCGGCAGCCCGACGGGACCGAAGTGCGGTACACCAAGCGCCGCCTGCTGCCCCCGGTGAACCGGACCGAGGACCCCGACCTCACCCAGCCGCACACCGTCGGCGCCGGCGAGCGCCCCGACCTGCTCGCGCAGCGGTACTTCGGCGACCCCTCCCAGTGGTGGCAGATCGCCGACGCCAACCCCGTACTCGATCCTGGAGAGTTGACCGACGAGGCGGGCCGCGTCATCGACATCCCGCTCGCCGGCGGTTTCCCGGGCGGCAGGGGAGACCGGCGTGTTTGATACGCCCGTGGGGCAGGGCCCCGTCCACATCACGCTCCTCATGGGGCCCAAGCTCGCCCGGCCCGTCCCGGCCGAGGTGACCGAGGCCCTGCTGTCCGCCCAGATCACGGCCACCGCCGGGGAGCGGAGCGGGTTCCAGCTCGCCTTCGACCTCACCAAGAACGGCATCATCAGCCGACGGCTGCTCCCGGAGGGGTTCTTCGATCCCAAGACCCGGCTCGTCGTCACCGTCTCCGTCAAGGGCACCTCGGAGGTGCTGTTCGACGGGCTCGTCGTACGGCACGAAGTCGGCGCCAGCAACCAGCCCGGCCACTCCACCCTCACCGTGACCGGCGAGGACCTCACCCTCCTCATGGACCTGGAGGAGCGCACCGCGCGGTACCCGAACCTGCCGCCCTCCGAGCGCGTCCTCGCCATCCTGCGCCGCTACTCCGACTACGGCATCCGGCCCGACGTCTACACCGAGAAGGTCGCCCAACCCCCGCACCAGGACCTCCGCGTGCACTACCAGACCGGCACCGACCTGCAGTACGTCACCGAGCTCGCGCGGGCGAACGGCTACACCTTCTACCTCGAACCCGGCCCCAACCCCGGTCAGTCATCCGCCCGTTGGGGGCCCGAGGTCCGCCTCGGCATCCGCCAGCACGCCCTCAACGTCAACATGGACGCCAACTCCACCGTGGACCAGCTGACGTTCGCCTACGACGGCACCGCACGCGAGGAGCCGCAGGCCCGCTGGCAGAACCCCGAGACCCGGCAGTCGGACCTGCTCCCGCAGCCGTCCATCAGCCCGCTGCGCCCGCCCCTCGGCAAGCGGCCCACCCCGGCCCTCAAGCGCAGGACACTCTCCGGCACCGCCAAGCAGCAGCGCGAGCAGGCCGAGGCCGAACTCCTCGCCCGCGCCGCCGTGTCCGCCGACGTCGTCTCCGGCTCCGGCTCGCTCGACGTCATCCGGCACGGCCACATCCTCCAGCCCCGCCGGCTCGTCGGCGTACGCGGCTCGGGGCGGGCGTACGACGGCGACTACTTCGTCAAGTCCGTCACGCACAACCTCCGTCCGGGCTCGTACCAGCAGAACTTCACCCTCTCCAGGGAGGGCCTGGAAGCGCGCAGCGACTACGTCCGGCCGTAACCACCCGTAAGACACCACCGACCAGGAGCACCCCCACCATGGCGGCACCCAGCAATCGCTACCTCGGCAAGTTCCGCGGCCGGGTCGTCGGCAACGACGACCCGCTGCGCATCGGCCGGATCACCGTCGAGGTCCCGGACGTCCTCGGCAACGAGCCGTCCACCTGGGCGCTGCCCTGCCTGCCCTTCACCGGGCCGGAGTCGGGGCAGTTCGTGGTGCCGCCGCCGGGCGCCGGCGTGTGGGTGGAGTTCGAGCAGGGGGATCCGAGCTTCCCCGTGTGGACGGGGTGCTGGTACGGCGCGGCCGAGGAGCTGCCGCCCGACGCGCGGCGGGAGCTCCAGGGCAACTCGCCGGACAAGCCCGTCGTCGTGCAGACACCTCAGGCGCACAAGCTCGTCCTGAACGACACCACCGGCGCCGAGCAGGGGATCCTGCTCCAGGCCCAGGGCGGCGCATACATCCGCATCACCAAGGAGGCCGTGGTCATCTCGACCGGCGCGGGCGCCGAGGTCCTGCTCCGCGGCAACGAAGTGACCATCAACGAGGGCCAGTTGACCGTGCTCTCCCAGCGATGAAAGCGACGAGAGCGATGACGGCCGCACGAGCGGCCACAGCAGCGACGACGGCCGTGCCAGCGGCCACAGCGACGAAGGAGAACGGGGGACCACGAACCATGTCCGGGAGTCTGCTCGGCGCCGACGCAGTGATCGGCTGTCCGCACGGCGGCCGTGTCGCGCCCGCCACCACCACATCCGGCGGCGTACGCCTCGCGGGCGCCGCCGTCGCCACCGCCGCCCACAGCTACGTCGTCACCGGCTGCCCGCACACCGCCGACGGCGTGCCCGCACCGTGCGTGACGGCCCGCTGGACCGCCGACGGCACCGGCGTCACCGTCGACGGCCGGCCCGTGCTGCTCGACACCTCCGCGGCCCAGTGCTTCAGCGCGGCCCTGGTGCCGCAGGGCCCGCCCGTCGTCCAGGCCGCGCAGCGAAAGGTCACCGTCCGATGAGCCGCCACCCGAGCGGGCGCCCCCGCAGCGACATCGCGTTCCCGTTCCGCGCCGACCGCCGGGGCCGGACCGCACACGCCACCCGCGGCGAGCACGTCCACGACCTCATCGAACAGCTGCTGTTCACCAGCCCCGGCGAGCGCGTGATGCGGCCCGACTTCGGCTGCGGGCTCCTCGACCTGGTCTTCGCGCCGACGAGACCGGAGCTCATCAGCACCCTCGAACTCTCCGTGCAGGCCTCCCTCCAGCGCTGGCTCGGCGACCTCATCGACGTGGAGGCCCTCGACGTGATCAGCGAGGACAACGTCGTCCGTGTGTACCTGTCGTACGTCGTGCGCGCCGACGGCGCCCGGCGCGACGACGTCTTCGAAGGGAGGGCCGCGGCATGACCGGGACGACCACGACCCCCTCCCGCCGGGCCAAGGTCCGGGCCGCCCAGCTCAACGGCGTCGACTCCGTCGAGGTCTCCGACGACGGGCTGCTGCTCACCGTCGGCTTCCTCGGGAAGGCCCCGCACGGCCTCGGCCCCGAGAACGTCCGCATCGACGGCGGCCGCCGCATCACCGGCATCACCGCCGTGGACGTCGGCGTGGAGCGCGAGGAGGACCCCGAGCTCGACGACCGGCTCTACGTCACCCTCGACCGAACCGGCGACACCTCCCGCTACCGGCTCTCCCTCGTCGAGACCGACCCGTACGGACGGCCCGGGACGCAGCCCTACCGCGGCTTCGACCAGCGCTACCACAGCGCGACCTTCGCCTTCCGGCCCGACTGCCCGACTCCCTTCGACTGCAAGGAGGACGGGCACGACGCCCCGGAGTTCCCGGCCGCGCCCGTCATCGACTACACCGCCCGCGACTACGACACCATCCGCAAGCTGCTCCTCGACCGGCTCGCGCTGACCACGCCCGACTGGGTCGAGCGCAACCCCGCCGACCTGGGCGTGACCCTCGTCGAACTGCTCGCGTACACCGGCGACCAGATCAGTTACCAGCAGGACGCGGTCGCCACCGAGGCCTACCTCGACACCGCACGGCGGCGCGTCTCCGTGCGGCGGCACGTGCGGCTCATCGACTACGCGATGCACGACGGCTGCACGGCGCGCGCGTACGTCGCAGTCGAGACCGCCGGCGACCACACGCTCGCCCCGGGCACCTTCCGCTTCGCCTCCGTCGACGTGCGCACCCTCGACCCGCACGACCGTCCCGAGCCGGGCACGGTCGTCGACGAGGCCGACCTCGGCGACCTCGACGAGCGCGGCTCGGTGGAGGTCTTCGAACCCGTCGTCACCGAGGACCCGCTGGAGCTGCGCGTCGCGCACAACGCGATCCGGCTGTGGACGTGGGGCGGCGAGGTGTGCACCCTGCCCAAGGGCGCCACCTCCGCCACCCTGCGCGACGAGTGGGTCGACCAGGAGACCTGCCGGGAGCGCCGGCTCGGCCTGCGGCCGGGCGACCTGCTCGTTCTGGAGGAGGTCAAGGGGCCGCGCACCGGCACCCCGGGCGACGCCGACCCGAGCCACCGGCAGGCCGTCCGCCTCACCTCCGTCGCCCCGGCCGTGGACCGTATCGAGGACCAGCCGGTCCTGGAGGTCACCTGGGTCGCGGAGGACGCCCTGCGCTTCCCGCTCCGCCTCACCACACGCGGCGGCCGCGACTGCCTGCCCGTCGAGGACGTGTCCCTCGCCCGCGGCAACGTCGTCCTCGTCGACCACGGCCGTACGCTCCACGGGCTCCCCGAGACGTTCACCGTCCCGCAGGACCCCGCCGAGGTCGCCCCCTGCGACGGGCCCGCCTTCGGCTGCCACGACCGGCAGGAGGGCAACGCCCCGGCTCGGCTGATCGACTCCCTCGCGGACAGGGCGGAGTCGGGCGAGGCGCTGAGGGCCGACGACGTCCGCGAGCTCTTCGAGGTCGTCGGCGAGGCCGCCACCAACCGCGCCGGACTCGGCCTGGAACGCGCGGGCCAGCGCCACGAACGCGTCGTGCCCGGCACGGCGTACGCCCAGGCCGCCGCCCTGCGCACGCTGCTCGCCCAGTCCGTGTACCCGGGCATCCGGCCCCGCTTCCGCCCCGTCCTCGGACGGGCACCCGTCACCCAGGCGGTGCCGTTCCCCGAGCCGGCCACCGTCGCCGCCGGACAGGCCGCGCGGATCGGCGCGATCCCGGAGCGGGTGCGGCAGCGGCTCGTCGAGCTGTGGCGCAGCGCCCGCGACCGGGACGGCCTCGCCGACGAGGAGATCGCCGAGCTCACGGTGATCTACGGACTGCGGATCCTGGAGCGCATCGAGCTGCGCCGCCATCCCGTCCGAGCCCTGCGCGAACTGCTCTTCCGCAGCGACCAGTTGCTCGATGCCAAGCTGCGCCGCATCGAGGTCCTCACGGCCCGCGCCCGCGCCGGCACCGTCCTCGACGGGCACATCGCCTGGGAGATCGCCCACAGCTGGGGTCCCTCCTACGCGGCCGGACTGCACCCCGAGGAGCCGGTGCTGCGCGGTTCCGCGACCGCCGCGCTCGACCAGGACCCGCGGCGCGCCCTGCCCGCCGTACGCCTGCGCGCGGGCGACGAGGAGACCTGGGAACCGCGCCGCGACCTGCTCGACAGCGGGCTGCGTGAGAGGCACTTCGTCGGCGAACCGGAGGACGACGGCCGGCTCGCCCTGCGCTTCGGCGACGGGCGCCACGGCGCCCGGCCGACGCCGGGATCGCGCCTCGCCGCGCACTACCGCCTCGGCGGCGGCATCGCCGGCAACGTCGGCGCGGAGGCCATCAACCACCTCGTCGTCCAGTCCGACTGCGCGCCCCCGCCCGCCGCCGTGGTCCGCAACCCGCTGCCCGCCGTCGGCGGCACCGAACCCGAACCCGTCGAGCAGGTACGCCAGTTGGCCCCGCTCGACCTGCGCCGCACCCGGCTGCGCGCGGTCACCGCGGAGGACTACGCGGCCCTCGCCGGCGCCCTGCCCGGCGTCCGGCGCGCGGCGGCGGCACTGCGCTGGACCGGCAGCGTCCAGGAGGCGCACATCGCGGTCGACGCCCAGGGCACCGGCACCCCGTCCGCCGGCCTGCTGGCGTCGGTCGAGCAGGCTCTTGAGCCGTACCGGCGCATCGGCCACGACCTCGTCGTCGGCGCCGCGCGACTCGTCCCGCTGGACATCGCGCTCACCGTCTGTGCCAAGCCGGGCCATCAGCACGGGCAGATCCTGGCCGAGCTGTACCGCGTACTCGGCAGCGGTGTGCTCGGCAACGGGGTGCGCGGCTTCTTCCACCCGGACGCGCTGACCTTCGGCGAGCCGGTGCGGCTGAGCCGTCTGGTCGCCGCCGCCGCGGCCGTGCCCGGCGTGGAGAGCGTCCAGGTCACCCGGCTGCGCCGGCTGTTCGAACCGGACCGAGGAGAGAAGGAGGACGGCGTGCTGCGGCTCGGCCCGCTGGAGATCGCCACCTGCGACAACGACCCGGACCGGCCGGAGAACGGCCGGCTGGCGATATCCCTGGGAGGTGCGCGATGACCGAGGTCCCGATCACGGACGACTGCGGCTGCGGCGGCGCCTGCCGGGGCGGCCACGACGAGCGCCTCGCTCCGGCCCCCGTGCACAACCCGCCCGGCCGCACCGCGCTCGACTACCGCGTCGGTGAGTACGGCTCCTTCCGCGCGGCCCTGCTCGACCGGCTCGCCTCACCCGCGTACCCGGCCCTCCAGGGCCTCACCGTGCGCACCCCGGACGACCCGGCGATCGGACTGCTCGACGCCACCGCCGTCCTGGGCGACCTGCTCACCTTCCACTCCGAGCGGATCGCCGACGAGGCCTACATCCGTACGGCCGACGAGCACCGCTCCCTGGTCCTGCTCGGCCGCCTCGTCGGCCACCGGCCGCGGCCCGGCGTCGCCGCCGCCACGCACCTGGCGTACACCCTGGAGCGCGACCCGCGCGCCGAGGCGCCGGCGGTGCTTGTCCCGCGCGGGGCCCGCAGCCACAGCGTGCCGGCCTCGGCCGACGAGCAGTCGTTGACCTTCGAGACCAGCCGTGACCTGACGGCCCGCTGGAACTGGAACGAGCTCAAGGTCCGCCGCCGGCGCCCCTCCCTCGTCACCCCCGCGGACCTGGAGCGCCGCTCGGAGCTCTTCGTCGAGGGCACGGCCAACTCCCTCCGGACCGGCGACCAGCTGCTCTTCGTATTCGGCGAACAGGCGGGCGGCGAACGGAAGTTGCTGCCGATCGCGAAGGCGCGGGTGGACCGGGAGGACGAGATCACGGCGATCTCCCTGCCGAAGTCGGCGCCGCCGACGTTGAGGGAACTCGTCGACGAGGTACGACGCTGGACGGCGGCGCCGGTGGCACCGGGCGAGCCGGGTGATGAACGGCCCACGCCCGAGGTGCCCAACCCCCGGCCGGTCAGCCGGCTGATCGAGGACTTCGAGGACCAGGTTCTCGCGCCGCTTCGGGAGGATCTGGACGGGATCAGGAGTCCTGAGCGGCTGGCCGCGCGGCTCGCGGAGCCGGTGGCGCGTCTCGGTGAGGCTCAGGTGCTGGCCGAGCCGTACGAGGACGTTGCCGCTTGGTTCGAGCAGTTGGAGGCGGTGCTCGCGGAACTTGCCGAGCGGGCATGGGAGTTGGCTCCGGCGCAGAGTGATTCGTCCGCGGCGCCGCGGGGGCTTGTCGCGCAGTTCCCCGCGCCCCCGGAAGAAAGCGGCGATGCGCGCACCGCTGCTCTCGAAGCCCTGGGCGGTGTACTTCCCGCCCTGCGTGCCTCCGCCCCCGCCCCGCGCGGCGGCATCGGTTCCCGGCGGCCCGGTACCGACACCGCGCGGCTGCTCTCGGCGCTCAACCCCTCCCTCGGCACCCTGTACCCGGCGTGGCGCACCGCCGCCGCCCCCGGTACCCCGCAGCTTCTGCGTGAGCTGCTCGCCATGCGGGTCACCGCCGCTCCCTTCGGTGCATCGGCCCCGCTCAAGCCGGTCCAGGACGACCGCGGGCGGGTCATCCGTACCGCCGACTGGCCGCTCACCGGTGCCGTCCTCGCGAGCATGCGCGTCGTGTACGACACGTCGGGGAAGACACCGGTCCGTGCAGAGTTCCAGTACGTCGAGGGCAGCAGCTCCGACCAGCGTGCGGAGAACCTGCCCGTCGCCCGGCCGCTGACCTTCCCGCTCGGCCCGGGCCGGGTCGAGCTGTCCGTGCGCTCCGGTCAGGACCGCGACCTGAACTGGCTCAACCGGCGCCCCACCGACTCCCAGGACCCCGGCGTCACGGCGCGCTTCCAGTCGGGTCTGCCCGAGCGCACGCTGTTCGTGTCGCGGCCGGACGACGAGGGCCTGGTCCACGTCGGCGTCCACAACGGCACCTCCGTGCAGGTCCCGCTGCGGCCGGGCGCGAACGAGCAGATCACGCACGGCGAGTACGAGATCGGCCTCAAGTACACGGTCGGCGCGACCGAGCCCAACGTCGAGATCGTGATCGCCGGCAAGCCGGGGCCGCTCAACCGCCGCATCCTCCAGCTGGACACGGTCCACACCGGCATCACGGTCGGCAGCTGGGTCGCCGTCCAGCGTCCCGCAAAGGGCGCCCAGGACGGTATCCCCGGTGACGCCGGGCTCGCGTTCGTCACCACCCAGGTGGTCTCGGCGCGTACGGCGGCGTACTCGAACTACGGCATCACCGGGCGCGGCACCGAACTCACCCTCGCCGACCCCTGGCTGGACGAGTTCGACGTACTGCTCTCGCACATCCGCGACACCACCGTCCACGCGGCCGGCGAAGCGCTGCGGCTCGCCGACGAACCGCTCGGCGAGGACGTGCACGGAAGCGAGATCGAACTCGCCGAGCTGTACGACGGGTTGCGGCCCGGCCGCACGCTAATGGTGAGCGGCGAGCGCAGCGACATCCCGGGCACGGCCGGCGTGAGGGCCACCGAGGTCGTCGTCATCGCCGCCGCGGATCCGGCCGTCGACCCGCACCTGCCCGGCGACCACGTCCACACCCGCCTCACCCTGACCGCCGACCTGGCCCACCGCTACCGGCGCGAGACGGTCAAGGTCCTCGGCAACGTCGTCGAGGCCACCCACGGCGAGAGCCGCGAGGAGGCCATCGGCAGCGGAGACTCGGACCGGGTGAACCAGACGTTCGCGCTCTGGCAGTCCCCGCTGACCTGGCTCGCCGACGACAACCCCCTCGGCGCCACACCGGTGCTGGAGATCCGGGTCGACGGCGTCCGGTGGCACGAGGTCGACAGCCTCGCCGGACGCGGCCCCGGCGAGAGGGTCCACATCACCGGCTCCACCGCCGACGGCCGTACGACGGTGACCTTCGGCGACGGCATCAACGGCGCCCGGCTGCCCTCCGGACACGAGAACATCCGCGCCCGCTACCGCTTCGGCACGGGCAGGGCCGCCAACGTCTCCGCCGACCGCGTCACCCAGCCCCTCACCCGGCCGCTCGGGGTCAGCCAGGTGACCAACCCGCGCCCGGCGAAGGGCGGCGCGGACGCCGACGGCCCCGGTCTGACCCGCCGGACGGTCCCGCTCGCCGTCTCCGCACTGGACCGGCTGGTCTCCGAGTCCGACTACGAGGACTTCGCCCGCTCCCGCGCCGGCATCGGCCGGGCCGCCGCACGCGAACTCTTCGACGGGCGGCGCCGTGTGCTGCACGTGACGGTGGCGGGCACGGACGACGTTCCGATCGACGGTGACTCGGACACGCTGCGCGCGTTGCGTGGTGCCCTGACCGAGTACGGGGACATGAACCTCCCCGTCCGGGTGGACGTACGTGAGCTCGTGCTGCTGCTCGTCGCCGCCAAGGTGAAGGTCGCCCCCGATCACGCGTGGGAGTCCGTGGAGCCACGGCTGCGGCGGGCGCTGCTCGCCCGACTCGGCTACGAGGGGCGGGAGCTGGGCAGGCCCGCCCGCCTCTCCGACGTCCTCGCCGCCGCCCACTCCGTGCCCGGCGTCGACCACGTTGACGTCGATGTCCTCACCGGCGTCCCCGCGTCCGCCACGCCCGAGGAGCTGACCGCGATCCTCACCGATCCCGGCCCGCCCAGGGCATCGGTCCCGGCGCACCCGGCGACGTACGACGAGAGGACCCACACGGTCCGCGCCGAGAACGGCGAGACGCTCTCCGAGATCTGTGCCGGGTACGGCGTCCCGCTCGCCGAACTCCTGCGCCTGAACCCCGGCATCACCGACACCCGGCGCCTGGCGAAGGGCCGTTCGGTGTTCGTCTTCCGCGGCATCCGCCCGGCCCAGCTCGCGATGCTGTCGCCGAAGGCCGCGGACACCCTGATTCTGACGGAGGTCAAGTGATGTCCCCGGACGTCGAGTTGGAGACGGCTTCCCCGGCGGCCACGTCCAGGGAGCCCGACGGTCTCGCCGCGCTGCTGCCCCGCCGGCACCTGCTGAGGGACGCCGAGGAGGGCGAACCCCTGCGCGCGCTGCTCGCGGTGATCGCCGAGCAGCTGGACCGGGTCCGTGACGGCGTCGAGCAGGGCTACGAGGACCTGTTCGTGGAGACGGCCGCGCCCTGGGTGCTGCCGTACCTCGGTGACCTGGTCGGCTATCGCACCCTGCCCGGCTACGAGCGGGTCCTGACGGCCGGCCTGCACGAGGGTGGGCGTGCCGCCCTCGCCGAGGCGGTCGCCCCGCGCGCCGACGTGGCCGCCACCGTCGCAAACCGCCGCCGCAAGGGCACCCTCCACCTCCTTGAGGAACTCTCCGACCAGGTCACCGGCTGGCCCGCCCGCGCCGTCGAGCTGTCCCGGCAGGTCGCCCACACCCAGCCGGTGAAGCTGCACGGCGACACGGGCGTCCACCGGGGCACCCGCGGCAGGCTCGTCGACCTGCGCGACAACTCTGCGCTCGACCTGGCGGGCGGCCCCTTCGGCGCTTCGGCCCGCACGGCCGACGTCCGCCGCGCCGACTCCGTTCATCGGCAGGGGGGTTGGACCCCGGCGGGCGTGGCGCTGTTCGTCTGGCGGCTGAAGGCGCACTCGCTCACCCGGTCCCCGGCGTACTGCATCGACCGCGCCCGCAACCTGTACACCTTCTCGATCCTGGGCAACGACACCCCGCTGGTCACCAAGCCGTTCCCGGAGCCGGCGCCCACGCACACCGCGACCATCGACAACGTCCCGGCGTTCGTCACCCGCCGCCAACTGCACGACCGGCTCACGGACTACTACGGCCCGGGCAAGAGCCTCGTCATCCGGCGCGACGGCGAGGACCGGCCCGTGCCGCCCTCCGACATCGTGGTCGCGGACCTGTCCGACTGGCGTTACCGGCCGAGGCGCGGGCAGGTCGCCGTCGACCCGGAGCTCGGGCGGATCGCGTTCGGATCGAGGTCGGCGCCCCGGCAGGGCGTGTGGGTGGACTACCACCACGCGTTCGGCGCGGACATGGGCGGCGGCGAGTACGACCGCCCCGACCGCGAGCCGCGCCCCGAGGCCGAGGTCTACCGCGTCGGACCCGGGCAGCCGCACCGGCAGATCATGGACGCCTACCGGGCCTGGCAGCACGACCGGCGAGCCGACCGGACCGGCCCCGACGGCATCATCGAGATCACGCACAGCGGCGCCTACCAGGAGCAGCTGGACTTCGACCTCGACCCCGGCGACCGGCTGGAGGTCCGCGCGGCCGAGGGCACCCGGCCGGTGATCCGTCTGCTCGACTGGTACAGCAACCGGCCCGACGCCCTCAACATCCGCGCGGTGTCCGAGGACTGCGCCCCGCACGAGCGGCCCCGAGTCGTCCTCGACGGTCTGCTGGTCGCCGGACGCGGCATCAACGTCACCGGACCCATGGGCGCCGTCGTCGTGCGGCACTGCACGCTCGTGCCCGGCTGGTCGCTGGAGCCCGAGTGCGACCCGCACTCGCCGGAGGAGCCCAGCATCGTCCTGGAGCGCACCACCGCGTGCCTCCAGATCGAGCACAGCATCCTCGGCACCATCGAGGTCATCGGCGACGAGGTGAGCGAGGATCCCCTCGACATCCGTCTGCGCGACAGCGTCCTCGACGCCACCGGCCCCGGCCGCGAGGCCCTCTCCGCGCCGGACTGCCGCCACGCCCACGCGGTGCTGCACCTGCACCGCACCACGGTCATCGGCGAGATCTTCACCCACGCCGTGGAGATCGCCGAGAACTCGATCCTCACCGGCCGCCTCCATGTGGCCCGCCGCGGCATCGGCTGCATCCGGTACTCCTACGTGCCGCCGGGGTCGCGCACCCCGCGCCGGTTCCGCTGCCGGCCGGACCTCGCCGGGTCCGAACAGGCCGGTCGGGTAAGGCCGTTGTTCACATCGGAACGCTATGGCACGCCCTGGTACGGGCTGCCCGCGGACCGGTGTGCCGAGGAGATCCGGCGCGGCTCCGACGACGGCGCCGAGATGGGCGCCTTCCACGACCTGTACCGGCCGCAGCGCGAGGACGGCCTCAGGGCGCGGCTCGCGGAGTACACCCCGGCGGGCACCGACGCCGGGATCTTCTTCGTGACGTGAGGCGGGACATGAGCCAGGACATGCGCGCCGCCGCCCCAAGCCCCACCCGCACCTTCCTGAACCAGGGGGACCCCCTTCATGCACGCTGACCTCTCCCGCCTCACGTTCCGCCCCCAGCGGCGGTACTCGGCGGTCATCGCCCAGCAGGGCCGCGTCCAGCTCGACGCCGACATCAACGAGCAGACCGCGATCCAGCTGCACCGGGCCCGCACCCTCGCCGCCGACCTGATCGGCCGGCACGGCGGTCCCCGCGACGCCACCGGCTTCAAGATCGACTACGTCGGCGGCAAGCACGACATCGACACGCTCCACATCCATGGCGGCCGGTACTACGTCGACGGCATCCTCCTCGACGCGACCCGCCCGGCGCCCGGCGTGCCGGTCCCGGACGAGGACGCTCAGGAGCAGGAGACCGCGGCGCCGCCCGGGTACTGGACCTACTGGGACCAGCCCGACGGCTTCCGAGACCCGGAGAAGCCCGGCGACCGGCTGCCCTCGCCCGCGCAGACGCCGTTCCTCGTCTACCTGAGCGTGTGGGAGCGTGCCGTCTCCGCCGCCGAGGACCCCGCCCTGCGCGAGGTCGCCCTCGGCGCCGCGATGCCGGACACCGCGGCCCGCGTGAAGGTCGTCTGGCAGGTCCTGCCGCTGTCGCTGGCGGCGCTGGGGATCGAGGACGAGGACCCGTCCAAGGAGGTGGTGCGGGCCGCCTTCGACCAGTGGGCGCGGAAGCAGGCCGCGCCGAGCGCGCGCCTCGCCGCCCGCAGCGAGCGGCCCGACCACGCCGACGAGGACCCCTGCCTGGTCAAGCCGGACGCCCGCTACCGCGGCCAGGAGAACCAGCTGTACCGCGTGGAGGTGCACGCGGGTGGCGAGGCGAAGGACGCCACCTTCAAGTGGTCCCGCGAGAACGGCTCGGTGGTCTTCCCCGTCGACGAACTCGACGGCACCTGGGTGCAGCTGGCCTCCCTCGGCCACGACGACAAGCTGGACCTGGACGTCGGCGACCACGTCGAACTCGTCGACACCGCCTACGCCTCCCGCCTCGAGCCCCTGCCCCTGCTGCGGGTCGAGGAGCTGGACCTGCCGGGCCGCCGCGTCCGCCTCAGCGCCGAGCCCGCCCGGTCCGTCGGCCGGCTGCCGCACCTCAACCCGTTCCTGCGCCGGTGGGACCACCATGAGGGACCGCGGCGGAAGGGCCGTACGACCGCCCTGAAGAGCGGAGCCGTCCCCGTCACGGAGGGGGAGTGGCTGCCGCTGGAGGACGGGGTCGAGGTGTACTTCGCCAAGGGCGCCGCCTACCGCACGGGCGACCACTGGATCGTGCCCGCCCGCACCGCCACCGGCGGCGTCGAGTGGCCCGCGGACACCGCCCGGCGTCCGCTGCTCCAGGCGCCCTCCGGCATCGTGCGCGGCTTCGCGCCGCTCGCGCTGGTCAAGGGCGAGGGCGGCACCGTGGACCTGCGCCTCGCCTTCGATCCGCTGGCCGACGGCATCCCGGCCGCGGACGCGGCGACGCTCGCGGCCGAGGAACAGGCCCGCCGCGAGGAGCAACTGGCGGAGGACCCGTCCGGCGGGAGGTCGCAGACGACTGCGGATGCCGAGGCCGCGGCGGAAGGAGACGAGTGATGGCCAAGCCCCTGAGCGCGTCCAAGCTGGTGGAGATCCTGCGCAAGGAGGGCCTCACGGTCCACGAGGTCCGCAGCTGGCGCACCCACAACCGCAACAGCAAGGGTCCCTGGGGCCCGGTGAACGGCGTGATGATCCACCACACCGTCACCAAGGGCACCGAGAACTCGGTGAGCATCTGCTACAACGGCTACTCCGGCCTGCCCGGCCCGCTGTGCCACGGCGTCATCGACAAACAGGGCCACATCCACCTCGTCGGCAACGGCCGCGCCAACCACGCCGGCCTCGGCGACAGCGACGTCCTGCGCGCCGTGATCAACGAGTCCAGGCTGCCGCACGACAACGAGGCCGACACCGACGGCAACGCCCGCTTCTACGGCTTCGAGTGCGTCAACCTCGGCGACGGCAAGGACCCCTGGCCCGAGGTGCAGAAGGAGGCCATCGAGAAGGTCTCCGCAGCGATCTGCCGGCACCACGGCTGGAGCGAGCGCTCGGTGATCGGGCACAAGGAGTGGCAGCCCGGCAAGCAGGACCCGCGCGGCTTCACCATGGACGGCATGCGCAAGCGGATCGCGCAGCGCCTCAAGGGCGGGGGAGGGGGAGCGCCCCGGCCGGACCCGAAGCCGGCTCCCAAGCCCGAGCTGGAGCCCTTCCCGGGCAGCGGCTTCTTCCACATCGGGCGGAAGTCCCCGATCATCACCGCGATGGGCCGCCGCCTGGTCGCCGAGGGCTGCGGCCGCTACGAGGAGGGCCCGGGCCCCGAGTGGACCGAGGCCGACCGCCGCTCCTACGCCGCCTGGCAGCACAAGCTCGGCTTCAAGGGCAAGGACGCGGACGGCATCCCCGGCAAGACCAGCTGGGACCGGCTGAAGGTGCCCAACGTGTGACGGTCGAGAGCCTGCGCCGAAACGGTCCAGGTACCCCGCGGGGGTGTCCTGGGCCGTTTTCGCGCGCTCGAAGGGTCTTGCTCCCCTGGCGCAAACACGTCACACTGGGTACCGAACGAATGGTCGGTTGGGAAGCGGGAATCGATGACGACTTCACACTCCGCCGAGGCGCCTGCCGAAGAGCCGCTCCAGGAGCACTTCGACGCGACGATCTCGCGTGACCAGCGGATCGAGCCGCGGGACTGGATGCCCGACGGTTACCGAAAGACGCTGATCCGGCAGATCGCGCAGCACGCCCACTCGGAGATCATCGGCATGCAGCCCGAGGGCGAGTGGATCACCCGCGCCCCGTCGCTGCGCCGCAAGGCCATCCTGTTCGCCAAGGTCCAGGACGAGGCCGGACACGGGCTGTACCTGTACTCGGCGGCGGAGACCCTGGGCGCCGACCGCGCCGACCTGACCGACCGGCTGATCGAGGGCCGCCAGAAGTACTCGTCGATCTTCAACTACCCGACCATGAGCTTCGCCGACGTCGGCGTGATCGGCTGGTTCGTGGACGGCGCCGCGATCTGCAACCAGGTGCCGCTGTGCCGCAGCTCCTACGGGCCGTACGCACGCGCGATGGTGCGGATCTGCAAGGAGGAGTCCTTCCACCAGCGCCAGGGCTACGAGCTGCTGATGACGATGATGCGCGGCACCGAGGGCCAGCGCGAGATGGTCCAGGACGCAGTGGACCGCTGGTGGTGGCCGTCGCTGATGATGTTCGGCCCGCCCGACGACGCCTCGCCCAACTCGGCGCAGTCCATGGCCTGGAAGATCAAACGGCACAGCAACGACGAGCTGCGTCAGCGCTTCGTCGACATGACCGTCCCGCAGGCCGAGAAGCTCGGCGTCACCCTGCCCGATGCGGAGCTGCGCTGGAACGCCGAGCGCGGCCACCACGACTTCGGCACCCCCGACTGGTCGGAGCTGATGCGGGTCATCAAGGGCGACGGACCGTGCAACGCCCAGCGGATGCAGCGGCGCAGGAGCGCCCATGAAGAGGGCGCCTGGGTGCGGGAGGCGGCGACCGCCCACGCCGCCAAGCGTGTGGAGAAGGGAGCGGCGGCATGAGCGCCGACAAGAAGGACTGGCCGCTGTACGAGGTGTTCGTACGGGGCAAGCGCGGGCTGAACCACGTCCACGTGGGCTCGCTGCACGCCGCCGACGACCGCATGGCGCTCACCCACGCCCGTGACCTGTACACACGGCGCAACGAGGGCGTCAGCATCTGGGTCGTGCGCTCCGAGCACATCGCCGCCTCCACACGCGACGAGAAGGACCCCTTCTTCGCGCCCAGCGCCGACAAGGTCTACCGCCACCCGACCTTCTACGACATCCCCGACGAC
Source organism: Streptomyces sp. bgisy027 (assembly GCF_057710365.1). Classification (NCBI taxonomy): domain Bacteria; kingdom Bacillati; phylum Actinomycetota; class Actinomycetes; order Kitasatosporales; family Streptomycetaceae; genus Streptomyces; species Streptomyces sp. bgisy027. Next base: position 124,679 of record NZ_JBYIVZ010000023.1, read on the forward strand.
GTCCCGCACATCTGAAGGAGAGGGCATGAGTGACGACCACGTCTACATGACCCTCGCCGAGGGACACGAGGACGACACCCGCTGGGCCTACGGCACCGGCTTCGAGGACCCGCTGCACGGCGTGGACACCACCGTCCCCGAGGGCATCGACGCCGGGGAACTGGCCGCCGTCTGCGTCGCGCTGGCCGACGACGCGCTGGTCTCGGCCCAGCGCCTCGCCGAGTGGGTCACCCGCGCCCCCGAGCTGGAGGAGGAGGTAGCGCTCGCCAACATCGGCCTCGACCTGCTCGGCCAGGCCCGCCTGCTCTACTCCCGCGCCGGCCAGGCCGACGGCACCGGCCGCGACGAGGACGCCTACGCCTACTTCCGCGACGCCGCCGACTTCCGCAACGTACGCCTGGCCGAACTGCCCTGCGGCGACTTCGCGTTCTCGATCGTGCGGCTGCTGGTGCTCTCCAGCTGGCGCCTCGCCCACTTCGAACGGCTGGCCTCCCACCCGGACCCCGTGCTCGCGGCCATCGCCGCGAAGGGCGTCAAGGAACTCGCCTACCACCGGCAGTACGCCGCCGAGTGGGCCGTACGCCTCGGCGACGGCACGGAGGAGTCCCACCGCCGGATGCGCCGGGCCCAGGAGCAGGTCGCCCCCTACATCGGCGAGCTGTTCACGGCGTACGACGTGCGCGAGGAGGTGGTCGCGGACATCCGCCAGGTCACCACGGCGGCCGGACTGCCCATGCCGGTGTACCGTCCACTGCCCGGATCCGGCCGCGACGGCGAGCACACCGAGCATCTCGCCCCGCTGCTCGCCGAGTTGCAGGGCGTCGCCCGCGCCCACCCGGAGGCGACATGGTGACCACCCTGCTCGACGCCCGCCGCGCCCGGCACATCGCCGCGACCGTGCCGGACCCCGAGCTGCCCATGCTCACCCTGGCCGACCTGGGCGTCCTGCGGGACGTGGCGCTGACCGAGGACGGCACGGTGGTCGCGAGCCTCACCCCGACCTACTCCGGCTGCCCGGCCATGGCCGAGATGCGCGCGGACGTCGCGGCGCGGCTGCGGGACGCGGGGTACCCGCGCGTGGAGATCCGCACGGTCCTCGACCCGCCGTGGACCAGCGACTGGATCACCCCGGCCGGCCGCCGCAAGCTCACCGAGCACGGCATCGCCCCGCCCGGACCCGCCCCGCGCGGCGGCCCCGTCGCACTCGTGCTGTCCCCCACCCGGCACGCGGTGACCTGCCCGCGCTGTGGCTCGGGGGACACCGAGGAGACCTCCCGCTTCGCGGCCACCTCCTGCAAGGCGCTGTGGCGCTGCCGGGCCTGCCGCGAGCCGTTCGAGTACGTCAAGGAGATCTGAATGGAAGGCGTCACCGAAGCACGGACGGCCGCCGGTCCGCGCCCGCGCATCCGCCGCCGTCCGGCCTTCCACCGGCTGCGCGTGGCCGCGGTCCAGCCCCTGTGCGCGGACGCGGTGGCCGTCGGCTTCGACATCCCGGCGGAACTGGCCGAGGAGTTCGCCTTCGAGCCGGGCCAGTCGCTGACGCTGCGGCGTGAGATCGACGGGCGCGACGAACGGCGGTCGTACTCGATCTGCTCGCCGGTGGGTTCGAGTCCGCGCATCGGCGTACGGGTCGTGCCGGGCGGGCTGTTCTCGTCCTGGCTGGTCGAGGACGTACGCCCCGGCGACACCGTCGAGGTCATGGCGCCGACCGGCGCCTTCACCCCCGACCTGAGCACCCCCGGCCACCACGTGCTGATCGCCGCGGGCTCCGGCATCACGCCCATGATGTCGATCGCCGAGTCCGTGCTGGCCGCCGACTCCCGCTCGACGGTCACCCTGTTCTACGGCAACCGCCGCAGCGACACCGTGATGTTCGCCGACGAGCTCGCCGACCTGAAGGACCTGCACCCGACCCGGTTCCAGCTCGCTCACGTGCTCTCCCGTGAGCCCCGCGAGGCCGAGGTGCTCTCCGGCCGGATCGACGCCGAGCGGCTCGCGACCCTCGTCGACGCGCTGGTCGACGTGACGACCGCCGACCACTGGTGGCTGTGCGGCCCGCACGGCATGGTCCGCGACGCGCAGAGCGTGCTGGCCGACCTCGGGGTGCCGGGCGAGCAGGTGCACCAGGAGCTGTTCTTCGCCGACGACGAGCCGGTGCGGGAGGTGCACCACGAGGAGGCAGGGCCGCAGGGGCCGGTCAGTCAGGTCACCATCACCCTCGACGGCCGCTCCACGACCGCGGCCCTGCCGAGGGAGCGCAGCATCCTCGACGGAGCCCAGCGCACCCGCCCGGACCTGCCGTTCGCCTGCAAGGGCGGCGTCTGCGGCACCTGCCGGGCCCTGGTCACCGACGGAAAGGCCGACATGCGGCGCAACTTCGCGCTGGAGCCGGCCGAGGTCGACGCGGGCTATGTGCTGACCTGTCAGTCGTACCCGGCGTCCGAGACGCTGACGGTCGACTACGACAGCTGAGCGGTCGGGAAGAGCGGAGTGGCGAGGAAAGCGAAAGGACTATTGCAAGAGGCCTCGCGATGCACGCGGACGTCCGCGAGCTTGGCGGGCGAGGCCGCGACCGCCGAGTCCAGGCCCGCCAGCAGGGCGCGGCGCAGCGGCCGGGACAGCCCGCGGAACCGGGTCGGCCCGACCAGGGTCACATCGCCGTCCGACAACGCGCAGGCCAGCCGCAGCACATCGGTGACCGTGTCCAGCAGCGGCTGCGAACCGGCCCGCAGCCGGGCCCGGTTGAGGACGGCACGGTTCTCCCGCACCGGAATCGACTCGGGCTGCGGCCCGTCCACGCACGCCCGGGCCAGCACGTCGAGGTCACGCAGCGCCTCCTCGCCCAGCGGCGTGCTGCTGCCCGCCAGCGCCAGGTACAGGGCGCTGACTTCCTCGTCCGGGTCACCGCCGAGGTGCAGGACCGTCATCCGGTCGCCGGCCGCCGCGATCAGCTCGTCGTGACGGCCGAGCATCTCGGCGTAACCATGCTGGTAGCGGCCGTACGACGGCAGGGTCAGCAGGTCGACGACACCCTCGCTCAGCTGCTCCAGGACACCTTCTCGCGCCTCGTCGTCGGCGAGCGCCTCGACGATGCAGCGCATCCAGAAGTCGTACGTGTCCGGCACGTTGGCCGGGAAGTCGACGAAGTAGACGTTGTGCGCCACATGGTCGCCGACCATCTCGCGCACGGTGCCCAGCGTCCGCACGGCGGTGTCGACCACCGCGCCCTCGCCGAGCCCCGACAGTCGCTCCAGCAGCTCCGCCGAGAGTTTGAAGCCCACGGACATCAGCGCGGCGTCGAACTGCCGCGCCGCGACGGCGCCTTCACCGGCGGGGCCGGTCGGGCAGGGGAGGCGACGGGTGTGCCGGACGACCAGGGGTTCGAGGCGGTGGACCATGCCGGGATGATCCCAGACCCGCACGAGCGTTCGCATGCGGGTTTTTGCGCCCGAACCGGTCGATCCCGCCTCGCACCCGCGCCAGAAGTGCGCGAATTCGCCGGGTATCGTTCCCGGTCCGGCCGGGCATCGTTAGGTGGCGGGGAACGAGGGTGAGAGGGGAACCATGCCGTCATCCAAGCCGTCGTCCATACGGTCGGCCGGTGCGCTGCCGCAGCCGGTGCTCAGCCAGCCGGCACCCGTCGCGGTGTTCCTGGTGGTCACGATCGAACCCGGGGGCGAGAGCGCGGTACGCGATCTGCTGGCCGGGCTAGCGGGGCTGGTCCGAGCCGTCGGCTTCCCCAGCCCGGACGGAGGGCTGTGCTGCGTGGCCGGCGTCGGATCCTCGGCCTGGGACCGGCTCTTCGAGGGCCCGCGTCCCCGGCGGCTGCACCCCTTCGAGGAGTTGGACGGCCCCCGGCACCGGGCCGTGGCCACCCCGGGCGACCTGCTCTTCCACATCCGCGCCGCCCGCACGGACCTGTGCTTCGCCCTGTCTGCGGAGATCATGAAGCGGCTGCGCGGCGCGGTCGCCGTCCAGGACGAGGTCCTGGCCTTCGCCTACTTCGACTCCCGCAACCTCCTCGGCTTCGTGGACGGCACCGAGAACCCGGTCGGCCCGGCGGCGGCCGAGGCGGCGATCGTGGGTGACGAGGACCCCGCCTTCCTCGGCGGCAGCTACGCGATCGTGCAGAAGTACGTGCACGACGTCGACGCCTGGGAGGCCCTCGCCGTGGAGGCCCAGGAGAAGGTGATCGGCCGCTCCAAGCTGACCAACATCGAGCTCGACGTGCCCGGCTCCCACATCGACGTGAACACGGTCACCGGTCCGGACGGGGAGGAGCTGGAGATACTGCGGGGCGCCATGCCGTTCGGCAGGCCCGGCCACGGCGAGTTCGGCACGTACTTCATCGCCTACGCCCGGACCCCCGACATCCCGGAGACCATGCTCCGCGCCATGTTCGTGGGCGGCCCGGAATCGGGCCCGGACCCGATCCTCGACTACTCGCGGGCCGTCACCGGGACCCTGTTCTTCTGCCCGTCGGCCACCTTCCTGGAGGCGGTCCCGGAAGAGACCGACACACGCTGACCCGCCGGGACGGCCCGGCCGGGATCAGGGCTGCTGCGCCTCGCGCTCGGCGTTCCGCTTCTTGATCCGGGCCGTCTCCTTGCGGACCTCGGCCTGGGTGGCGCGCTCCTTGGCCAGCCACTCGGGCTGCTCCTGCTTGAGCGCCTCGATCTGCTCGGTGGTCAGAGGCTCGGTGACGCCGCCGCGGGCCAGGCCCGCGATGGAGACGCCGAGCTTCGCCGCGACCACCGGGCGGGGGTGCGGGCCGTCGCGTCGCAGGTCGAGCAGCCACTGCGGAGGGTCGGCCTGGAGCGCGTTCAGCTCCGCGCGCGTGACGACCCCCTCCCGGAACTCGGCGGGGGTGGCTTCGAGGTACACACCCAGCTTCTTCGCCGCGGTCGCGGGCTTCATGGTCTGGGTGCTTTGGTGCGACGTCATGGTCCCAAGGGTATCGAGTACGTGAACGCCCGCCGACCACGCCCGTCGACCACGCCCGGTAACCTGGCCAGGTGACAGGCTCGGAAGCACCACCGCCCACCCCGCAGGCAGCACCGTCGTTCCGGCTCGCGTACGTCCCGGGAGTGACCCCCGCGAAGTGGGTGCGGGTCTGGCAGGAGCGCTTCCCCGACGTACCCCTCGGCCTCCGTGCGGTGACCGCCGCCGAGGCGTCCGACCTGCTCCGGCAGGGCGGGGCCGACGCCGGTTTCGTACGGCTTCCGGTGGACCGTACGTTCTTCAGCGCGATCCCCCTCTACACCGAGACCACGGTCGTCGTCGTCCCCAAGGACCACGTGATCGCGGCGGTCGAGGAGGTCACCACCGAGGATCTGGCCGACGAGGTCGTCCTCCACCCCCTCGACGACGTCCTGGACTGGGAGCGGCCACCCGGGGAGCCCGCCTTCGAGCGGCCCGCGACCACCGCGGACGCCGTCGAGCTGGTCGCGGCGAACGTCGGCCTGCTCGTCGTGCCCCAGTCGCTGGCCCGCCTCCACCACCGCAAGGACCTCACCTACCGGACGCTGGCCGACGCCCCCCGGTCGAGCGTCGCCCTGTCCTGGCCGGAGGAGGCGACCACCGACCTGGTCGAGGACTTCATCGGAGTCGTCCGCGGCCGCACGGTCAACAGCACCCGGGGCCGTACGACGTCCCAGAGCACGCCCGCCCCGGAGCAGCCGAAGCGCAAACGCCCGGACAGCACCGGCGGTGCACGCCGGCAGTCCGGCACCGGTCGCCGCGGCGGTCCCGGCGGCGGCAAGGGTGCCAAGGGAACCAAGAGCACCGGCCGCGGCAAGCCCCGCCGCAGGTCGTAGCGGGGCTCACGGCGCGGGCTCAGGGGGCGTACGTGGCCTGCTGGGCCGTACGGACGACCGTCTGCCCGTCGGCCTGGCCGAGCAGGCCCGCGCTCACCCAGGCGGTCACCGTGGACCGCACCTGTGAGACCAGCGCGCCCTTGCTCGTGAACGGAGCCCCGGCCCAGATCTCGTCCAGGAGGGTGGTGCCGTCGGGCTTTGCGGGGTTGGTGACGCCGGAGTCGGAGTTGCCGAGGACCACTCGTGGTTCGGAGCGCCGGAAGTAGGCGTGGGTGGGGTCCTCCGTGCCCTCGAAGAACGGGGCGAACTCGGTGCCGCCGAGGGCGAAGTGGAGCGGTTTGCCGGGGACCGGGGTCAGCGAGGGCAGCAGATCGCCGGAGAGACCGGCGTTGCGGTAGAGGCCCAACCGGAGGTGGCTCGTGGCGGAGCTGCGACCGACGAGGTTGATCGGGCCGTGGAAGAGGGTTTGCAGGGACCGGTCGTCGAGCGCCGTCTCCACGCGAAGGCGGAACGGCATGGAGATCTTCACCGTGTCGCCGCCGCGCCAGGTCCGGGACACCGTGAAGTAGCTCCCCGGCACCGGAGTGCCGCTCACCGCACTGCCGTTGACCGTCACCCGGAACCCGGCGGTCGCCCACGACGGCACCCGCAGCCGCAGGGCGAAGGCCGCGCTGCCGCCGCCGAAGGTGAGCGTGGTGCCCTGTTCCCGGGGGAAGGACGTCGCCTGAGTGACCGTCACACCCTTTTCGGCCCAGGTGAGTCGGGACGGGCTGTACAGATTGACGTACAGGGCACTGCCGTCGGCGGCCCTGAAGTACACCGAGTCCTGGTACTTGGTGGCGCTCTCCATGCCCGTGCCCTCGCAGCAGGTCGTGCCCTGCTTGGGCGTGTAGTCGCGCACATGGCCCGGCGTGAGCCCGATGAAGTACGTGACGAGCGGCTTCTCGGCGTCCGCCTTGTCCTGCTTGGAGCCGAGGACCTGGTTGTAGAGCGCCCGCTCGTAGTAGTCCATGTACTGCGGCCGTTGCTCGTGGAAGAACAGGGTCCGGCTCAGCTTCAGCATGTTGTACGCGCAGCACGTCTCGGCGGTGGTCTCGCCGATCGTGCCCGCGATCGCGCCGCGTGCCCTCCAGAACTCCGCGGTGCTGGTGCCGCCGATGCCGTACATGCGGTGCGGCACGACCATGCCCCAGAAGTTGCGGGCGGCGTCGAGATAGCGGGCCTCGCCCGTCGCGTCGTACAGCCGCAGGCAACCGGTGAAGATCGGTATGTGCTGGTTGGCGTGCAGCCCGTCGAGGATGTCGGTGTTCGCGGCGCAGCTGTCGATGAGCCGGTCGAGGTCGAACAGCCGGGCCAGCGCGAGGTGTTCGGCCTTCCCGGTGATCGAGTGCAGATCGCAGACGGCCTCCACGATCCCGCCGAACTCACCGCTGGAGAACAGCCCCCACATGCGCTGGAGCGTGGCCTCGGGCAGCTCGGACAGGCGCGAGTACATCCAGTCGCACATGCCGGACGCGAGGTCGAGGGCCCGTGCGTCCTCGGTGGCGAGGTAGGCGTCCAGCACACCCCGGAGGATCTTGTGCGCGGTGTAGTACGGCGCCCACACCTTGGTGTAGTCGCTGGTGGTCCTCGACTCCAGGTCGATGAACTGCGTCTCCGGATACGCAGCGAGGAACCCGGGGTGGCTGGGCCCGCCCCAGGTCCGGCGCAGGGTGGCGGCCAGGTCGTGTCCGGAGGCGTCGGCGAACGTCCCGCCCGAGGTCTCGTCGAAGGCGTACGACGCCAGGTCACCGCGCCCGGCGGACACGTCGGCCGCCCGTGCGCCCTGCAACTCGGTGATCTCGGCGGCGCTCAGGGTGCGCGACCAGACGTTGAACTCGCCGTAGGCGCCCGCGAAGACGGGGTCGGCGGCGAAGTTGGAGCGGCCGAGCCAGTTGTTGGCGAGGGTGCCGAGCGCGGCCGGGGTGAGGGCCATCGCCGTGTTCCGGGCGACGGCCGAGCCGTTGACGTACAGCGTCCCGGTACCGCCGCCGATGGTGACCGCGAGGTGGGTCCACTGGCCGAGCGGCAGCGTGGCGGTGCCGTCGAGGCCCTGCTCGCCGCCGGGCCCGCCGGTGGTGACGGCGAAGCGCGGCACACCGTTCGCGTTGCGGGCGGCCAGGTACATGTACCGGGTGTCGTCGTCGCCGAAGTCGAAGACGCGCGCCCAGTTCGCGTCGTGCGTGGGCTTCACCCAGGCGGACAGGGTGATCGCCGGGGCGCCCCCGAGGACGGCGGCGGGGAGATCGACGTACCGGTAGGAGCCGCGGACGTGCTCGACGGCCGTACCGAACCTGCCGGCGACGCTCAGCACGGCCGGGTCCCCGCGCAGCGCGGCCCGTACCTCGGTCAGCGCCCCGATCACGGTGCCGATCCGGTCGGTGAACACCTGCTCACCGGTACCGGCGCAGGCCTGCGCCAGCATGGTCAGGAAGTGCCCTGTGTAGTGCCCGCGCAGATTGCCGTTGGCCTCACCGTCCAGCCCCTCCCAGCCGCCGGGCGCGACGGCGCCGCCCGTGGCGAGCCCGGCGTTGGCACGGAACACCTGGAGCAGCCGGTTCACGTCGTAGCCCCGGGCATGATCGAGCATCAACTGCCGCTTGTCGGCGAAGAGTCCGGGCCGCAGGGCCACGTCGTCCAGGGCGAACGGCTGCACGGACCAGGCGGTCGGAACGGCGGTCACGGCCTGCGCCTCCTGGACGGCGGCCGCTGCCCGGCCGGTTGCCGTGTGACTGATCGCGGGGGCCGCCGCGGTGAGCGCGGCGGCCCGCAGAAGGAATCTTCTGGAGAGGGGCGGTGCCATGGGTGCTCCTCCACACAGGGATCGTCCTGTTCGTGATCTCGAACAGTGTGCGAATTGTCGACCAGACGCTATGCGTGGGGTGAGGAGGCGTCAACGGTGCTGACGTGATGGGCGGCTTGAGGGGCGGGCGTCAGCCGGAAGCGGTCGGCCGCGCGAGCCAGTCGTACGCCGCCCGTGCCGTGAACTGCGTCTGTCCGCCGCGTACCAGCAGCCCGGCCGTCACGAACTCCGGCGCGTTCGCCTGGGCTGCCACGTACGGGATCGCGATGCACCGCATGCCGGCCGCGTGCGCCGCGGTGGCGCCGGGGGCCGCGTCCTCCACGACCACGCAGTCGGCGGGGGCGGCACCCAGCCGGGCGGCAGCCTCCAGGAAGACGTCGGGGGCCGGCTTGCCGTGGGCGACTTCGTCGGCCGAGACGACCGTGCGCAGCTGGGCGTCCAGGCCCGTGCCGGCCAGGATCGCCGTGATGGCCTCGAACGACGAACCGGAGGCCACGGCCATCGGGACCCCTTCGGCCGCGAGCAGCTCCACGAACTTGCGCATCTCCGGGTACGCGCGCGTGGCGGTGCGCGCGAGCTCCAGATAGCGGCGGTTCTTCGCGGCGAGGAGTTCTTCGACGCAGGCGCGCAGACCGTACTCCCGCTTCCAGAGCGTGACCGTCTCCAGAGTGCTGATGCCGACGTAGCGCTCGTGGTCGGCCCACGTGAAGTCGGGCACCCCGTGCTCGGCCAGGACCTGGCGGCCCGCCTCGAAGTAGTTGGGCTCGCTGTCCACGAGGGTTCCGTCGAGATCGAAGATGACCGACACGTCGCTGAGTCCGCTCATGGGCCCAGGATGTCAAAGGTCATCTCCGCGCCGCCGTCCGTCCGATCGACTCCACCAGCGGCAGCAGCCGCTGGGTGACGCGCTCGCGCAGGGCCACCTCGGAACGGGTGCGGACCACGCCCGGCAGGCTGATCAGCTTCTGGATCACGTCCTCCAGGTGGGCGTTGTCGCGGGCCACCACCCGGGTCAGCAGATCCCCGCCGCCTGTGATGGAGAACGCCTCGACGATCTCCGGCACGGCGGCGAGCGCGTCGCCGACGTCGTCGAGATGGCCCTGAGTGACCTCGATGTGCACGAACGCCAGCACCGGATGGCCGAGCGCGGCGGGCGACAGTGTCGGCCCCGTGCCGGTGATCACACCGTCCCGCTCCAGCCGGTCCAGCCGGGCCTGGAGCGTGCCCCGGGCGATGCCGAGGATACGGGCGTACTCCCGCACGCTGGTGCGCGGCTGCTCCAGCAGCAGCCGCAGGATGCGAGTGTCGAGCTCGTCCACGGTCATGATGTCCGGCCCTTCCCGGGCATGTGGTCCGTTGGCTCGCTGATGGACGTGCCGGGACCGGAATTGCTGTACCAATGGCACAGCCTAGGGGACGTCACTTGAGCCAGTCTCCCCATGGATGCTGCAATGGACCGGTCGATGGCGCTGCGGATCCCCGCGGCGCCTTTTTCATGCAGGTGCGAAGGGGCGGTATTCAGTGCTGAAGAGGGTGTTCGTGGCGCCGGACCCGGGGCGTGCGCGGCTGCGCTTCGCCGTGCGGGCCGTCCTCGGCATCGGGCTCGCGGTCGTCGTCTGCCAACTGGCCGGACATTCCCTGGTCGGCGCCGTCACCGGCGGCCTCGCCGCGCTCCTCGCCCTGTTCACCGTCACCGACGCCACGGTCCGCGGGCAGGCGGTGACCACCGCGTTGCTGCCGCTCGTCGGCCTGCCCGTCCTCGCGGCGGCGGCCGAGCTGCACGACCACCCCGTCGCCCGCGACCTCACCTTCCTGGCCGTCGTCGGCGCCGGCGTCTACGCCCGCCGCTGGGGGCCGCGCGGACACAGCCTCGGCGTGTTCGCGTTCATGACCTTCTTCGTTGCGCAGTTCCTGCACGCCACCCCCAGGCAGCTGCCGGAGCTCTACGCCGCCGTCCTGCTGTCCCTGCTCACCGCGGCCGCGGTGCGGTTCGGGCTGTGGTGCTACGAGCGCCGTACGCCCCCGGCCTCCGTACCCGCACCGCCGGGCGGCGGCGGACTGGCCCGCGTGACCACGCGCCAGGCGGTCCAGGCCACCGCGGGCGCGGGCTTCGCCCTGGTCGTGGGGCAGCTGGTGTCCGGGCAGCGCTGGTACTGGGCGGTCGGCGCCACCTGGTGGATCTTCGTCAACACCACCTCGCGCGGCGAGACCCTGGTCCGCGGCTTCCGCCGGGTCCTCGGCACGGTGATCGGCATCGGCCTCGGCCTGCTCGTCGCCGTCCCGCTGCACGGGGCGCCGGTCCCCACGGCCGCGCTCCTCGCCGTGTGCGTCTTCGGCATCTTCTACACGGCCGCCGTCTCCTACACCTGGATGATGCTCAGCGTCACCCTGCTCGCCGGGCTCCTCTACGGCCTCCTCGGCGTCCTGGAGCCCGGCCTGCTGGCGCTGCGGCTCGCCGAGACCGGCGTCGGCGCGATCGGTGCCGTATTGGCCGTGCTGTTCGTGCTGCCCGTCACCACGCACGCCATCACCGACGCCTGGGTGCAGCGCGCCCTGCGCTGTGTCCGCGCGGCCACCGCCGAGGCCGCGGCGCGCCTGGCCGGTGAGGAGAGCGCCGACCCGGCGTCCCGGGTCGCCGAACTGGAACAGCTCCTCGGCCGCGTACGGCTCTCCCTCGCCCCGCTCGTGCACCCGCTGAACCCGATGCCGGCCCGCAAGCGGCGCGCCCGGCGGGTGCTGGCCCTGCTCGACGACTGCGCCCGGGAGGTCCGCGGCCTGGCCGCCGTCGCAGCCGACCCCGTGGCCTCGCACGACGCCCGGCTGGCCGCCGCGTGCTGGCGGGTCGAGGCGGCGGTCGAGGCTCTGACCGGCGGCTCGGACATCGCCGCCCCCGCGGACGGGCCGAGCGCGGCCGACCCCGCGCTGGCCCATCTGCACGGCCTGGAACGAGCCCTGACGGAACTCGCCCAGCCGCTGCGGGCGCCGTCGGGATCTCCGCTGGTCGCTCCGCGGGTTTAGCGGGTGCGGGGGTGCGGGGGTGCGCGTGCGTCTGCGGGCGTGTCGTGGCTGGTCGCGCAGTGCCCCGCGCCCCTACGGGGCGCTGCCGCCCCGTGACGTGAACTCTTCGGCGATCAGGCGAGCTTGGTCTAGACCGATGGTGATCCGCTGCTACCGTCGGGCCGGACGGCACCCGACCGGAAGGGGACAGTGGTGGCAGACGTCGGCAGGCGGGGGAGACGGGCCTATATCGGGTCGTTCACGGCAGCCGGAGGGCACGGCATCACCACGGCGTCCGTGGCCGGGGACAACGGCGCGCTGACCGTCCGGAGCGGGGTGCGTGACGTGCCCGATCCCGCTTACCTGGCCCTGTCGCCCGCCGGCGACACGCTCTACGCGGCCAGCGAGACGGCCGAGGGCACGGTGGTCGCGTACCGCGTGACCGGTGCCAAGCCCGAGCTCCTCGGCGCGCCGGCCCCGGTGGGCGGCAGCGGCCCCACGCACCTCAGCCTCTTCGACGGTCACGTCCTGACCGCCAACTACGGCTCCGGAAGCGTCTCCGCCGTGCCCGTCCGCTCCGACGGCACCCTCGCGGACACCCCGCCCACCGTGCTGCGGCACACCGGCTCCGGCCCCCACACGCCGCGCCAGCAGGGACCGCACGCCCACCAGGTGCAGCCCGACCCGAGCGGCCGCTGGGCCGTCAGCGTCGACCTCGGCACCGACTCGGTGCGGGTGTGCACCCTGACTGGGGGCACGCTCGAAGTGCACCGGGAGATCGCCCTGCGCCCCGGCTCCGGCCCGCGCCACCTGGCCTTCCACCCGCACGGCCGGTACGCGTACGTCGTCAACGAACTCACCCCGACCGTCACCGTCTGCCACTGGGACGCCGACGACGGCACCCTGAAGCCGCTCACCGAGACGCCGGTGCTGCCGGGCGCCCCGGCCGGCGACGCCTACCCGTCCGGGATCGTCGCCTCGCCCGACGGACGCTTCGTGTGGACCGCCACCCGCGGCGAGGACGTGCTGTCCACGTTCGCCGTCGAGGACGAGGACCTGCGGCTCGTCGGCACGGTGCCCTGCGCCGGGCACTGGCCGCGCGCGCTGACCGAGGCCGACGGGTTCCTGTACGTCGCGAACGAGCGCTCCGGCGACGTGTCCTGGTTCGTCCTGGACCCCGACCGGGGACTCCCGCGCCACGAGGGCTCGATCGAGGTGCCCGCGGCATCCTGCGTGGTCCTCGGACCGGGCCCCGACCCCACCGTGTGACCGCAACGCCGAAGGGCCCGTCCCCGGTGCGGGGCGGACCCTTCGGCGTTACGGCTGTGACGTGCGCGTCAGCGCACCGACGTGCCCTGCGGCTGCGGCGGGGCGATACCCAGCGCCGTCGTGTACATCGACAGGGCGAGCTTGCCGATCGCCGGGTACGCGCCGAGCGACTCGGCGGCGGAGCAGCCCGCCTCCTGCGCGGCCTCCGCGACCAGGCTCGGGTCGATCTCCGGCCCTATCAGGTACGGCGCAAGCGCCAGCTGCTGCGAGCCCGAGGACCGCAACTGCTCGGCGACGGCCGTGATCGAGCCCTCCTGGTCCAGGGCCGCCGCCATCACGGGCACGGCCAGGCGCGCGGCGAGCAGCATGCCGGTGATCCCGGCCGCCTGCACGGCTTCCTCGCCGCCTACGGACGCCAGGATGATGCCGTCCGCGGCCGTGGCCACGGTGAACAGGCGGGCGCGGTCGGCGCGGGCCAGCCCGGCCTCCGACAGGCGCACGTGCAGCGCCTCGGCGAGCAGCGGGTGCGGGCCGAGCACATCGGTCAGATCGGCCGCGACACGGCTGTCCATCACGGCCTGGCGGATGACGCGCAGCAGCGCGCTGTCCGGGCCGGCGAGCAGCGGCACGACGACGGCGACGGGGCCCTCGGGCTCCTTGGCCTCCACGCCTGCGGCGAGCGCCTGCTCATAGCGGGCGGTGCGCTCCTCGGCGGCGTGCACCAGCACCGACTGGAGCGTGGGGAACTCCGCGTCATCACCGTCGACGTACCCGATGCGGGCGTCGAGACCGGGGAGCTCGGAGCGGGCGATGCTCACGACCTCCTCGGCGAGGCCGCGGGTGGCGGCGCTAGGCGTGCCCGGCACCGCGAGAACAAGCGAGGGCGCGCCCTCGGGAGCCGCCAACGGCTCGGGTCGGCGGTGCCGCCCGGGCTGACGAGGTCGCGGCATTCGTACTGGCAGGCCGGACGCGGGCCCAGTGGGGGAGCTCATGGCGACGCATGTTACTGGCTTCTTGGGCTCCCCTGTTCGGGGAGGGTGCAGGTGAGCGGTATCCGTCCGCTTTTGTCTGATTGAGTTACCTGCGGGGTGGAAGTGGGCGGCGTAGCGGGATCAGTCCCCTTTTTCGGTCACCACGCAGAGCATCGCCTCGTCACTGGGCAGAGCGAGCCGACCAGTCGCCAGGTCGGTTGCGATGCGTACCGATCCCCGCAGCGGGTCCCCGTCGGCCGGCACCCGCCGTGCCTGCGGCAGCCGCTTCGACAACTCCTCCTCCAGGGGCGCGACAAGAGGGGCGCCCATGTTCAACAGGCCGCCGGTGACGGTGACTTGGGGATCCCCGGAGGTGGGGCAGACCGCGGCCGCGGAGTCGGCCATGTGTTGTGCGGCGGCCCGCAGGATGCCCGCGGCGACCGGGTCGGCGTCGGCGCAGCCGGCCACTTCGGGAGCGAAGGAGGCGAGGACGGCCGGGCGGTCCGGGCGAGGATAGAGCTTGCCGGGCAACCCCCGCGCCGGACCGAACATTTTTTCCGCGCGGGCGAGCAGGGCCGGCGATCCGTCGGACCGTCCGTCGTGCGCGCGCATCGCCGCCTCGAGACCGGCCCGTCCGATCCAGGCACCGCCGCCGCAGTCTCCGAGCAGATGGCCCCAGCCGTCCGCCCGGCGCCAGCGCTTCAGATCGGTGCCGATCGCGATGAGTCCCGTGCCCGCGGCCACGACCGCACCCGGCCGGGCCCCGAGCGCACCCACGTACGCGGTGACGGCATCGGCGACCAGGGCGACCCGCCTGATGCCGAACTCGCGCTCCAGCGCGCCCGGCAGCTCGGCACGCAGTCCGTCACCCAGGCTGGCGAGCCCGGCGGCCCCCACGGAGATCGCGCCCGGCGCCGCGACGCCCGACTCGGCCACCGCCGCCCGCACCATGGGTACGAGCTGCGCCAAGAAGTGCCCGGCGTCGATGCCCCGTTCGCCGGTGCGCACGGGCTCGCGCGACTCGCGCCGGGCCAGCACCCCACGGGCGACGTCGCCGACGACGACCCGCATGCCGGATCCGCCGGAGTCGACCGCGATGAACCCGGCGCCGCCGGTCACGGCAGGCGCCAGTCCACGGGCCGGCCGCCCTGGCCGACCAGGAGGTCGTTGGCGCGGCTGAAGGGACGGGAGCCGAAGAAGCCGCGGTCGGCCGACATGGGGGAGGGGTGGGCGGACTCCACCGACGGCAGACTGCCCAGCAGCGGGCGGAGGTTACGGGCGTCGCGGCCCCAGAGGATGGACACCAGCGGCTTGCCGCGCGCGGCGAGTGCGCGTATGGCCTGTTCGGTGACCTCCTCCCAGCCCTTGCCGCGATGGGCGGCCGGTTTGCGCGGGGCCGTGGTGAGCGCCCTGTTGAGCAGCAGCACACCCTGCTCGGTCCACGGCGTCAGATCGCCGTTGGACGGCTGCGGCAGCCCCAGGTCGGTGTTGAGCTCCCGGTAGATGTTGATGAGGCTGCCCGGCAGCGGACGTACGTCGGAGGCCACCGAGAAGGAAAGCCCGACGGCATGTCCCGGGGTGGGGTACGGGTCCTGTCCGACGATCAGGACCTGTACGTCGTCGAAGGGCTGCTGGAAGGCCCGCAGGACGTTCGGTCCGGCCGGCAGATAGGTGCGTCCCGCGGCGATCTCCGCGCGCAGGAAGTCGCCCATCGCGGCGATCCGTTCGGCTACGGGTTCCAGAGCCTTCGCCCAGCCCGCTTCGACGATTTCATGCAAGGGTCGTGGTGCCACGGGCGTCACCCTACTGCCGCAAGGGCAGCGTTGATCAACCAGTGGCCAAGGCCGGGCCGTGAGCCGCCACGGCTCATGCGATCACCGCGGCCCTGACGCACAGCACGTCCGGCAGGTGGGAGGCCAGCTGCCGCCAGTTGTCGCCGTCGTCGGCGGAGGCGAACACCTCGCCGTTGCGGTTGCCGAAGTAGACGCCCGCCGGGTCCGCGTCGTCCGTGCACATCGCGTCGCGCAGCACCGTGCCGTAGTGGTCCTCCTGGGGCAGGCCCGCCGACAGGGGCTCCCAGCTCTTGCCCGCGTCCGCGGTACGGAAGACGCGGCAGCGCCGGTCGGCGGGGACACGGTCGGCATCGGCGTTGATCGGGAAGACGTACGCCGTCCCGCCGCGGTGCGGGTGCGCGGCCGCCGCGAAGCCGAACGTGGACGGCAGGCCCTCGCCGATGTCGGTCCAGTGCGCGCCCGCGTCGTCGCTGCGGTACACGCCCCAGTGGTTCTGGAGATACAGCCGGTCCGCGTCGGCCGAGTCCTGCGCGATCTTGTGCACGCACTGGCCGAACTCCGGGTTCGGATCCGGCAGGAAGACCGCGGAGACACCGGAGTTGGACGGCGCCCAGCTCGCGCCGCCGTCGGCGGTCCTGAACACCCCGGCGGTAGAGACGGCGACCGTCACGGCCTTCGGGTCGCGCCGGTCGGTGATCACGGTGTGCAGACCTTCACCGCCACCGCCCGGTACCCACTTCGACCGGGTCGGGTGCTCCCACAGGGGGCGGACCAGTTCGAAGGTCTCGCCGCGGTCAGCCGAGCGGTACAGCGCCGCCGGTTCCGTGCCCGCGTACACCACGTCCGGCTCGGCGGCCGCGGGGTGCAACTGCCACACCCGCTCCAGGGAGGCGTCGGTGTCCTTGGGGAACTTCACGGCCGGCCGGGCCGGTTCGGTCCAGGTGTGGCCGAGGTCGTCGGAGTGGAACACGGACGGGCCCCAGTGGGCGCTGTCGCCGCCGGCCAGCAGCCGCGGGCGCTCGCTGCGGGTGTCGATCGCGACCGAGTACACGGCCTGGGCGTTGAAGTAGGGACTCTCGTCGAACTCCCAGGTGTCACCTCGCCTGCGCCCGATGAACAGGCCCTTGCGTGTCCCCACGGCGAGCAATACCTCGGTCATGCCGATCACCTCCGCGACGCCTTTGTCTCAGACACGGGCCAGTCTGCACCCAGGCACTGACAGTCACCTCTGGAAACGGCGACGTCGCAGGTCAGCGCGGCGATGATAGCTCCCGGCCGCACTGTGCGGGCGTGTTTCGCGAAGACGCCGGCCGGGCCGCGTGACCCGTGCCACCGTCGGGTCGGGTCGGTGCCGTGAGCATCCGCCCGCCGGCTCCCGTATGGGAGGGAGGTCGGTAGGGCATGTTCGTGCGCTCATGAGGAGGAAGCCTTCGATGGCGTTCCGTGGTCCGCAGGTGTGGCTGTGGCGTTGGCGGCGCAATCCGCTCAGGCGCCGGGCCGACGCGGTGGAGGCGTGGGTGCTGCTCGCCGCCTGGGTCGTCACCGTCCTCGCCGGAGTGCTCGCGGGCCTCGCGACGGCCCGCACGGTGGAACAGGGCATGGCCAGGGAACGCGTCGAGTGGCGGCCCGCGGTGGCCCTGCTCACCGAACAGGCGCCGGGCCGGGCCGACTCGCGCCGCGCCACCTCCAGCAGCGAGCAGGTGTGGGCGAAGGTCCGCTGGAGCGCGCGCGACGGCTCCGCGCACACCGGGCAGGCCCGCGTCCAGCCCGGCAGCGGCGTCGGCACACCCGTCACTGTCTGGACCGACCTCCAGGGCCGCCTGGTGACGAGACCCGCCACCCCCTCCGAGGCCCGCACCCGGGCGACCCTGGTCGGCGGCATCGCGGGCGTCTGCGCCGCGTGCGTCCCCTTCGTCGCGGGCCGGGCCCTCCGTAGCCGTCTGGAGAGCCGGCGCATCGACCAGTGGGGCTACGAGTGGGCGCGGTTCGGCCCGTTGTGGGGCGGGCGGACCAGAGGGTGACGGCCGGGCCCACGACAGCACCCGGGCCCGCAACTGTCCGTGGACGTCACTCCTGGGTCGGCAACGCCCGCTCCAGGATCCCGTCCACGTCCGCCGTGTCGGGCAGCGTCCCGAACGCGTGCCCCCAGTCGCCGCCGAGCCGGGTCGCGCAGAACGCGTCGGCGACCGCGGCGGGCGCGTGCCGGACCAGCAGGGACGCCTGGAGGGCCAGGGCCATCTGCTCGACCAGACGGCGGGCACCCGCCTCCGAACCGGTGGCCAGCGTGTCCTTCAGCCGGACGACGGCCGCGTCGAGCCGGGCGTCCGCGCCGCGCGCCGAGGTCAGTTCGGCGAAGAGGGCGTCGGCGGTGCCCTCCTCCCGGCTCAACGCCCGCAGGACGTCCAGGGCGTTGACGTTCCCCGAGCCCTCCCAGATCGACAGCAGCGGAGCCTCGCGGTAGTGGCGGGGCATGCCGGAGTCCTCGACGTAGCCGTTGCCGCCCAGGCACTCCAGGGCCTCCGCGGTGAACGCCGGGCCCCGCTTGGTGACCCAGTACTTGCCGACGGCCGTCGCGATCCGGCGGAACGCCGTCTCGGTCCCGTCCGCGTCGGCGCCGCGTACCACCCGGTCGGCAGCGCCGGCCAGCCGTAGCGTGAGCGTGGTGGCCGCCTCGGACTCCAGTGCCAGGTCGGCCAGGACGTTGCGCATCAGGGGCTGGTCCACCAGCCGGGCACCGAACGCGCTGCGGTGCCGGACATGGTGCCCGGCCTCGACGAGCGTCTTGCGCATCAGCGTCGCCGACGACATCACGCAGTCCAGGCGGGTGCAGTTGACCATCTCGATGATCGTCTTCACGCCCCGCCCCTCGGGCCCGACCAGCCACGCGACGGTGCCGTCGAACTCCGGCTCGGAGGAGGCGTTGGAGCGGTTGCCCAGCTTGTCCTTCAGTCGCTGGATGCGGAACGTGTTGCGGCCGCCGTCGGGCAGGACACGCGGCACGAGGAAGCAGGACAGACCCCCGGGCGCCTGGGCCAGCACCAGGAAGACGTCGCACATGGGCGCCGAGGTGAACCACTTGTGGCCGCGCAGCGTGTACACGCCGGGCTCGGCGGTCGGCCACGCCGTGGTCGTGTTCGTACGGACGTCGGAGCCGCCCTGTTTCTCGGTCATCCCCATGCCCGCGAGCAGGCCCCGCTTCTCGGTCGGCACCCGCAGCCCCGGGTCGTACTCCCGGCTGGTCAGCAGCGGTTCGTAGACCTTCGCGAGCTCGGGCTGCCGGCGCAGCACGGGGACCGCCGCGTACGTCATCGACGTCGGACAGCCGTGCCCGGCCTCGGTGTGCCCCCACACCATTCCGCCGGCGGTACGGGCGACATGCGCGCCCGGCCGCTCGTCCGCCCAGGGCGTCGCCGCGAGGCCCTCGCCGACCGCGACCCGCATCAGGTGGTGCCAGCTCGGATGGAACTCGACCTCGTCGACGCGATGCCCGTACCGGTCGTGCGTCCGCAGCTCGGGCTCGTGCCGGTTGGCCTGCTCGCCCCACTCCTGCGCCTGAGCGCTCCCGGCCCGCACACCGAGCCGCCGGATGTCCTCCTCGGCCCACCCGGCACCCTCCCGGTGCAGCCCTTCCAGCAGGGCCGTGTCCTGCGCCGCGTCGTACGGCGCAAGGGGCGGGGGCTGGTTGGTGACGTCGTGCGTGGCGTACTGCCCGGACTGCTCCTGCGCGAGTATCGAGACCATGCCGCCAGTGTTGCACTGTCGCTGCGGTTGCAGCAATCCTGTAATACCCCGAGCCGGCACGTAAGGTACCTGGCCATGCCGAACAACGCCTCCCCGCAGGCCGGCGAGGTGGAACTGCGCCCTCTGTCCGCCCGCTCGGTCGTCCTCAGCCTGCTGCTGGGCCTGCATCCGCCCCAGCTGCCGGTGAAGGACCTGGTGAGCGGAGTGGAGCCGTTCGGGATCGCGGGGTCGACCCTGCGGGCGGCGCTCAGCCGGATGACGGCCGCCGGTGACCTGCGGCGCACGGACACGGTCTACGGGCTCAGCGACCGGCTGCTGGACCGTCAGCGGCGCCAGGACGACGCCGTCCACCCCGGGACCCGGCCCTGGGGCGGCGACTGGGAGATGGTCGTGGTCACGGCCACGGGACGGGGCGCCGCCGAACGCGCCGAACTGCGCACCGAGCTGACCCGCCTGCGGCTCGCCGAACTCCGCGAGGGCGTCTGGCTGCGCCCGGCCAACCTGCGCCGCACCCTGCCGGCCGGCCTCGACCAGGTGTCCCAGCACTACACGGCCCGCCCGGAGCGCCCGCCGCACGAACTGGCCGCGAGCCTGTGGCCGCTGGACGCCTGGGCCGGCACGGGGCACGCCCTGCTCGCCCATGTCGCCCGCGCGCGGCAGCCGTCCGACCGCTTCACCGCCTTCGCGGCCGTCGTACGGCACCTGCTCGCCGACCCGGTACTGCCCCCCGAGTTCCTCCCGCCCGACTGGCCCGGCGCGGGGCTGCGCGACGCGTACGCCGACTACCGGCGGGAGCTGGCACGGGACGTACGCGCGCGTGAGGGCCGCTGACCGATCGGGGAGGCACGCGCGTGCCCGGCCGAGGCGCACGCGCGTGCCGGTCCCAGGACACACGGCGGCCGCCCGAAGCGCCGAGCGGGAGCACTTCGGACGGCCGCCTTCACCGTGGGGGACTACCTCCGAACGGGGGCTACCTGTAGGTGATGTCCGAGCTGGAGTACAGGCAGTTCGTGCTGTCGGGGCCCGTGCCCACCGCCGTGTTGTTGTTGTACTTCTGGCACGGGACGACCTTGCGGCCGGAGTCGTTGAGGATCGTGATGCCGCGCAGTGTCGCCACGTCGTTGCGGTTGACGTTGATGCCCACCAGACGGGCCGTGGACCCCGTGCCGGTCACCTCGATGTTGCTGAGGTTGACCTTGCGCGTGTACTGCGTGGAGCAGTCGCCGCACGAGCGGTACAGCGTCTTGAACTCGCTGACCGCGAAGTGGGAGATGTTGAGGGTGCCGGGCCCGTTGTGCTGGAAGACCTTGTCGGCGGCCTTCTTGGCGCCGCCGCCGGTCACGGTGTAGGTCGAGCCGCCGCGGAAGGTGGCGGCGTCCTCGCCGACGTCCTCCCACCACACGTTCTGGAGGGTGCAGTTGCCCTCGCAGTGGATGCCGTCGGCGCCGGGCGCGCCGATGATGACGTTCTTCAGCGTCGCGCCGGCCGCGAGCTCGAAGATCGGGTCCTGGCCCTCCTCCTGTCCGTCGCCGGCCAGGTCGCCGCTGCCGTAGTAGCGGACCATGCCGCCGTCCCGGACGCCGGACACCTTGATGGTCGCGCTCACCGGCTGGCTGCCGGAGGCCGACGGCCAGGTCGCGGCGCTCGCCTGCGGCGCGCCGAGTGTCGTGATCATGACAGACGAGAGGCCGAGTGCGGCCAGGCCGCCGGTCAGCGCGCGCCGCCGGGCGCGCGGCTGTGCTGGTGAGGTCATGTCCCGATGCCTTCTTCCATTGGGGGGTGGTCAGGGCTTGGTTCGGGGTGGTCGGAGCTCTTCGGTGCGGTGCCGCCGCAGGGCGGCATCGCGATCATGTACATGAATCATGTGCAGCACATGGAACATCGCGTGTGGGCGGAGTGGCCATGTTGGAGTCTTGTGGAGCGGCTCGGTCACACTGCTGAACGGAACGTATGGGGTAAGCGCTTTCTGGTCAACGCTTTACGCGGAGGAATTCAGCCACTTCTGGGGCGGGTGAGAGCGGGAGTAAGGGCTCTCTCGCCGATGTCGTGGGAGCGCTTCCATGATGGGCGTGGCCATGCCACGATGCCCTCGCGTGCCGGCCCGATGGCTCGCATGCTTTTCATGTGAGAGGACGTCCACGAGCCGCGATCAGAAGGGACACAAGGACGTGCCCACCCCCCACCGCACGACCGTGAGACGACAGTTCCTGGCACTGCTCGCCGCCCTCCTGCCGCTGCTCGCGGCACTGCTCGTCGCCGCCCCCGCTGCGGGCGCCCGCACCGAGGCGGCCGACGCGGTCCCGGCCGCCACGCTCACCGAGGTCACCGACTTCGGCGCCAACCCCAGCAACCTGCGGATGTACGTGTACGTGCCGGAGAACGTGGCCGCGAAGCCCGCGGTCCTGGTGGCCGTGCACTGGTGCACCGGGTCCGGCCCGGACATGTACAACGGCACCGAGTACGCCACGCTCGCCGACCGGTACGGCTTCGTCGTGCTGTACCCGTCCGTCACCCGCAGCAGCAAGTGCTTCGACGTCTCCTCGCCGCAGGCGCTCAGGCGCGACGGCGGCAGCGACCCGGTCGGCATCAGGTCCATGGTCGACTGGGCCACGCGCACCTACGACGCCGACACCGGCCGCGTCTTCGTCACCGGCATCTCCTCCGGCGCGATGATGACCAACGTCCTGCTCGGCGACTACCCCGACGTGTTCGCCGCCGGCGCCGCCTTCGCGGGCGTTGCCTTCGGGTGCTTCGCCACCACCGACGGCTCCGAGTGGAACAGCGCGTGCGCCCAGGGCACGGTCACCCGCACCGCAGGGCAGTGGGGCGACACCGCCCGCGCCGCGTACCCCGGCTACACCGGTCCCCGGCCCCGAATGCAGCTGTGGCACGGCACCGAGGACGACGTCCTGCGCCATCCCAACTTCGGGGAGATGATCAAGCAGTGGACGAACGTCCAGGGCATCGGCCAGACCCCGGCCGCCACGGACTCGCCCCGGCCGGGCTGGACCCGCACCCGCTACGGCGGCACCGGTGACCGAGCCCCCGTCGAGGCGATCAGCCTCCAGGGCGTCGGCCACAACCTCTACGGTCACGGCATGGCCGCCCGAGTCCTGACCTTCTTCGGCCTCGACGGCGGCGGCCCCACCCCTCAGCCCCAGCCCGGCGCCTGCAAGGTCGGCGTCACGACCAACACCTGGAACACCGGCCTCACCGCCTCCGTGATCCTGACCAACACGAGCTCCACGTCTGTCAACGGCTGGAGCCTCGGCTTCACCCTGCCCACCGGCCGGACGATCACCAACGGCTGGGGAGCCACGTACGCCCCGTCCTCCGGCGCGGTGACGGCGACGAACGCCTCGTACAACTCGGCTCTGGCGCCGGGCGCGAGCGTCAGCATCGGCTACCGGGCGCACCACACCGGCAACAGCGCGGCGCCGGGCGGCTTCACCCTCGACGGAACGGTCTGTACGGCGGGCTGACCGGTGGGAACGCGGACGTGGCCAGGGTCGAGCCCGCCGGCCACGTCGACGTCCTCGGTGCCGGAACGGCGATCACACGGACCGGTGGTACTGGTCCGGCACATGCACGTCCCCGCCCAGCTCCCGGGCCGCGTGCCGGGCCCACGACGGGTTGCGCAGCAGTTCCCGGCCGAGGAGGACGGCGTCCGCCTCGTCGTTCGCGACGATCTTCTCGGCCTGCTCGGCGTCGGTGATCAGGCCCACGGCGGCGACCGGCAGCGAGGTCTCCGCCTTCACGCGCGCCGCGAACGGCACCTGGTAGCCCGGGCCGACCGGGATGTGGACGCCGGAGGCGTTGCCGCCGGTCGAGACGTCCAGCAGGTCGATGCCGTGGGCCTTCAGGTCCGCGGCGAAGCGGACGGTGTCGTCGGCGGTCCAGCCGTCCTTCTCCAGCCAGTCGGTCGCCGAGATACGGAAGAACAGCGGCTTGTCCTGCGGCCACACCGCGCGCACCGCGTCCACGACCTGGAGGGCGAAGCGGGTGCGGTTCTCGTACGAGCCGCCGTACTCGTCGGTGCGGTGGTTGGAGTGCGGGGACAGGAACTCGTTGATCAGATAGCCGTGGGCGCCGTGGATCTCGGCGATCTCGAACCCGGCGGCGAGGGCACGGCGGGCGGCGTCCGCGAACCGGCCCACGACCTCCTGGATCCCGTCGACCGTGAGCTCCGTCGGCACCGGGTGTCCCTCGGCGAAGGGGATCGCGCTCGGCGCCACCGGCTGCCAGCCGTAGGAGTCCGGCCCGACCGGCGCGCCGCCCTTCCAGGGCCGGTCGGTCGAGGCCTTGCGGCCGGCATGGGCCAGCTGGATCGCAGGTACGGTGCCCTGCGACACCAGGAAGCGCGTGATCCGGCGGAACGCCTCGACCTGGGTGTCGTTCCAGATGCCCAGGTCCCACGGGGAGATCCGGCCCTCGGGGCTGACGCCGGTCGCCTCGACGACGATCAGCCCCGTGCCGCCGGCCGCGCGGGCGGCATAGTGCGCGAAGTGCCAGTCATCGGGGGCGCCCGTGTCGGGGCCCTCCGGTGCGGCCGAGTACTGGCACATCGGGGGCATCCACACCCGGTTCGGGATCGTCACTTCACGCAGGGCGTAGGGCTCGAAGAGCGCGCTCACGGCGGACTCCATTCGTCGCGGGGACCAGTCGTCGGCTCGTACGATAGGCATCGTAGTACGGCAGATGTCAAACTACGAGAGGTCTCGTACAATGGCAGGGCCCGTCGGCAAGGCGGGCCGGCCGAGGGAACCCGACGAAGTGGAGCCGCCGTGACCAGCCCAGCTGTCAGCAGCCGAGACCTCCCGCACCCGGCGCGCGAGGAGATCCGTCTCGAGGGCGTGCTGCACGCGCTGTCCGACCCGCTGCGGCTGTACATCGTGCGAGAGCTCGCCGCCGTCGGCGACGAGCTCTCCTGTTCGCACTTCGACCTGCCGGTCACCAAGTCCACCACCACGCACCACTTCCGGGTGCTGCGCGAGAGCGGGGTCATCCGGCAGATCTACCGCGGCACCGCCAAGATGAACGGCCTGCGCAAGGGCGACCTAGACGGCCTCTTCCCGGGGCTGCTCGACGCCCTTCTCGACGCCGCCGCCCGGCAGGCCGCCCGCGTCGGGGGCGCCTGAACCGGCCCTCGCGGGCAGGTGGTTGAAGAGCAGGTTCAGCACGATCGCCGTGAGGCAGCCCGCGCTGATGCCGCTGTTCATCACCGTCTGGAACCAGTCGGGGAACTTCTCGTAGATCGCCGGCACCCCGACCGGCAGCATGCCCACGGCCACCGAGACGGCCACCACCGTCAGGTTGTCGTTGCCCTTGAAGTCGACCCCGGCCAGGGTCCTGAGCCCGCTCGCGGCGACCGTCCCGAACATCACCAGGCCCGCACCGCCCAGCACCGGCGCCGGTATCGCCGCCACCACCGCGCCCAGCTTGGGCAGCAGGCCGAGCAGCACCAGGATGCCGCCCGCGGTCGCCACCACCCAGCGGCTGCGCACCCGGGTCATGCCGACCAGACCCACGTTCTGCGCGTACGCCGTGTACGGGAAGGTGTTGAAGACGCCGCCCAGCACCGTCGACAGGCCGTCGGCGCGCAGGCCGTCCGCCAGGGAACGCGGCTCCACCTTGCGCTCGGTCATCTCGCCGACCGCGATCAGGTCACCGGTCGTCTCGGTCATCGTCACCAGCGCCACCACCAGCATCGACGCGATCGCCGAGAACTCGAAGGTGGGCGCCCCGAAGTGGAACGGCGTGCTGATGCCGAGCCAGTCGGCCTCGCCCACACCGTCGAAGTCGGTGAAGCCGAACGGAACGGCCACCGCGAGTCCGACCACGATGCCGACCAGTACGGCGATACGGCTGAGGAACACCGGCGCGAACCGCTGCACGCCGAGCACCACGGCCAGCACGAAGGCGGCCAGCGCGAGGTTCTTCGGCTCCCCGAAGTCCCCCGAACCGGCGCCGCCCGCGGCCCAGTTGCCGGCGACCGGCAGCAGGGAGAGGCCGATGATCAGGATCACCGTGCCGGTCACCAGGGGCGGGAAGAAGCGCAGCAGCCTGCCGAAGACCGGGGCCAGCAGCATGATCGCCAGTCCCGCGACGATCACCGAGCCGTAGATCGCCGGGAGTCCGCCGCCCGTGGTGCCGATCAGCACCATCGGGGAGACGGCGGCGAACGTACAGCCCTGCATGATGGGCAGCCGTACGCCGAAGCGCCAGAAGCCGATGCACTGGATCAGGGTCGCGATACCGCACACCAGCAGGTCGGCGGTGATCAGATACGCCAGGTCGGCGGGTGGCAGTTTCATGGCGCCGCCGACGATGAGGGGGACGGCGACGGCACCGGCGTACATGGCGAGGACGTGCTGGAGGCCGAAGGCGGCGAGCTGCCGGGCGGGTGGGACCTCGTCGACGGGGTGTGCGGTTGTCATACGCGGACCGTAGACTCCTTTGACAGTTTGTTGATTTCGAGGGTGTTGCTCTCTCGTTCCCAGTGCGGGTCGTGGGTGGTTGCCCGCTTCTGAGCGCC